>NZ_CP022222.1:8196385-8497380 GCF_009930815.1 Bradyrhizobium sp. CCBAU 051011 | reverse complement strand
AATTTGTTGGTGTCTACCTCGATATTCTTCTAAGTCCTCAAGGCTAGTCGCGTGACCCAAAACCGAACTGTTCATGAAAGGCGACGATTATTGGTTCCGGCGCGATCTCGAATCTCATTCGGGAAGCGTTCTATGCGGCTGCTTGAGGTTCGACACCCAGCGCTCTTCTGATCACAATCGTCGGATCCGCCCCGCGAGGCCGACACGTTCGAGTAAGGCCCATGAGCATCGGTCAAAGGCCAGCGCCAACACTGTCCGATTCACCCCAGAGAGTGTTGCAAAAGTCGAAAGTCGCAGGGTTCAGAAATTGTCGCGAAAAGCACTAAGCAGCGAGCGATCGCTGATCGTATGATCTCAACCGCATTATTGAAGTCGCCTGTGAAATCTTGCGTGATGCAGTGAGGTCCCTCACATTTGTATACGGAAGTCGCGCCCACGGCCTGCAGAATTGCGGTCATCTGCGAAGATCGACCTTTGCTACACAATCCCCCGCAGCGGACGCGCGTCCTTAGTGATGGTCTTCGGCTTGGGGCCAATAGCCGGCGTTCAGTTCACCCTAATCACGGGGGCCCTGCCGCGGCTGAGGATTGTTGGCGGGGTTGGTATCGTACTTCGATATTCGCGTGACGAGCCCGCTAGTGGTGAGCGGTTGCAAGTCCGCCTCCAGCGCGTCGGCAATCTCCTTGGCATAGATCTCCCGATCGTCTACGTAGAGTGCAAAGGATTTCAAATACTTTTCTTTATTCGCTGGATTCTTGATCGTCGCCTTTGTCCACTGGTAGAGCGGATAGTTTTCGACGCCGTGCTCTTCTGCCGCGGCGACATACTCCACAAAGGCATCGAACTGGCATTTGGGCGCGGCGCGATGCTTGGCAAGGATATTGAACAGCGGTGCCAGTGCCGGAGCAGGGAGCTTTCGGCCTAGCGATTCCGCGGTGGCGGAATCATTCACATCGAACCTGACCTGATACTGCCAGTGAGAAGCCAGGCTATGCTCGCCTTCTGGTCGCACCCGATTTTCTCCTTTTGCCATCGCAAGGCGCTACCGCCTCCTCGCGAGCAGGTCCGGCGGCATGCATTGTGTCACAAGCTGCCGCAACGTCAGGCCAACCGTTGCGTTTGGAGCTCCTCATATTCACGGCTCTCGTTGGATGAACGAAAGTCAACCTCCTCCGGTTGATACGTGCCGCTGCCGATCTCCTCTGCCATCACTTGCCGGCACCTTGAGGCAACTCGCTTTCCCTCGAGTTGATTACCTCGGCCGTCGCGCATACGCGGTGGCCTAGCGCTGTACGTCCATTGCAGCGCCGACCGCGCTCTCGATGAGGCTCGCGAAACCAGATCTTCATCAGACCCGCACAGGCCGTTTGACCTCAACTAGTACAAGTAGAGAGCGCGGGAGCATAGTCTATAACGGCCGGATCTCCGTGAATGTGTGAACGCCTTATGGGCGGCTGCTTGGTGACCTTTACGCGCGTTACACTGCACCGGCCATCAATGCTGACGGGCACGTCACCCTCGATGGTGGCGCGACGAACGATGCGATGCTGGTCGCCGTAATCATTGACTGCATAATGGTGCGTGGCGCGGTTATCCCAGATCGCAACATCGCCCTCCCTCCAGTTCCAGCGCACGGTGTTTTCGGGCGCGGTGATATGAGACTGAAGTATATCAAACAGCTTTTGACCGTCATATTTGGGGATGCCAAGAAAACGCTGTACCAACGCGCCGAGCACTAGCGTCCGCTCTCCGGTCTCGGGGTGGACACGCACGACGGGATGCTCGGTCTCGAAGATGGTTCTGGTGAAGACCTCGTCAAAATGCTTCTTATCGACCTCGCGGACTCGAGCCATTCCGGCATAATCGAAGACGTTGCTGTGAACGGCCCAGAGCTCGTCCGCAAGCCGTTGCAGCGGTGGCGGCAGATCGAGATAAGCGGCGGCGGTGTTCGACCACACCGTATCACCGCCGAATAGTGGGATCACAACGGCCCGCAGAACCAAAATCTTGGGATAGGCATCGGCGAAGGTCCCGTCGGCGTGCCACACATCGGCCCGGCCACCACCGCGAGCGGAGTCAAGCTCGAGGAGCGATGCCGTTCCCTTGGCAACGCCGAGCATCGGATGCGGCACCAGCTTCCCTAAACGCGCGGCAAATCGCTCCTGCTCGGCGTCATCGAGATGACCTTGGTGGCGGAAGAAGATCACCTTGTGGTCGAGCAGCAAGCTGTTGATTGCAGCGATCGTCTGATCCGGCAAATCGCTCGAGAGCTTGATGTTTCTGATTTCCGCGCCAATGCGCGCTGCGCGTTTGACGACATCGGTCCGCGGAATGACATTCTCGATTGAGATCGTTTCGTTCATGGATGTTCCAGCCTTTGCGGTTTCTTCACCAAAGGAACTATTCAGCTGCGGGCCCGAATGGGGAAGGGCTATATTGCTTAATCATCAGAACCCGCGGCAATCGGCCGCTTGGTGCGCTGTTCGTGCGACGCAAAATCGGCCGCGCACCTATCGTCCGTACCGTTGTCGATGGGATGCGCCCGAAACTCGCCGGTCCCCCTTGCTTCGGTGCAGAACTAGCTTGATTGAGGATCGACGTGCCGGCAGGTTCAAATTCGAAAGTTTCATCGAGACTGCCTTCGATCATTGGTTTGGTGAAACTTCTCTAGGATCGCGATAAGATCTCGTCCTTCCAAAAAGATACGAATCGCCTGGTGGCGGTGCGGACCGCTGGTGACGTCACCGCAGATCTCGCATTTAGCGAGTGATCTCCAGCAAGCACCGTGCCAGCCGCCAAAACGGGCCGCGAACGAGGCAAGAGCGCCAAAGAATCGGGAAAAACCCGGCGCGACGATCACCGGATTAGGCGATAATTCGACCAGATAGCCTGCTAGTCTCGATGGCAGCGCGCGCGAAGAAGCAGAGCCTAACGATACGTGAGGTCGAGCGCCTAGGTGGGCGCCAACGGCACAGCGGCGTACGATCGTCAGCAATCCGTTCGGGCCAGCACGAGAGGCGATCGTCATCAGACGACCTTCCATCTTTCAACATCAGGCACGTCGGGTTCAAGACGGAGATGTCGGAGATCTGACAACCTGCAGCGTTGATCCAAAGGGATCTGGCGGCTGCGCGTGTTTTCTCTCGTGAAGCAAGGCGCACACCAAATTCCGGCACCATCGCGGCACCCTTGACCTCGATGTGGTGGCACCTGTCATTCTTGAGCTGCTCCGGCGATAGCCGACCGCCCGATGTGCGTAGACCATCGAGTTACGGGGTGCTGGTCGACAGTGCCGCCGGCACATCGTTTGCCCTCTCCGCGAGTGATCGAATATCCGGTCACGAGAACATCGCGATTCACGTTTGCCCAGGTTATTCTCGGGTGACCCCGCCTCGTTGCTAGTGTTCTGTCCCGCAACTTCGTAGCATGACTATTGCATGAATTCCGGGTATCCCGATGAAGGAGGTACCGATGCGCACCGAACGGGCGGAAGGCGATGCTGACTATTTCCAGCGACGAAGACACGCAGCTCACGGCCATAACACGGTCGCGCTCGCTGTCTCGGCGCTGACGCAGCGAACAGGGATCGTGCTGGCCTGCCAACGTGAGCTGAGCAACATCGTCTTGGCGACCCGGCTTGGTGGTCGGCCCCATAGGATCGGCAACTGGCCCAATGGCTTCATCGGAAATCACATCGCGATCATCTACGATGAGACGCCTACCAGTGGACCCCGCACGGTTGAGGATGAGGCTGTGGCCGAGCTGATCAGCAAGACACTTGCGCGCAGGCCTAAAGCAGCAATCCGTCGGAGCGTGCGCCCATCCAAAGGGACGGAAATTGCCAAAAGTACCGTTCATTGCCTGTTCCAACTCTTCGGTCTGCGGCCTCGCTGTAGCCGCAGCTTTAAACCCTTGACGGATGCGTTTTTGTCGAGAAGTCACGCTTCCGGAAGATTGGAAGGCGATGGAGGAGATTGCTCGCATGAGTGACGGGCTTCAAAAGGGCAGTGATGCGGCCGCGATCGAGGAGCTGCTCCAACTGCTGATCGGCATCTTATCGTCAGCAACGCGACTTCCGCGCGGCCCAGAAAGCGATGCAGCATTACTGCAGATAGGGGAACTTCAAAGAAGTGTAGGCGTGCTCCTGCTTAAGCGGTTTTACGATGAAGCATAGCGAGATCTCATTGGTGTGGGGCAGGGGCTCCCTGCGGACAATCTGCTTCAACTTACGACGGAGCCGCCTAAGGCCCGCAACGAGATGTCGGATCTCGCTGGTCGCTGATGGCTCCAGGCGAATCTACACCCAATCCATCGGCCGCCCAGAGGGGTGATAACCGAAAGATGGCGGGCTGTCCTATTCCAAAGAACACTTCGATTTCTTGCATCATATGTCACGCACCGGGTGCCAAAATCCGAACAGTGCGCACTGTCGTGCTCCACGGGTCCTAGCATGACATGGAGTCGGCCCTTGAAGGAGCTCTTGCAGAAGCCCGAACAGCACTCTCGCAGCGGCAGTCTCCGGTAGCCCTGACCAAGAGAGTGGAGGAGGCGGGCGGGCGGCTTAATCGAGCCGGCTGTGGTTCTCGGCAAGCCAAATATCAATTTCTTCTTCAATGTGCTGCTTTTCAGATTCATAAAGCCGAAGCGAGGCGTGCAACTTCGGTTAGCCCGTGCAACCGAGGACTGGCCGGATGGCTTCATTGGAGACCTCAACAACAGTAGCTGATGCAGGCCGGCCGCAAGCAATGTGACGAATAGTGAACGAAGAAATGTCAGCAAAAAAGCCCGATCGCCAAGGATTGCTGGCGAGTTGCGCGTGAGGCCGAGGTCCTCATCGACTTTGTGGTACGGCGAAGCGCGCGGTTCCGCGGCCCGCGCTCACAAATCAGACCCGAACTTTGAGCAGACTGCGTGCTCATCGTCTCATGCGCTGGCTCCGCCGCGATGCTTATCCAGTGCAGTATCGAGGCACCTGATCAAGTGCTGTCCGGCGAAGGGCTTGGCCAGGAAGCAAATCGCTCCGGCGCTCAGCGCACGCGCGCGAACGCGATCATCGGGAAAGGCAGTGATGAAAATGAAGGGTGCACCGTAGCCATGGTCCCGCATATGTGCCAGCAGGTCCAAGCCGCTCATAATCGACATCTGCACATCCGCAATCACACACGATGTTCCGTTCAGGTGGGGCGAGCGCAAGAACTCCTCGGCCGACACAAATGTATGAACGATATAGCCGTGGGACTTCAAAAGGTTATTTATCGCAGCACGAACTGAACCGTCGTCGTCGACGATGGCAATGAGCGGAGGCGTGGACAAGACGATCCCCTCTATCGCGGGAAAGGCGCTTGCCGAAGCACAGCCGCCTGGACAAAGGGTGAGCTTGCGGGATGAGATTGTAAACTCATACTTAGGCTTATTCGGGGTGGTTGGAACAAATTCCGAGGGCCTCAGCCATTCTGATTAAATCGGCCAGCGTCCGCGCGCCCATTTTCTTCATCACCCGCCCGCGATAGATCTTGACGGTGATTTCGGCGAGCTCGAGCTCTGCGGCTACTTGTTTGTTCATAAGCCCGGCGGCGACCAGTTTCATAACTGCCTGTTCGCGTGAGCTTAAGGTGTCGTACAAGGACTGCAGGTTCGCAACTGTCTTCTCAACCTCCCGCCTCTTGCGATCCCGTTCGGTCGCGGCGACGACGGCATCAAGCAGCTCCTGATCGCGAAACGGCTTGGTAAGGAAGTCGACCGCTCCGCCCTTCATCGCCTTGACGCTCATTGGAATGTCGCCATGGCCAGTGATGAAAATAATCGGAATGTGAAGGTTCAACTTGGCTAGCTCGGTCTGCAGCTCGAGGCCACTCAATCCTGGCAGTCTGACGTCAAGGACGAGGCAGCTGGCGACCTCCGGAAGCTTTCCCTGCAACATTTCCTGAGCCGATCCGAACGCAGCAACGTCCAAGTTCACCGATTGAAAAAGATTCGAGAGCGAACGACGCATTGAGACGTCGTCATCGATCACGAACACGATCGCCCTTCCGCTGGGCTCCTCGACCTTTACGGTTTGGTGCGGCAAGTCGGAGCGCCCGGTCACGACACGACCTCCTTATGGAACGGTAGGACGAATTGAAACGTCGCGCCCGGCTCTTGCTTGCGAGCGATCGATAGGCTCCCTCCGTGAGCCTCCACAATCGAACGGCAGATCGAAAGCCCCATTCCAAGGCCGCTTGATTTAGTGGTAAAAAAGGGATTGAACACGCGATCCGCGTCGTCCTCGGTGATCCCTATACCGCAGTCAGTCACGGCGAGGTGCACGTGTCCTATATCGTCTCGAGATGACTGAATCATCAGTTCGCGCGGCCGGTCCCTGACCATTTGCATGGCCTCAATCCCGTTCATCACTAGATTTGTGATCACCTGTTGCAGTTGAACCCGGTCACCCAGGATCAGGGGGAGGGCCGGCGCCAACTCGGTTCGCAACGTCACCTGATGGCCGACAAGCTCCCGTGTCACCAGCGCGATTACCTCCTGGACGATGTCGTTGATATCGAGCGGCACCATCTCGATCTCGCCTTTCTTCGCAAGCGCGCGGATGCGGCGGATCACCTCGCTCGCCCGGATCCCGTCCTCGATGATCCACTCCACTGAGCGGCGTGCCGCGGAAAGATCAGGAGTTTCGCGACCAAGCCAACCCAGACAAGCCTCGCCATTGGTGACAATGGCGGCAAGCGGCTGATTTATTTCATGGGCGATGGAGGTTGTCAGCTCGCCGAGCATCGTCACCCGCGTCACGTGCGCGAGCTCTGCCTGTGCCTTCCGCAGTTCTCGTTCGGCCTGATCTGCGCGGATGGTTGCGGTGATGTCGGTGCTGACGCCGCGATAGCCGAGGAAATTGCTGTCAGCATCAAAGAATGGCCTGCCGCTGGTTCGGACGTAAATTGGAGATCCCATCTGAGTGAGGGTGCGATAGATGAAATCGCGAAACGGAAGACGTGCATCGAGTGTCGCCCGATGCTGGCGCCACTTCTCGGGTTCTGCTTCGAAATCGCGCGCTATTTCCCAGCGAAGCAGTCCGACGACCTCTGAAGCCGGAAGGCCTGCTGCGCTGGTGTGCTCCGATAAAAGCGTGACCCGGTGGTCCGGCCCGGTCTCCCAGAGCCAGTCGGAGGCCGTTTCGGCGTAGTCGCGAAACCGCTGCTCGCTTTCGCGCAACGCAGCAAGAGCCCTTTCCAATCGTTCCCTGGCCGCATGTTGCTCGGTAACATCCATATGCGTTCCGATGAGCTCGCTGACGTTGCCGTCGCTGCCGACCACGGCGTGCGCAACGGAATGTATGCGCCTCATCGCGCCATCTGGAAGAAGGATTCGGAAATCATATTCGAAGTGTCCTCCATTGCCTATGATAGCCTGGCGCGGCACGTCCTGAAGTCGCGGCAAGTCGTCTGGATGGATACGCGACCGGATGGTCTCGATCGATACAGCCTGTCCCGGGTCGAAGCCAAACAGACGATCGATTTCGGCGGAGCGATACACAAATTCGAGACGGTGGACGTCCCAGGACCAACTGCCCGTGTGGCTAAGATGCTGGGCTTCGGCCAGATAGGCCTCGCTACGACGCAACTGCTGTTCCGCCTGCTTTGCAGCCGTAATATCCGTCACTGCGCCGATAAACTCGATATCACCAAAGGCGGTTCTAGTGGCTCGTACCACCGCGCGGAGGTGCTTCACCGAGCTGTCCGGCATCAGCAGTCGGTATTCGTGCTCGAAATCCTCTTCGTTTTGGACCGCTCGTTCGATGGTCTCTCGCACGTCAGCCCGATCTTCTGGATGGGTTCGATCAACGACGAGTTGCGGCGTCGGTTTGGTCGACGGATCGTATTGGAAGATACGAAAGGTCTCCTTTGACCAGTGGACCTCGCCGGTGGCGACGTTCCAGCCGAAGCTGCCGGTGCGGCTCAATTCCTGCGCCTGGGCGAGATGGGCTTCGCTCCGCCGCAGGGCAGTTTCCGTCCGCTTTCGCTCGGTAATATCTTCGCAGGCAATGAGGACGACGAGCTTGTCGTCTGCCCCCTGCATGGCTTTGGCGCTCTCGCGCACCCACAGCACCGAGCCATCCTTCCTGATCTTCTGGATCTCCCAAGTGTGCGATTGGCCAACTGTTTCAATGCACAGACTGACGCGTTCGCGAACAAACGGACGATCGTCTTCCAGAAATACGTTCAACACGGAATGCCCGACAAGCTCCGAGGGCGCGTAACCGAGCTGTGTGGCGCCGAACGTGTTCACGTTCAGGACCATTCCGGTGGTATTGACGATGAAGTGCATGACGGGGCTATGCCCGAAGATTTCGCGCCACTGTTTCTCCCGGTCGCGCAACCCAGCCTCGCCGCGCCGGAGCCTCGCTGCGGCCTCAAGCGCAACGTTCCTTTCTCGGCGGACCTTTTCGATTAGGTGCGTTCCGACAATTGAGACAACAACAAAGGCCACAATCACAGGAAGAGTCTGCGGATCGTCCAACCGTAGATTGAAAGGAGGCGGCGCAAAGAAGTAGGCTAAAACAGCGAAGGGGAAGACGAAAAGCATGGCAGATGCGATGAGGCTGCCCATCAGTGGAAACACCAATATCATTTCCAAATAGCCGAACGCCGTCGCGGCGAAAGTGAAGGTATGACGAAGTTAGCGTCATCAACGCCCGCGCAAAAAAAACTGCGTGAGCTTGCGAACTTGATCTAGTAAGCTGATCACCCATCAACCTAAACTATCGAAAGCAGCTGGAGAACTATACGAATGTTTTAGGCTCTCTTGTGCTCGCACTGATTCAGCAGCTAGCGCCAGCATTATCAGGTTGCCGCGGTACAATTAATCCATTGATATCAATGGCTTGAGTGGAAGAGCGATGTCGGGCTTTGATGACGCCGAAAGAAAACTTTCGTTTAAAGAATTGGCTGATTGAGGCGGCCATGAGGGCCCTTAGAACCCACACGGCAGTGCGCTTAGAACCAGTGGAGCGCAGCAGCCGGGCCGGCACTTCCACCGAAAATAAACCGAGTAACAATCAGGGAAAGCCTTTGGGGGAGATGTCTATCGTTGGCCCGTCTCCTTAGTTAGGATTTGAAAAGGTGTGTGGATGGCTTTCGGGGGCCATGACACGATCGTCTCGTTTGGCGGCGGCCTTCGCCAAATGCATATGGTGGACAAGACCATAAGAGAGCTGCTTCAAAACAACAAATTGAAGACCGCTTCATCAGAAGACCCTCTGCTTTCATGCTCGGTTACGTAAGCCTCTTGTTGTTGATCGGCCTGGCCGGGGCTAGACGGGAGCAGAGAGACCCGCACGAGGGCTTGCCCGAGAAACGGTGGTTGAGCATAGTCGCCGGTTTGGTTACGCGCTTCTGCGAAATGAAAGGAGATCGACGCGCGTGACGGCCGAGGGAAGGCGTATCGCGCACGCGAACAATGGAGCCTCCGGGGTCGCTGTGCACGAGGCTAGCCTTGTGCGGATGCTGACGCTGAAGCCCTCAGTGCTTTTGCGATCTCGGTCGCTTGCACGTGCGGACAACCGAGTTTAGCGCTGCAACACAAACCGATTTATATCCTCCTTAGCCCTGATCGAGCTGGGTCGCTCGGCTTCTACGATATGCCGTGTCGTGGCCAAAAACCTTTGTGAGTTCGCCATCAACTCGGGCGAGGGTTGCTGAGAGGCCCGAGTCTTGATCGAGACCGTTTCGGTTTTCGGAGCTCGGCGGTGACAAACTGATGCACCCACCGCGGCTTCGCGACTCGAAAACCGCGACGAGGCCCGAGCATCGCGACGCCAGGTGAAGAGCTGCGACGGGTGAATGCTCCCCGATACACTTCCGCCGGGCTCCAGCGCCTCTGCCACGACTTGTGCCTTGAACTCATCCGACCAGCGTCGGCCAAGTTGTCGCGGGGCTCCCTCAAGACGCTCTGCGACCGCTTCGATCATATGGAAGGTCTAGTTTCAGAACTAGGCGCAGACATAGAAGCTCACATCGGCTCACACACTCCGCAGCCGATAGCCGATCGCTCATCCACTCCGCCAGATGGGGTCTCTTTGCCACTTACCGTTGTCATAGGACTACTCCTAGTGCTTGCAATAGGAGTTGCAGCCTGCAGACCCTCTGAGCAAGGCGGCCCTCGCCGGACCTCGCCGGATGATTACAGCGCAAGTAGCTAGATCTCGTCGGGTGGAGAGTTCCGGCAAAGGCATAAAATTTGGCAGTACTATAGCTAGATCGCAAGAGGGCCATTTCGATATCCCCGAAGGATGTTTGGTGACCGCTGACCTGCCACTAAACTCTTTCATCCAGCGGCAGTTAGAGTCTCGGTAGTTCTGCAGCGAGACCGAACTTTGGACCACTCGAAACTAGAGTTTTACGACTCTAAACACGTTGGCGGGCTGGTGGCGCCATCGCGGTTTTGCAGCAAAATCGGGTCGATTGCCGATCGCCCCATGGGGCCGTTCTTCATTATACAACAAGGCTCAGGAAAGCCCACAGAACCGTTCTTCGCGAGGTTCTTTATCGATTTCCGGCCATGGGGGCAGCCTGCGTGTCCGCTGCAGCAAGTCGGCGGCTCCGCGTCAGGTTCTCGACAGCTATCGCACATAGAAGAGTAGGGTCTCCAGAGGCGATCATAGCTGGCGATCGCTGCAAGAATACTGGAGCGCGCGGTCGGGGGTGCTTGGACGGGGCATTTTGGGGCGTTCACGGTAGTTTTCTGCTGGGTTCGATGCTGCCGAGTCGAGTCCGTGGCAAATCACTCAGGCTTCAAATTGGCCTATATTCCGAAAGTGAGAACGAATGAAGTTCCAATCCACCAACTGGGTGCGTCAACAATCGGGCACCGCGGGCCCGCAAGAGAGCTCACCAGCTCCGTCCACAGATGCGGCGGCCTTTGAGCAGCAGCTGAGCGAGATCGCTGTCCCGTCTGCTCCCGTGCTCATGCAGGTCCGCGCCCATCAAGCGGAGGCATCGCGATCTGAGGCGCATGCCGGAAACGATGAGGCGGTGCTGGGCGCCGCAGCGCTGCAGACCGCTCAGTCAAATTGGGTCTTGGTCGGTCGCAGCAAGGAGCCGCTCTATGCTAAGGATGCGCGCCTTATTTCCGGCCTTAAGCAGGCGCTCCTCAGGGGTGGAGCCGCCGAGAGCACCGCCACGAGCAACGTCGGTTATCTGCTCAGCTTGAGCCGCTGGCTCTTTGCAAACGACAAGCCGTGCATTGCTGATCGGCTTCATGACGAGTCGATGGACAAGGATGTCGAGGAGTTCATAACCAAAGGTGGGATGGCGAACGTCCCTTGGGCACTAGCTCATCTGCGGACCTCTCAATTGACGGGAGGAGTCGTACCGATCGCAGGCCGCCCTGACCTGACTCCTTATCCCAAGGACGGAACTCTCATCAAAGAATACAGAAAGCAAGCAGTGGCGGCCGGAACTTCAAGTACCGCCAAAACCTATGCATCTATTCTCACGGATTTCAGCCACTACCTTCGGGCAAACAACAAGCCTGGCATTGCTGTTCGGCTTCAGGACGAGACATGGAACGAGGACGAACCGCTCAATGAAGAGATCCAGCGCTACAAGGACGCCGGGGGTAACAAAAGTATCGGCGCGGCACTTGATCATCTCCGTAATGGAGCGAGAAAACTCAACGGTCCGCCTTTTCATCCCGAAGACGCGCCCTTGATTTCCGGACTTCAAGAAGCACTCGTTAAGGCTGGGTACGAGGAGATCACCGCTAAGACGAATTATGTTGGTCCTCTTCGCAGATTCAGCCGGTGGCTCTTTGCAAAAAACAAGCCGGGAGTGGCTGCTCGGCTTAACGACGAATCGCTCAGCAGCGACGCTGCGATCTTCGATCAAAGTCGCAGGCACCTCGTTCTTACCGCACTAGATCGTCTCCGCGCCTCTCAGTCGCCGGGCGGAGTCGCGTCAATCACTGCCCGGGCAGGGGGCATTGAGGCCGCGGCTAAGCAGGGCGGCTCGCAGCCCGCCTTCAGTTGGCCAGCGGCACTCGCTGAGGGGGATGATCAAGATTTATTCTTTGGGACGGTCGACGAAGCCGGTGCATCGTCGTGTCTTCAGCCACCGCGGCATGGCCTGGCATTGAATCCTACAGAGTCTCCTAATCCCGTGAACTGGCGCCACCAGGACGACGAGCTGACGGATGAACGTTACCGCAACATCCTCGTGCCAGGCGAGCAGATTCCCATCATGCGGGCGAGCGGACACCCATCTACGCCGCCTCCGCACGGTCAAGGCGGTGGAACGATGCTGAATGCCTCGGCGCTACCGCCCGGCCATGCAAAATTGGTTTTCGCAGGTAGCAGCCTGGATCCTGTTTATTGCGAAGATGCCTCTCTTATTGAGGGGCTGAGGCCGGCACTCATCAAGGCTGGGGCCTCCGAGAGCACGGTCGGCCGCAATCTACGTGGTCTTCTCAGCTTGGGGCATTGGCTCGTGAAGAACGACAAGCCGGGCATTGCTTCCCGGCTTTACGACAAGTCGCTGGACAAGGATGCCCAGGAGTTCGCCGAGAAGGAGGAGCAGGCCATCGCTACCCCACTGGATCATCTTCGAGCCTCCCAATCGCCGGGCGGCATCACGCCGTTTGCAAGCCGGGTTGAGCGGAATCCCTATCCGCAGGATGCGGATCTCATCAAAAGGTACAAGGAAGAAGCAGCCCCAAGCACTGCCAACACCGCCAGGAGCTATGCAACTCTTCTTATCGATTTCAGTGATTACCTCCGTGAAAACGATAAGCCCGGCATTGCTGCTCGGCTTGGCCACGACTCGCTGGATGAAGATGTCAGTCGGTATAAGGAGGCGGACCCCCATGGCCGCAGAAAAGCCGGAGCCGCACTGGCTCATCTCCTGAGGTCGCCGGCGGGGGCTAGAGCGATCGAACTCCTGCGTCATATTCGCCCCCTTCCTGATCTCGAAGACGCGGTTCGCGCCGAGACGAAGCCGACCCTCACCGCGACTGCGCAGCACAGCGGGTCGAACGGAGCTGTCAGCTGGCCGGAGACTCTGCCTGCGAACCAGCAGGATCTGCTTTTGGAGACGATGGACGGACCCAGCTCCTCGCCGCCTCCGCAGGGCGACGCGGTTGAGCGGCAGCTGATGCAGACCCCATCCCATCAACTGGCGGCGTCACCATCGCAGAGGCAAGCTCCGGTGTCGTCGCCGGACGAGCTGATCGGCGAGCAGCTTCCGGCCGAAGACGCGGAGCTCTTGGCGATGTTTCGTGTAGACGCCGAGCGGCGCAAGCTCACCCCAGGGGCCATCAACAACAGTGTTTCCGGGCTTAGGACTTTTGTCCGCTGGGTCAACGCAAGTCATAGGGGCCCTGTAGCTTCTCGGCTGCGAGACGGTTCATCGCTCGATGAGGAAATGGCGAAGTACAGGAGCTTGGGCCGTGACACTCAGAACCGCATTAGATCGGCTGTGGACGTTCTCAGGCGGCTGCTACGTGGGGGGGAAGAAGTCGAAGCACCCGAACCCCGCGTTCTCGGTGCCCCCCGTCACCACGTTCCTCATCCAGAAGATGCGCCCCTCATCGAGGGCGCGCTGAGCCAAGCCCTGAAAGATCTTAAAACCCCGACTGCGAAGCTGAGGCAGTCTGCGCAACAGCGGGCGACACGTCTTCGCGCGCTGAGTGCGTGGCTTAGAGGGAATGGCAAAGGGAGCATTATTGGGCGACTAAACGGCTCCAGCAGGCAGCAGTTATCCCTCGACGATGACGTGGTAGCATTCCAACGGACTGGAGGCAGAGTACACGGTCCCGATTTGTCGCATCTTCGCAGCTACTTGAAACTCATCGAGGCGAACCGAGAGCTGGGGCTGCGAGGCCCTGAGCAGCCGAGCTCGCCGGACGCGCAGGGCGATCGGTTTTCCGGCTCTTCGCAGGATCTTCCCTCAACGCCGGCCAGCCGAAGCGCTGGAGCTTGGGTTTGGTTGAGTGAACAGCGGCAAGAACCAGGATCACCATCCAGGCCCGCGTCAAATGCTAAGGGCAGGCGTGAGCCATTTGTTGATCTGAATGCGCCACCGCCGTCCGAGTTGCGCGACGATGCTCACTTTGCGTCAGCCGCTCGTGCCAGGGTTCGCTCAGACACCTACGATGGTCTTGAGCCATTTGTTGATCTGAATGCGCCACCGCCGTCCGAGTTGCGCGACGATGCTCACTTTGCGCCAGCCGCTCGTGCCAGGGTTCGCTCAGACACCTACGCTGGTCTTGAGCCATTTGTTGATCTGAATGCGCCACCGCCGTCCGAGTTGCGCGACGATGCTCACTTTGCGTCAGCCGCTCGTGCCAGGGTTCGCTCAGACACCTACGCTGGTCTTGAGCCATTTGTTGATCTGAATGCGCCAACGCCGTCCGAGTTGCGCGACGATGCTCACTTTGCGCCAGCCGCTCCTGCCAGGGTTCGCTCAGACACCTACGCTGGTCTTGAGCCATTCGTTGATCTGAATGCGCCAACGCCGTCCGAGTTGCGCGACGATGCTCACTTTGCGCCAGCCCATCCTGCCAGGGGTCGCTCGGACACCTACGCTGGTCCTGTATCATTTGTTGGTCGGGATGCGCCCAGACCGCAGGTGATTGATCTAGATCCGCCCACGCTGCAGGAGCTGCGTGATGATGCTCGTTATGCGCCTTTCCCGCGCACATCCGCCGATGCTCAGATCGGGGCTTTGGATCCGACCGCCTCCTCCCACGGCCGCAGTGGACTAGAGCTCGGCGCCAAGGAATGGCTGGGCGACAAGCATATCCACAGGGATTACGAGCTCCTGGCGGAGGAGTTGCGGCGGGGCCGTCCGGAACTCGCCGCCCTGACGCAGTTCGTGGACCCCCTGATAGCTCACTATCAACTGCGCTTCGGCGCCGAACCCGACATGCTCCGCGCGTTCCAGCGCATCGTCTACGATCCAAATGGTAATGATACGGCCGACTTCCTGTTCCTGCCAGTGAACGACGCTATGGATCCTAATCGCCTCGGCACGCATTGGTCGCTGCTGCTCCTTGATCGCCACACGCGAGGAGAGTCGGTTGCCTATCACTACGACTCTGTCCGGGGACACAACCACGAGGCGGCAGCGCAGCTCGCACGACGGCTGCGCGCCCGCCTGGAGTCACCCAGCATGGCCCAGCAACGGAACAGCTATGATTGCGGCGTCTTTGTGGTGGACGGCACGCGGGCGCTGGTTCGACGATTGGCCCAAGGAGAGCGGCCAGCGCACGAGCCGCTGCACCTTGACAACCTCGTCGCCAATCGGCGGTCCCTCCAGAGTCGACTGGCTCATCCCGGCTTGGGCTAATGGAGCTGGCTGGAGCGGCTCTCCCGGACACTACACCGGGGGGCTCGCCCGAGCGAGCGGCCTGTTTGGCCGCGGAAGCCGAAGCCCAGGGGGCCTTGCTGATCGAGAAGCTCAAACTCACGATCAAAAAGCTCCGGCACGAGCAGTTCGGACAGTCCTCCGAGCAAGGCGCATTGCTGGAGCAGCTCGAGCTAAAGCTCGCCAACGTGGAGGAGACCGCGGCGCAAGCTAAGACCGCAGCGCAGATGGCAGCCGAGAAGATTGCAGCGCCATCGTCGAGCGCCGCAGCAGTGATTGAAACGATTGTAAACCGTCGTGTAAGGGCACAGTCGGGCGGGTCGCGCCAGCGCGCGCCGCATTATTATATGAATGAGTCTTCGTTCTTTAATCGCGGGCACGGTGTCAACCCCGATAGACAAACCTGATCCACTGCCGGGTTCATGGTTCTTTCCGCGGTCGTCTCTACAAGAGCCGCCGCATGATGGCGTTCAAAGGCGGTCAATTCGTGACCCACGTGAAGGCGCTGCCCGGCACCCCCTATGACGGGCATACGCTCGCAACCGTCATTCCGGATATGGAGGCCCTCATCGGCATCACCCTCGAGCGCCTCCTCGCCGACACTATCGCGGCCACAATGCCCCACCCGATTACAAGTTCAGGGTGTTCACCTCAGGGCAGAAGGGGCGGGTGACGCCACAGATCAAGCGCGAGCTGCGAAGGCGTTCCGCCGTCGAGCCGGTCATCGGCCATCTCAAGTCCGCTTGTCCCGGAACGAGGTGAAATGCGCAAGGCCTGCAATCAGGATCGCTCAGCGCGTGGATTTTCGTGGTCCGTCCGCCACGCGAGCGGCCGACCGCCTGTTTGTGCTCCCCCCTTTTCGTCGCTCGCCGAGCGATGCCCTTTGATCGAGGTGGAGTCGCCATCGCGGGCAAGCGCTTCGAAGATGCCTGCCAATGTCCGCGCTTGGCGTGCGCCGTGATAAGGCGGCGCTTTCCAGTGGGTGCAAGTCCCACCCGGCAAACGCTCCAGCCGGAAGCAACCGGAGCAGCTATGGAGGTGACGAAGTGGCTGAAGCCTTCGGATAGCGTGTCACGATATACGGTGACCGCGCGAGTGTGCAGGCCGTAACGCAAGTGAACGCCGAGCAAGCCTCGAAAAGGACGATGCACAGGCCGACCCGACGGCCATATATGAGGAAGGCTGACACGACTGGGACGGCGTGAGCGAAGCAATACCTCCAGTCGCTGTGCCGGGGTAGTGGCGACGGCATGTACACAAGGAAAGCGTACGCAACACGGGAGGCCCCACGACGTGGTCAGGGATGATTAACCGGACGCCCGCGAGGGACAGGCCGGGACCTACGCCGACGATCTCGTAATCTTGTGCAGGCGGGGCAAAGCTGAAGAGGCCTTGCGACAACTGCGCAGGATCATGGGAATGCTGAAGCTGATGGTCAACGAGGAGAAGACACGAATCTGCAAGGTACCGGAAGGAGAGTTCGACTTCCTGGGTTACACGTTCGGGCGGATGTACTCAGCGAAAACCGGCCAGGCGCGCCTGGGGTACCGGCCATCGCGCAAGAGCATCAAACGCGTGATCGAAAGCGTTCGCGCGCTCACCGCCCCATCAGGAACTTGGCAAGAGACCACGGAGCTCGTAGGCCAGTTGAACCGCACGCTGCGCGGATGGGCGAACTACTTCAATGTAGGCACCGTCACCAAAGCGTATCGGGCGCTCGACAACTACGCGGCTGTGCGGTTGCGCCTGTGGTTGCGCTTCAAGCACAAGGTCAGGCGACGCAGGGGCGGGACCTATCCACTCTCGCACCTCTACGGGTACTTCGGGCTCGTACGCTTAACCGCGCTTGGGCGCGACATGCCGTGGGCGAAGGCTTGAAGTCTTGTCCGAGAGCCGGATGCGGGGTGTGCTGCAGATGCACACGGAAGGGAGTTTGCAATGAACAACTGACCGTGGGGATAAGCTGCGCGAAAGATGAGGGTGGGCCCCTCGGGATCGGCTTTCAGGAGCAGGTCCCAAACCAGTCCAAGCTGCTGCGTTCAAAAGGCGTGGTGGTGAGCGTTGGATCAAAAGTCCGAATGGAATTCGGGCAGGTGAGCATTCGAGAGACGAGCGTGAGCAAACCCTCGGTGACGCGCCGAAAGGCTTTAGACACTGCCAAAACCGGAGGCGCTCGCATCCTCTGGGATAAATCTGTCGGTTACCTGGGTACTGGACAGATAGCAGTCGGCGTATAGGGGGCGTGAAGCGGATGCAGGCTTTCGTGTGGAACTGCAGGAACCAGTCCCTGGATGCCAAGGGAGAAGCTGAAGCGGCCAAAACTGCGAGGCGAGAGTACCGAAGCCAGGGCCTGGGGCGGACCGACCCGTACGAGCGGTGAAGGCCCCGTAATCGGGCCGGAGCAAAGGGGTCGGGTCAGGACAAATCGTATTGACGTACCAACTGGAAACAGGATGACGACGACGATCACGACAAACAAGCCGTTTCATATCGATAAGAAACGTGTGTACGAGGCTTACAAAGCGGTCAAATCCAATGCGGGTTCGGCCGGTGTGGATGGACAGACGATCGAGCAGTTCGACTCCGACTTGCAGAACAATCTCTACAAGCTGTGGAATCGGATGAGCTCGGGAAGCTACTTTCCGCCACCGGTGCGCGCCGTCTCCATTCCCAAAAAGGCTGGAGGCCAGCGGATTTTAGGTGTGCCAACCTTAGCGGATCGAGTGGCCCAGATGGTTGTCAAACAACTCATTGAGCCGGACTTGGACCCAATATTTTTGGCAGACTCCTATGGCTATCGGCCGGGAAAATCGGCACTCGATGCTATCGGCGTCACGCGCAAGCGGTGCTGGAAATACGACTGGGTTCTCGAGTTCGACATCAAAGGTCTGTTCGACAACATCGACCACGAACTTTTGCTACGGGCTGTCCGGAAGCACGTGACGTGCAAGTGGGCGCTGCTCTACATCGAACCTCGCCTGGCGGAATGCCGGCTTGAGATGCACCCCACCAAAACCAGGATTGTCTACTGTAAGGACAGCCGGCGGAAGGGGAGCTATTCGAACGTCTAGTTTGACTTCCTTGGCTACTGCTTCCGGCCGCGACGGGCAAAGAACTCGCAAGACGCCTCGGTGTTCTGCAGTTTTCTACCTGGGGTCAGCGCTTCGGCGCTGAAGTCTATGCGGGCGGCAATCCGGGATTTGAACCTCCGAAGACGGACCCATGTGTCAATGGCTGACATCGCTCGGCAGCTCAATCCACTCCTGCGGGGGTGGATTGAGTATTACGGTCGATTCACGCGGGCGGCTCTGGGGCCAATCCTTCGATACGTCAATCAGACAATCGAGGCTTGGATGATGCGGAAGTTCAAACGCTTTATGGGTCGTAAGGCCAAGGCCGGCCGCGTTCTCGAACGACTATCTCGAGAACGTTCCGGGTTGTTCGCACACTGGAAGATCGGCATACGCGGCTCGTTCGCCTGATGGGAGCCCAGTGAGGCGAGAGTCTCACGCTGGGATCTATGAGAGGCCGGCGGTGAGATTCCACCGGCCTACTCGCCAAATCTGCCTGTCCGGTACGATGAGCGGGATGTGGAAACGGAGCCAAGGGTGAACCACTAAGGCACCGCCAGACGAAAGAGGCGGCAAACAGATATGTTCAGCCTACCGCCACCGCGCCACATCTCGACTCTACCCAACGATTGAACCGATTGTAGATCGTTGTGTAGGGACCATAGTCGGGCGGACAATCGCGCCAACGTGCGCCGCATTGAAGCATGTGAACGATACCGCTGATGATACGGCGATCGTCATCGCGGTCCGATCCGGTCTGGTTCGTCGGCAAATGCGGCTCAATCCGAGCCCACTGCTTGTCGTTGAGCCAGAACAGTCCCTTACGCATCGCATCCCCCGCGCCGAATCAAGTCAGCGCAAAGGAATCAGAGTTCATTAATTAGGTACAGACCCTAGTGACCGTGGACGATTGCGCGCACCTTCAGGACATCTATGACGGCCTCCGCAAGTTGCTCAGGCGTCTGATCCATGGTCCTGAGATGAAAATCGGGTCTCATCGGTATTTCGTAGGGTGCATCGATACCCGTGAAGTTCTTGATCTTGCCAGACTTCGCCTTCGAATAGAGACCCTTAGGATCGCGCCGCACGCATTCTTCAAGGGGCGTGTCGACAAAGATTTCGATGAACTCCTCCTTAGCAACCAGGTTCCGCACCATGTCTCGCTCCGCTCTGTAGGGCGAGATGAACGAGCAAATCACGATCAGGCCACCGTCGGCCATCAACTTGGCGACTTCGCCGACACGTCGAATATTCTCGACACGATCGGCCTCGGAGAAACCGAGGTCTCGGTTCAACCCATGCCGCACGTTGTCGCCGTCCAGCAGCATGGTGTGACACGACATTGCGAACAGCTTTTGATCGACGATGTTGGCGATTGTCGACTTGCCGGCACCGGACAGGCCGGTGAACCAGATGATGCAAGGCTTTTGATTCTTCAGGGCGGCCGCTCGCTCTTTCCCACTGAAAGCGGTTGCCGAGCAATATTGGTAGCCCGCCGCAGCGGGAACGCAATCATGCCGGCGCCAACGGTGCGATTGGTAAAGCGGTCAATGACAATGAACGATCCGGTCTTGCGATTGACCTGGTACGGATCGAAGGCCACGGGCAGTGCCGTCGCGACATTGCAGAAGCCGATCTCGTTGAGGCTAAGCTTCCTGGCTGCCAGGTGCTCACGTGTGTCGACGTCGATCCGATGCTTGATCGCGGTAATGCTACCGGCGACTCCGGTCCGAGTTCCAATGCGAAGGATGTAATTGCGTCCAGCAACGAGCGGTTCGTTGTCCATCCAGATCAGATGAGCCGCGAACTGGTCGGTGACCTCAGGTCGCTCGTTCGGCCGCGCCAGAAGATCGCCACGGCTGATATCGATCTCGTCTTCGAGGGTAATGGTGACGGCATCGCCAGCGTCGGCGCGGGGAAGATCGCCGTCCTGGGTCACGATTCGCTTGACGCGCGTGGTCCGTCCAGACGCTGCGACAACAATCTCATCTCCCGCCGAGATGCTTCCGGAGGCCACTGAGCCGGCATAACCGCGGAAGTCCAGATTGGGCCGATTCACCCACTGAACCGGAAAGCGGAAAACCTGGCTCGCGACGTCGGATTGAATATCGATTCTCTCCAAATAGTCGAGCAGGCACGGGCCGTGGTACCACTTGGTCTTATCGGACTGGTTGATGACGTTGTCGCCGTACCGGGCGGAGATCGGGATCGGAACGACCGAGGTGAAGCCAAGACCGGCAGCAAAGGCCATATAATCGCCGACGATCCGATCAAATCTCTCCTTGTTGTACGTGACTAGGTCGATTTTGTTCACTGCCAGCACCACATGGCGGATGCCTAGCAGCGAGCAGATGAAGGAGTGACGCTTGGTCTGGACCAACACGCCTTTGCGGGCATCGATCAGAATGATGGCGAGCTGGGCGTTCGAGGCGCCAGTTGCCATGTTGCGGGTGTACTGCTCGTGGCCGGGCGTGTCTGCCACCATGAACGATCGGCGCAGGGTGGTAAAAAAGCGATAGGCCACATCGATCGTGATGCCTTGTTCCCGTTCAGCTTCAAGCCCGTCAACTAGCAGAGCAAAATCAACATCATTGCCGGTGGTGCCGTGCTTGGCGCTGTCGCGTGCCAGCGCAGCGAGCTGATCCTCGTAAATCACCTTGCTATCATGCAATAGCCGTCCGATCAGCGTCGACTTTCCGTCGTCTACCGAACCACAGGTGATGAACCGCAGCTGGTCCTTGCCGGCCTGGACACGGTCGATTGTTGCCTTGGAAGGCATCAAAAGTAACCTTCCCACTTCTTCTTCTCCATCGAAGCGGCTTCATCGGTATCGATCAAGCGTCCCTGGCGCTCAGATACGGTCGCAGTGTGCATTTCCGCGACAATGTCCTCAATTGTGGTCGCGTCGGAGTCGATGGCCCCGCTCAGCGGATAGCATCCCAGCGTGCGAAAACGGATCATGCGCATCTCCGGCGTCTCGTTGGATTGAAGACGCAATCGTTTGTCGTCGACCATGATCGTTGCGCCGCTTCGCCGCACCACGGGTCTTGGCTTTGCGAAGTAGAGCGGGACGACCGGGATCTTCTCGAGCATGATGTATTCCCAGATGTCGAGCTCGGTCCAGTTCGACATTGCGAATACACGCATGGTTTCGCCCTGGAGGAGTTGGGTGTTGAAGAGGTTCCAGAGCTCCGGCCGCTGGTTGCGGGGATCCCACACGTGCCCGGCTGAACGGAAGGAGAAGATCCGTTCTTTCGCGCGGCTCTTTTCCTCGTCACGTCGCGCTCCACCAAACGCAGCATCGAACTGATAGAGATCGAGCGCCTGCTTCAGGGCATCGGTTTTCATCACCCGAGTATGAAGAGCTGAGCCGGAATCGATTGGGTTAATCCCGCGCTCAAGGCCCTCCTTGTTCACATGGACGATGAGTTCGACGCCTAGCCGCTTGGCCGTCTCATTCCGGAAAGTGATCATCTCGCGGAATTTCCAGGTCGTATCGACGTGAAGGAGGGGAAACGGCAACTTCGCGGGATAGAACGCCTTGATTGCGACGTGCAGCATGACACTCGAGTCTTTACCGATCGAGTAGAGCATAACCGGATTCTTGAACCCGGCGACTACCTCACGCATGATCTCGATCGACTCAGCCTCGAGGCGACACAGATGTTTCGGCAGCATATGGTTCTTCTTTGATACAGAATCGTTGTTCGTTAGATGCCGTTTGGCGCAGCGCTTCCGCTTGGGGTCCGATAATCCTGCCGCAGCAGCAAGCAGGACCGCACGACCGGAAGCCGCTTTGCTGCATATCGGTGCTAGTCAGGGGTATCTTGCACCGCGTCTCCGTCCATCCCCGCTTTGGTGTTACGACTGGGAGCTGGCGCCATAGACCGATCCAGCCGAGGGCATTCCCTCCTCAACAAGACCAATAATGACGGTGTGCTCGAGTTCTTGAGCTGCCAGGATCAGCCGCTTTCGCTTGCTCGCAAAGCTAAGGCCAAGTCGAGGATTGGCTCAACTGTACGAAGATGAACGGGCCGGCATAAAAAGGTTGGGAAAATTATACGGAGGTTTATTGGTAGTAAATGCCTACGCGACGTGAGCGACACTTGTCGCCCCGCGCCCGCAATGCTGCTTGCGTAGAGCATCGAACAAGCTGGCCCCGTACGCCTCGGTTGGTGCTCGGCTTACAAATGAGAACATCTCTTAGAGCGACGACAAAGGTTGATAGCCATCCTGATATGCCCGAGTTCTCTAGAGCGTGTTCTCCTCTGCGGACTGAGATGTTCGAGCGTAAACGTGGCGGCGCTGCCTTGTTTCTTTCCTGCCGGATGAGATAGCTGCGCTCGGTTGCCTAGCGCTAGAAGGACCTGCGGAGATGGTTCCGGAATCTGGCGACGCGGAACAGCATTTGGCCCCCCAAACGCGACATTCTGTTCTCTCCCGATCGCGGCGGTGGAGTGTTCTTGTTTGGTCGCGCAGGCGATAGCCGTCGCGAACGGTCCGGACCATATGGAGGCGATGGAGTAGGTGATCGAGCGTTGCAGCCGTCGTGCCGATCGTCCGCGGAGGCGTCCTGCCGCGCCTAAATTCAACTGGCTAGTCAGGATGATGGATGGTCGCAGGCTTGTTGCTGTGTTGGAAGAACAAGTTGGTGTTTGTCGACGGAACGGCGCAACCGCACGCGTCGAAGACGACGAGGCTTTTGGTGGTTGTCACTGCACGATCGTGCGGCCTGCTGTGAGGAGCCAAAGACGCCACGTTTGGTCATTTCAAAGAAGTTGGAAGCTGCGGTTACATTAGGTCTCGTTGACAACGCAGCGGCGATACACCTGCCATTGCGCGATGCCTGGGTAGCAGTGCCAGCTCTCATCCATCCACTGGAGCAGATCGATTTGCAAAGTCAATGCGATCCTTACTATTGGATGTGGTAGGGGAGGCTGCCTGCACTTTGAGATACTCTGTTCGAGCAACGACCCGCGCAACCCACACGGCAGCTCGAACCATGAATCGCGACCAGATCCGTATATCTCAAGAGACAACAATCTGGTCATGAAAGCGCGATTGGCGGACTTGAGAACCGATGATGTGTGTGAGATCTCGCTGAGCAATCTGGATGTAAGCGAAGCCAAGCGCTTTCAGGATGATAGCATATGGGGCTACTTCGAGCGGTTGCGAATGGAAGATCCCGTTCACTACTGTCAAGCCAGCCCTTATGGTCCATATTGGTCCGTAACGAAATACCGAGATATCGTAGCGGTAGATACAAATCACAAAGCGTTCTCGTCGGAGCAGGGTGTCGCTATTGTCGACGTGCCTGACAAGCACTGGACTCAGAGTTTCATCAAGATGGGTCCTCCCAAACATGGCGAGCAGCGCCATACTGTAAGCCCGATCGTCGCACCGGAAAACCTGATTAAGCTCGAAAGCTTGATCCGCCGACGGGTCAAGACGATTCTGGGCAGCCTGCCGCGCAATCATGACTTCAATTGGGTCGACATGGTCTCCATCGAGTTGACAACGCAGATGCTGGCCACGCTCTTCGACTTTCCATTCGAGGATCGGCGGCTCTTGACCTATTGGTCAGACGTAGCTGTTGCAATCCCGAAAACGGGCCACGCGATCGACAGCTGGGATAAGCGAAGCACGATCTTGTCCGAGTGCCTGGAGTATTTCACGCGGCTTTGGAACGAGCGCATCAATGCCGAGCCACGCATGGACCTGATTTCCATGATGGCGCACTCGCCTGCAACTCGACACATGGAGCCGGGCGAGTTTCTCGGGAATCTGATTCTGCTGATCGTTGGGGGAAATGACACCACGCGTAATTCGATTACCGGGGGCCTCCTGTTCATGAACCAGCACCCCTCCGAACTGCGCAAACTACGCGATAATCCTGAGCTGGTATCGAGCGCGGTGTCCGAAATTATTCGGTATCAGACTCCCATCGCACATATGCGCCGCAACGCCGCGACCGATATAGTCGTAGGTGGGAAACAAATCAGGAAGGGCGACAAGGTCGTCATGTGGTACATCTCTGGTAACCGCGACGAAGAGGCCATCGAGAACGCCGACAGATTTCTGATCGACCGCAAGAACGTCCGGCAGCATCTCTCGTTCGGATTCGGCATCCATCGCTGCCTTGGTCGACATCTTGCCGAACTGCAGCTGAAAATCCTCTGGGAAGAAGTCTTGAACGCGCGGCTCGAAGTCGAGGTTGTCGGCGAACCCGATCGAATTGCGTCTAACTTTGTGCACGGTTATTCCGCTCTTCCTGTGCGGATTAAAGCTTAGGCTGTGATGCGCTTTGGCCGTCAGACCATGAAGATGAGGTTTTTCTGCGCCCGATCTGAATGAGCGGATAGCTTTCGTCGAAAATGAGGGTTTGGTCTTCGCGCCGCTATGCAGAACTCATTTTTCATTGAAAATGCTGCGCTCGTAGACCGATCGTTTGCATCTCCGCGACCGAGAGACGATAAAAGTTGGATCTACCGCCACTCCTGCACGCGTGGCAGCCCTCGCTTGCTCCAGAGAACCTATAGCGACGAGTGAAGCAGCCGACATAAAGTGTCCGATGGCGTAGCTGCGGTTTGCCTCAATGCACCGGTGAAACAAAAGGATTGCTTCATTATCCGCGCCAAGAAGCTGCTTTGCTAGTCCGATATTCGACATCCACCGATAGGTTCTGTTGTCGCGTGGGGAAAGCCGAATTGCTTCCTGGATCTGAGCTTCGGTTTCTAACCCGCGACCTACGAACAACTTTGACAAGCCACGCATTTTCCGATCGCCAATGCTGCACGGTTTTTGAACGATTGTACGATAGCCAAACACACGTGTGCCCATGCGTGCCGGGGCGACCTCGATAGGAGTTCGATAGAACGCATCTCGGCCGGGGCAAGATGCGCGCCGACGTCCAAAGTCCCGAGCTATCGTCCCCACAGCAATCGGATTGGCAATCTTTGGCAGCATTATCGCCGTGACGGAGTGTGGGGCCCATCCTCGTCGGGTGTCCGATAAAGGGCAATATCAGCAAGAGCACGGGCGAGCGCATCTATCACTCATCGGGGCAGGAGTATGATACTCAAACTCGGATTATCTGGCTCTCAGGCGAACGATGGTTTTGCTCGGAGGCAGATGCGCGGGCAGCCCGAAGCTGACAGCATTTGGCGTCTGAATCGGTCCGCAGCGGCGCTTTGCAGCAGCGTTATCGTCTACGGTGTCGCTTAGGCCGCTCGGCAATGCCGTCTTGCTCGGCAAGGAACGCCAAGCTCGCATGGAAGATGAAAGTTGCCACCAGCGGCTTCAGTTGGAAGTGTGGAGGATTGGCCAGATGCGTCAGAGCGCGCCCAATCAACTACCAAATTCAGCAATTGATGGAACTGGCGGACACATGGCAACAGCATCAAGGAACCCGCGCGGCGACCGAATCAAGGAGGTTGGATGCAACATACTAAAAGCTTTAATGCAACGCCTTTTCAGGATTGCGCGTCATTGCCAGGGATGGAGTGAAGTTTGGTCAAAGCAAGAGCGACGACAAAGTCGCGGGTTGGAAAGCCCACGCTTTCCGCTCCAGACGATGATCCCTATCTGTGGTTGGAACAGATCGAAGGCGCACGGGCGCTGAAATTTGTCGAGCGGCAGAATAGCAATACTCTGCAGGTGTTAGGCGGCGCCGCATTCGAGCGGGATCGCGATGCGCTGACCTCGATTTATGACCGACCGGACAATATCCCCTGTGTCAGCCGGTGCGGCGACTATCTCTACAATCTCTGGAAGGATGCCAATAATCCACGCGGCCTTTGGCGACGAACTACTCTGGAAGAATTTCGTACGCCGAAGCCGTCGTGGGAAGTTCTGCTCGACATCGATCAGCTCGCTAACAGCGAAGGCCAAGACTGGCTTCTGAACGGGACGGCCTCACTGGCCGGGGATCATAGACGGACGATTTTGAGTCTGTCGCGCGGCGGCAGCGATGCCGTCACCTTGCGTGAGTTCGATACAGACGCGAAGGCGTTTGTCAGTGATGGCTTCGTCTTGCCGGAAGCCAAGGGAGCGGTCGAATGGCTCGATCCCGATACGCTGGCGCTGTCGAGCTCGCATGGGCAGCGCATGGCGACGACCTCCGGCTATGCGCGCACGGTGAGACTGTGGCGGCGCGGTACGAAGGCGGATCAAGCGCCAGCGATCTTTAAAATCGCAGCCGATCATGTCGGAGTCGGTTGCAATGTTGACCACACCGTTGCGCCGCCGAGAATGTGGTTCGTCGATGGGGTGGACGCCTTCAATTTTGCCATCTGGCTCGGTGACGAATCCGGTCCCAAGACCAAAATCAATCTGCCAAGCAACATCTGGATGCTCCCCCATCGCGATTGGCTTGCCATCAAGCCGCGCGAGTCCTGGTCTGTGGCGGGGCGGACCTATGTCGCCGATACGGTGCTCGTCATCTCGTTGGCGGCATTCCTTGAAGGCAACCGTCAGTTCGAGGTTCTTTTCGAACCAGGCCCCCGCCGCGCTCTGCAGGGTTTCTTTTGGAGTGCCGGCAAGCTTGTGCTTTCCATTCTCAACGAACTGCGGCCGTTCTTCGAGATCTGCACGCCATCCGACAAGGGTTGGAGCCGCGCGCAGCTGCGCGGGCTTCCCGACAGCGGGGTCGTCGACCTCCGGCCCCTTGATTGCGATCCATCAGAAGACAATGGCGACCTGCTCGCCGGGAGCCAGGATCCGCTCACGCCAGCTTCGCTTATGCTGATCGAGAATAACGTCGCCAGTCCGACCGTGCTCAAGCAGGCGCCCAAGACCTTTAGCGCGGATGGGCTGGTGGTCACCCAACACGAGGCCATTTCGATTGATGGAGAGCGCATCCCCTATGTACAGACCGGTCCGGCCGACGAGACGGGCGATGCGCCCGTCTATATGAGCGGCTACGGCGGCTTTGGGATCTCCGTGAGGCCGTACTACAATTCAGCGCTTGGCAAGCTTTGGCTCGAGCGCGGCGGCACCACGGTGCAGGCGAATTTACGCGGCGGCGGCGAGTTCGGTACGCGCTGGCACGATGCCGGCCGGCTCGGTGGTAAGAAATTGTCGCACGACGACTTCGCTGCCGTTGCCGCCGATCTCGTGCGTCGTGGGGTGACGGTGCCGAAGCGGATCGCAGCCCAGGGAGGATCGAACGGCGGCATCCTCATCACCAATATGCTGACGCGCTATCCGGAACGCTTCGGCGCGCTGTTCTGCACGATCCCGCTGATCGACATGCGCCGCTACACCAAGCTTCTGGCAGGAGCAAGCTGGATTGCAGAATATGGGGACCCTGACAAGCTCGACGACTGGGAGTGGCTCAAGACCTATTCCGCGTATCATGCCGCCAAGCGCGGCCAAAAATACCCGCCGATCCTGATTGCCACTACGCGGCGGGACGATCGTGTTCATCCCGGACACGCGCGAAAAATGGCCGCGAAACTCCAGGCGATGGGCTACGAGGCCTATTTCTACGAGCCGGCGGCTGGCGGCCATGGTTACGGCCGGGACAACAGGGAGCGCGCCGGCTTCGAGGTGCTGGGCTTTCGATTCCTGAAGTGCAAGATCGGCTGGCTTGACGGCGAGGCTTAGGCCGGCGTTTGTTATCCGACAACCTCCGGCGCGATTGTTGCATAACATTTCAGCGGTAGGCGATTGGAAAGAAGCTCAGCTTGACCAGCCCTTTCTGAGGCCTACGCCGTCCAGCGGCAGGGGGCAGCCATTTGGTTGCGCAGCCGCCAATTTCGAGGCTGCAACCTCAACAACGATCATGGCGAGCCGGCTTGGCTGAGCTAGGCGCCCGTTCGCCCCACAAAGGAGAAACAAGATGAATCAGCGCGATGTCGCCGAAGTCAATCTTCACACCTACAAGTCTCGGATCCGCTGATTGGGAAATGCCAGCACTTAGTGAGGGAAGTGGCGATTCCCTATCAATGTGACGCGCTGAACGACCGCCATCCCGAAACGACACCGATCCACGCGGTAGAGAACTTCCGTATTGCCGCCGGACGTGCGAAGGGAGAGTTCTACGGCCCGGTTTTTCAGGACAGTGATGTGGCAAAATGGCTAGAAGCGGTTGCTTAGTCGCTGTGCCAGATACCCAATCCGGACCTGGAGAAAGCCGCCGATGAGCTGATTGAATTGATTGCGGCCGCCCAATGCGGCGATGGCTATCTCAACACCTATTTCATGCGAAGGCGCCTCAGGACCGCTGGAGCAACCTAGCCGAATGCCATGAGCTTTATTGTGCCGGGCACTTGATGAAGCGGGTATCGCTTTCTTTCTGGCTACTGGCAAACGACGCCTGCTGGATTCGTTTGCAAGGTTGCTGAACACCTCGACACAGTTTTCGGCCCAGACCGCGGTCAGTTACACGGCTATGATGGCCATCCAGAAATTGAACTTGCACTGACGCGCCTCTACGAAGTGACGCAGGAGCAGCGATATCTGACGCCAGCCAATTATTCGTGGAGCAACGCGGCACAGAGCCGCACTTCGATGACATAGAATACGAGAAACGCCGGCCATCTTGCCACGTCAGACCATCTGGCAGGCCCTGTTTGGTAGAAAATAAAGCCTATAGCCAGGCGCACCTGCCAGTTCGGAACAGCGGACCGCAACCGGTCATGCGGTACGGTTTGTATACCTCATGACTGCGGTCGCTCATTTGGCGCGTCTGCGCCAGAACCAGCAGCAACGCCAGGCTTGCCTGCGGTATGGCAAAACATGGTGCAGCGCCAGATCTATGTCACCGGCGGTATCGGCTCGCAAAGCTTCGGCGAAGCGTTCAGCAGTGATTACGATCTGCCGATCAATACAGCGTACGCGGAAAGTTGCGGGTCGATTGGCCTGATGATGTTCGCGAGCCGTATGCTGGCGATGGAAGTGGACAGTCGCTATGCCGACGTGATGGAGCGCGCCTTATACAATACGGTCCTGGGCAGCATCGCTTTCGATGAGCGCACTATTTCTATGTTAACCCGATTTCTATATTAACCCGCTCGATGTTCATCCCAAACCGCTGCGGTCAGATGGCATCTACAGTCATGTCACGGCGGTGCGGCAACGCTGGTTTGGCTGCGCCTGATGTCCGCCGAACATCGCACGCATTTTCACATCAATTGGTCATTACATCTATGCGCCATGCTCCGACGCGCTCTATATCAATCTCTATATTGGCAACAGAGTGGCGGTATCGGTCGGCGGGCATACGCTGCAGTTGCTCATGAGCGGCAACTATCCTTGGAGAGACGAGGTGGAAATCGGTGTGGAATCTACACAGCCAATCGTCCACACGCTCGCCCTGCGCCTGCCGGAATGGTGCAGCGCCGGAGACGACCCTGAACGGCGAACCTGTCAATTGCGAGTCGCGCAAGGGCTATTTGCATATTCACCGCACGTGGCGGCAGGGAGATCGGGTCAAACTATCGCTGCCGAGGGAAGTACGCCGCATATACGGCCATCCGCAACTTCGCAATTTAGCGTGCAAGGTGGCTATCCAGCGTGGCCCTTTGATTTGTTGTCTCGAAGAGGCCGACAACGGGACCGAGTTACACAACGTGTGGCTTCCTGGGGCCCGGTTGCAACACACGCATTCTGAAGAAAGCGCGCTTTATCATTAGGACAAATTGGCAGGACAGCTACAACCGCAGCGGCTGACATTCATTCCGTGGTTCAGCTGGGCTAACCGCGGCGAAGGCGAAATGCGGATTTGTATCAATGAGCTTTGACGCGAACGCCTGAGTGGCGCGTCAACCTGCGATCAAGTTTGGCCGTGATGATGCCGTATCGTCCCCGCATCGGAGCTCACCCTTGCTTTCTTGACGGGCGGACCATCTTGCAGTGCGCCAGCCGTGTTCGGATTATCTACGCTGGCTGTCCGATACTCAGCTAGATTGCCGCCCAGAAACAAGACCTCGGTCTCCTCGGTCGGTATTCCCCTCATCCAAACTCGCAATTCCTCATCTCCAGGAGCATGACCGCGCTCTAAAATGCCGTTGATTTTTTTGGTCGGCCAAGCGGTGACACTCGGTACCGTGTAGGTGTGTAACTTCTTAGCGTTCTCTGCAATTGCCTTTGCGCCGTGCTCGGTCTCGTCCCTTGAAAGGAGCAGTCGTGAGGGGTCCTCGCACAATGACACAAAAGCACTCTCTGTAACGCCTTGGGTGTGCAATGCAGCGAGGCGCGCCATATCAATTTCGTCCTCCCTTTCGTCGTCCGAGCAGATAGCGGCCTTAGCAACATGCGGGCTAGCGTGAGCACGCAAATCCGCTAAGGAACGCACATGCGCGATGGCACTCACCTCGTTATCTAGGAGCGGCTCGCAATCGATTTCCTCGTTCTGAAAACGATGTAGCGGCAGATACGATGATGCCAACACCTCCTCGAGAATGCGGTCGCCATCGATACTGCCCGCGGAATATCCGGTTGTTCTCGGCCACTGTGCTGTTCGCTGCTCAGCCAGCCTGATCTCGTTCCTGAGCGCCTCAACGTTCGCTCCGGCCAGTGATGCGGCAAGTTCGGCGCGCCCTCGGATGAACGATAGGGCTGGGCACCGTTCGCTTCCCTGGATAGCGCATCCCAGAGTGCCTTTCTTCATGATCGAGGGCGATCCAACTTCGGAATCTGTCAAAGCGGTGGCTGAATCAGACGTTTGGTGGATTGGCCGAACGTCACTTAGCTGCTGCTCAAATTTCGCTTGGCCCGCAGCCGGGTGTGCTGGTGACCTGGTTTGTCCGCTCAGGTCGCACGGCTGTTCCGGCGCCCGTTGATGCTGCCGCAGGAGACCGTAAGCTTGAGCGGAGTCTTCTGCCGTGTTCGGTGTATCGATATTCATTATGTTCCCCGCGAGCATAGGTCATCAGATCTTCTTTTTATAAGGGGGAGCGGCTTTCGAGAAGCTGACAAGTCAGAGAAGCAATGCCACTGACGCCCAAACTTTTCGACCGCTTCTCGCTCAGCTGCCATCACTGCGGAGGAGAGCGCCCCACGAACCTGCATCGGCGGCGCGGGTCCACCCTCAGCCCGCAACAGCACCACCACATGATGTCAGAGCCGTGCGGGCGAGAGGACTCTCTCGTCTCCAGTCGCGCTCGGCGTCGTGGCTCGCTGTGGCGCCTGTGCCCAGGCACCCGCAAGATCTATCGAGCTCAGCCGCAGCGCAAGCAGCGGACGGGCAATGCGGCATTGTAAAACGATGCGGAGAAGATCCGCGGATTGAAATCCAGCGGCCGGTGACCTTTTCTCCACTGGAAATTTGCTTCGCTCCAGGCCTGGAATGTTGACTTTTCTCTACGCGCGCTCAGTTGGGCGATGATAGTGCGCCGCAAACGATTTCGTCGCGGGGCTTTGCCGATTGCCCCTTGGTTGAGGTGCTCGCTTGAAGGGTTCTGAGGGAACTCCGCCGGTCGAGCACAATGAAGTGCATCGTGTCCAATGGATCCCCGCCATTATCGCTGCGTCATTATTCAATGGTCATTCCTCGATCTTGGGCTCAGTCTTCTCCAAAAATGCCAGTGCGGTCTTAATCTGCCGAAGTTGACGTCCGATCTTGGCTCGCTCGTCAGCGTCTTCGGTGACGCCCAGTTGCTCCATGAGCTTCTGTTTGCGCGCGAGCAAATTCTTGACGACTATGGTCACCGAAACAGCGCATTCGAAGGGCGGGGCCACCGGACGCTACCGAGCACGTGCAAAGTCCGCCCCATCACCGCCCCCCTCATGTGTCGTCTTGCATGAACGAAGCAAGCAGCGTGCCGATTTGAAAACTCGAGGTTCTACAGCTTCGTACTGGGTGTACGTAGCGTCAATTTTTAGACATTGGTCTCAAAGCTGATAAAGCGGCGCCGTTTGTGTCCGATTCTTCGCAAAGTTTGAAAAACGGTGGATGCACCGGGCGTCGGCAATGACCGGTGCCGTCTCGGCGCAGCAGCCTCCAGTTCACCGATGCGCCGCGGTACATATTGGCTCACGCTGATTGTTCTAGCAGGCTGCTGAAAAAGCTGATTGCAGGAGCGATTTTCTTGATCGGCGCGAGGATGCGGCGACTTCCGAGGTCTGAACGACGCCGTAGGCGGTGTCTCGGAGGCGATTTTGCTTCATTTTCGATGCTCCAGACAGACTCATGCCGTCGTTGCCAGAATTTTCGGGATGCGAACGAGGTTGTAGGCGGTCGCGGTCAATACGAAGAACCACTCGACCAATCCTCGGCCGCGATGGCGTGTCTTGCGCAGCCCGCCAACGGTCTTGATCCAGCCGAACGGCTCCTCGATCCGCTTGCGCTTGATCGTGCTGATGCGATAGCCGGGATGACGGGTGGTGCGCGCATCGATCGCCGAGCGGCGATTGGCATTGTTCTGGGAGACATGCGGGGTGCAGCCGCGCTCACGACAGCCTGCGACGAAGTCGGCAGTGTCGTAGTTCTTGTCACCGCCCACCGTGCTGCCAGGCTTGGCATTATCCTCGATCATGTCGAGCGCGGTGGTCCGCTCCGCGGTGCCGTTGGCCTCGGTCAGTCGCGCATCGACGATCAGCCCGTTGCGGTTCTCCGTCATCAGATGACCCATGTGACAGAGCTTGGCCTCCTTGCCGGCGCCTTTGCGGAACAGCCTGGCATCCGGGTCAGTGTTCGAAGAATGCGTGTCATTCTTGCGCTTCTCGCCATGGAAGTCGCGCTCGGCGTTGCGCCCGCCACTGCCCTTGGCCGCCGGCGGTCTGCCATCGCCATCCTTCGGCACAAAACTCTTCATGCTGGCCCAGGCCTCGATCAACGTGCCGTCGACGGAGAAGTGCTCGCTGGACAGCAGCTTGCTCACTTGCGGAAGGTTGAGAACGCTCGCGAAAAACTTCGCCGCGATATCACCGTCGAGCAGGCGGTCCCTGTTCTTGCAGAACACGGTCGCGTCCCACACCGTATCGTCCGCAGACAGGCCGACGAACCAGCGAAATAGCAGGTTGTAGTCGAGTTGCTCCATCAGCTGCCGTTCCGAGCGCACCGTGTAGAACGCCTGCAGCAGCAGCGCTCGCAACAGCCGCTCCGGCGGGATCGACGGCCGTCCTTCGCGCGCATACAGTCGATCGAACGATCGCGACAAATCCTTCAGCGCCGCGTCAACAAGCTCCCGGATCGCTCGCAGCGGATGGTCCGTAGGGATCCGTGTCTCCAGCCGCACGTAGCTGAAAAGGCGTTCCGCATGCTCATCTTCGCCGCGCATCCCGATCCTCAGTCGAAAGGAATCAACCACATGCACAGAATCACACTCCGATCGCCTCGCAAAACGACTTTTTCAGCAGCCTGCTAGTCAACTTCTCGAAAGCTAGCGCTCCTAAATGAGAAGGTGGTGCTCCAGACGGCGACTGCCGTCAGACCGCAAGGCCAATGGACGTAGGAAGACCGGATGTCTTGGACTCACTGGAAATCGGGGTCGCCAGACATCTACAGCGGTCTTCAGTCACTGGTTAATCTGAATGCGCACACAGCGCAAGTTGCGTGACGATCCGACTCTGCGCCGATCTGGACGCCGCCAAACCGGCCGTACGTCGTCCGGAATCGTCCCACCCGATAGCGGTTCAGAGGCATGTGTCACGCAGCGACCCGATTCTGTTTCGCCGTCTCCCGCAGGACTTTCACCTGCACATACCCAGCTGCCGGACGCGGGCAGGGGAGGGCGATTGGTCGGCGTCAAGCCAGCCGCGAGCTATCCGACAATTTTGGTTCGACATGGATGGTAATCCACTAAGAGGCTTCGAACTTGCAAGAGCGGTTTAATCGGCGCGAATGCGGGAGGACTGCGTCGCTGATCAATCAATGCGGCAGAACCCACCTGACAGTGAGATCTTCTGTCGCCAGCACTCGCGTGCATATTGTTGATGACGAGCTTTGAAATTCTGCCGGCAGGACACGATTTGAACTTTAAGGCCCCGTACCCAAGACCAAAGCGACCTTGAGGACCCAGGAAATCACACCATCGCTATTGCGGCAAGGATCATTCAGCCTTCGGCCGCCAGTGCAGCAGTTCAAGTGCCCGCGCGATACGCAAGATGTTGCGCGCAGGTCACCATCCTTCACATCCGTAGCAGCTACGACAGGATTCCTGCACTGTCCGCACCGCTACACGCGCCAAGATAGTTGGATCCGATTCACCCCCTGCGGCCAAAATTAAGATCTTCTCAGCAAGGCATGCCTTCAACGAAGAGGTCCGCCTCGCTTCGGGCACCATCCGGACAGCATGCTCCAGAACACCCCTCAAGTCAGCACACACGTTATTTTGTGAGGATTTTGCAGGCGTCATGATGCTACTCCACAAAATGGAACCTGTTCATGGGGACGCGGCCTACCAGCCAGTGTTCCCGAAATACCTAGCACTCTGTAACTGATGGCCCCTTCCGCCGAGTGAGTGTGGCAGTCGGGTTGGCAACGGTCACACCGATGAATACAAGAGATATGATGAGCTGATGTGACACTTGGACGAAGGATAACTGTGGCTCGCTTCGATGTAGTGCCACTCGGTGCTGCGACCCGCGCAATGTTGCCATGCTGGTGAGCTCCTTGCCGCTATCAGGGACGATCATCGCCGGAACAAACGCGCAATGCAATCACAGCATTGAGCTCGCCCGACCCGCAAGCCTGGCGGCCAACGTATCAAGGATAAGCAAGAAATTCGCGCGTGAAGTCATCGACAATGGCCAGGATGCGGAAGCCAAAACAGATCTCAACTTCTAACTGGTCGAGGGCGTCCGGGCCCGCATCGCGCTCTTGGGGAGCTCAGTTTATTGAGCGGGGAAGCGCTCCAGCACCCTGGGGCGGCGCGCAGCCGGCCAAGGAATCGCTTCAAGGCTCTTTTTGATCGCGTCCCGATCAGCCAACAGCTTACCTTCGTCCACCACCAGATCGTCGTCTCGTCCATCCCGATAACAGTCCAGAGAAGAATTCGATGCGCTGGCTGCCTCCGCCTCGTTCTACGTGCAAGCTTGCGCCACAACCGGTTGCCGCTCACCACACCTAGCCCAAATCCACCCGCCATCGCACTACGGTTCACCCGAAGATGTGCTCGATGCCTCCTTTAGGCATACGAGAAGCGCGTAATCGTATCGTCATAAGCCTTGGATAGTGTGATCAAATCTCCACGGCGCTTCAGCGAGGTAACGGCTATCCTGCACAGATTGTGTCTGGACGAGGCGTTCTATCGACAGAGACGCTGCGATGAGTGGCATCGATCGATACAAACCTCGCGCACAGCAATCATTCGAGATGGAGGCGCAAGGCAAATATACGGTAGCTTGCTGAAGAATGGCACGATTGGTTAGTTTTCAAAGGTAGGTTCTAAACTAAGTATCGGGATCCGGGATGACTTCGATTGATGCTAGCTTAAGTGAGGTCAATCCGTGCGGAACGACATTTGGCGTGTTCGTAGTTTGCTTCAAACCGAGCTTCCTGATGCGGAGCGAAAAATCGTTGAGAAGCGACCTGCTTGAACACCGTTCCGCCTTTAAACGGCTCTTAGCGACCATACTTCCCTTGACGTTGAGGCTCCAAACTCAATTCGGAGCCTGTGCCGCTCAAAACGTGACTAAACGATTTGAACGTCTTGTTGACGGAGAGCAACTCGCGACTGGGACTGGCTTGTATGCGGCCCCCAAAAAGGAGATTGGTCTGCCGCTGATTAGGCATGGGTAGACCGCGGATCGCAGAATTAATCAAATGCGCGGAAAGCAAGACAGAACGGTCGTGCATTGAGCTTCGCTACAGCTGCGGCCGAACCCGGACGAGACCGCGGAGCATTTGGGACGGCGCGAAAATGACCGACCGCGACCACGTTACGACGGCCATGGAGAAGTCGGGCTGAGTGCAGGCGGGAGGCACTCGCTTTTCGGGCTAACCCACGCCGGCTGCGCGCTCAAGAAGTGCGGCCTCCAGATCAAGCGTCTGTGAGCCGAGTGTCGCGGTCGCGACACGCTGTCTGGCCCAGGACATGCACAGGAGGGAAAATAGCGGAGATAAATCAGCTCGGCGTTTGGCACGAGCTTTGAAGGGAAGAAAGATGTCCCGTCGCCTGCCCAAGGAATCGGAGTTTATGGCCTACAAGATAATCGCCTCCCAGTGCACCGTCTGCGGCGCATGTGAGTTTGAATGCCCGAACGCAGCAATCAGCCTCAAGAACGACATCTATGTAATCGATCCGAAGAAGTGCACTGAATGCGAGGGGCATTGCGACACGCCGCAATGCGCCGTTATCTGCCCGGTGCCCGGCACGTGCGTGCCGGCATAAGGAGCGGCCCATGAGCGGGTCCGCTGCGCGCAGCAAGATTGAAACATTATTCGCGGCGTTTCTGATTGGCGGCCTCGCTGGTGCCAAGCTGCGTGTGACTTATGCGATCGCCCATGCAGCGAAGAGGGCGCGCCGCCGTCGTCGGACATGGTCGGAGTTCATGAACAGCGCGCCGATGTCGCGAGTGCTTCACGGCATCGATCAGTCCCCTGCGTTGCCGGGCGCCGGCTGATTCCGGGAAGACGTACAAATAACAAGTCGAGATCCCTACATAAAGGACCTAGACAAACACAAAGAAGCGAGCAGCAAAGTTCAACGCGATCATCAACGCCGGGATGAGTTCGAGCGCGCCGACCACAACCGCAAGAAGTTGCTTCGTCGGCATCCGGTCGCGCACTCAAGCGGCGCGGTGTAGGCGCGAATGCCCCGTAAAACTTAGTCGCGATGAGATCGGCGGGTCTGCTGTATGCCGAACAGCTTCGTCGTCCCCGTGTAGATGAACAGGCCGCGAACAGAACTCTCCCGAAGGTAGCGAATGCTGGCTGGTGGACAACACTGCCTTGCGAATGCGGGAAGAGCGGAGGGAGGAGCGGAATGATTATGGTCGTTCCGCTCTCCGAGATTAAATCGAAACTGTCTGCGCCCAGAAGGCGACGCCTTCAATTAGCCAAGTTGCGGGCGGCCGGCGCGCTCCTGGGCCTCGACGGCGGCGACCGCCGTCATGTTGAGGACGCCGCGCGCGGTCACCCCGGGCGTTAGGATATGCGCCGGCCGCGCCGGACCGATCAGGATCGGTCCGACCGGAAGCGCATCCGCCAGGACCTTGATCGTCTGATAGGCTATGTTGGCCGCATCCAGCGTCGGCATGATCAGGATGTTGGCCTCGCCTTCCAACCTCGATTGCGGCAACACTATCCGTCGTGCAGCGGCCGACAGCGCGGTGTCGCCCTGCATCTCGCCGTCGGCCTCGAGCTCTGGGTGCTTCTCCTTCAGAAGCTGGGTCGCGCGGCGCATCTTGTGCGAGGAATCAGTGTCATAGCTGCCGAAGTCGGAATGCGACACGAACGCGACCTTCGGCTTGAAGTTGAAGCGCTGGACGTGCAGCGCCGCCAGCGACGCCATTTCCGCCAGTTCCTCCGCGCTTGGGCTGGGACGCACCTGAGTGTCGGCGATGAAATAGGAGCCCTTCCTGGTGATCATCAGCGCCAGCGCCGCATAATCGCTGGTCCCCGGCAAGAAGCCGATGATCTCGCGCACATGGCGCAGGTGGCTCATGTACCGCCCCTCGACGCCGCATAGCATGGCGTCGGCTTCCCCACGCACCACAGCGAGCGCCGCGATTACCGTATTGTTGGTGCGCACCACCGTGCGCGCCGCATCTGGCGTGGCGCCGCGGCGTCCTGCGATGTCGATATAGGACTGCACATAGGAGCGATAGCGCGGATCGTCCTCGGGATTGACAAGGTCAAAATCCTCGCCTGCCTTGATCGAGAGGCCAAACCGGTTGATGCGGGTTTCGACCACCGAGGGCCGCCCCACCAGGATCGGCCGCGCCAGCTTCTCTTCGAGCACCACTTGCGTGGCGCGCAGCACGCGCTTGTCCTCGCCCTCGGCGTAGATGACGCGAACCGGCTGCGTCTTGGCCTTGGCGAACATCGGCCTCATGACGAGGCCGGAGCGGAACGCAAACCGCTCGAGGAGTCCGCGATACTCGTCGAAATTCTTGATGGGCCGCGTCGCAACGCCGGAGTCCATCGCAGCCTTCGCCACCGCCGGCGCGATGCGCAGGATCAGGCGCGGGTCGAAGGGGCTCGGGATCAGCGATCCCGGCCCAAAGCCCTGCGTCTCGTTGGCATCGCAACCGCAAGCCACCGCGTCCGACGGAGGATCGCGCGCAAGCTGCGCGATTGCATCGACCGCCGCGTGCTTCATCTCCTCGTTGATCTCGGTGGCGCCGACATCGAGCGCGCCGCGGAAGATGAAGGGAAAGCACAGGACGTTGTTGACCTGGTTCGGGAAGTCCGAACGTCCCGTGCAGATCATCGCGTCGGGACGGCCCTTGCGGGCCTCGTCCGGCATGATCTCCGGCACCGGGTTAGCGAGCGCCATCACCAGCGGCTTGTCGACCATCTGCTTGACCATTTCCGGTCTCAGCACGTTCGGCGCTGACAACCCCAAGAAGATATCCGCACCGGGGATGACATCCGCAAGCACCCGCGCATCAGTGGTCTGCGCATAGACGGCCTTCCAGGGGTCCATCGAGGTATTGCGGCCTTCGTGGACAACGCCATCGATGTCGCAGACCCAGATGTTCTTGCGCTGCGCCCCCAGCGACACCAGCAGGTTGAGACAGGCGATCGCGGCCGCGCCGGCGCCGGAGCAGACGATCTTCACGTCGGGCAGCTTCTTGCCGTTTAGAAGCAGCGCGTTGACGATCGCAGCGCCCACGATGATGGCGGTGCCGTGCTGGTCATCATGGAAGACTGGGATCTTCATGCGCTCCTTCAGCTGCGCCTCGATTGAGAAGCATTCCGGTCCGCGGATATCTTCGAGATTGATGCCGCCGAAAGTCGGCTCCAGCGCCGCCACGGTGTCGACCACCCGCTCGATCGTGTCGGCCTTGATCTCGATGTCGAACACGTCGATGCCGGCGAACTTCTTGAACAGCACCGCCTTGCCTTCCATCACGGGCTTGGACGCCAGCGGGCCGATATTGCCGAGGCCGAGCACGGCGCTGCCGTTACTGACCACGGCGACCAAATTGGCACGCGCCGTCAGCGAGGCGACCTCAGCGGGGTCTTTGGCGATCTCATTACAGGCGGCGGCAACGCCGGGGGAATAGGCGAGCGCAAGGTCGCGCTGGTTGACGAGCGGCTTGATCGCCTGGATTTCGAGCTTACCGGGTCGCGGCAGCCGGTGATAGGCCAGCGCCGCCGAAAGGAGATCTTCAGAATGGGATGACATGCTACTCTCGTGTTTCCTGACCCCACGCTTCTAGTTCTATGCTCGTCTAACCAAGGTCAGTTGTCCGGTGGATGGAGCCGGATGTGAAGCACGCCCGGCAGCCTGGATGCAACATCGGATCGTACCCCCATCTACAGGCCCCATGGCTTCAAGGCACATCAGCTAGGGCGGTCTGCGACGCGCATGCAGAAGACCATAGAGCGGAAATCGCACGAGCGCTGTGGCTTGAAGTGGTCAGGCAATCGAACAACGCCTGCGGGACGGCCGCGGCGGTCTCTCTGGCTGGTCGGCCCAAGAGGATTGGGGATCAGAATAGCGAGGGAGGTCAGGCGCAATGTGCGCACGCACCAGCGTCGCCAAGAGCTGAGCAGCGGTCAGGCTTCGCGACGATGGTGATTCACACCGGCTGGCCAGCCTTGCAGCTGGGGCGCCTCAACACGTGCCAATTCCGCCAGCGGGCCCCGTGTCGCAATGTTTTCGCGGTCTTGTGGGGCAAATGCGATGCAATATCACGCGCGCCCGACCTTATTTTTGTTTCGAACAGGATCAAACGAGAACGGTAGACACGCTCGATGTCGGGTTTGCAACAACAGTCCGGTTACCCGCGCGAACGTGGCTATGTACTTTCAACTGCATTGTTTTTTTGCGCTCACGCGCGGCTGGCACGGTCGTTGCAAAACTCTTGGCGGAGAGCCGCCGTCGCAACAGGAAACTTAAGGATATCAGCATGAGTCTCGCCACGTCCCAGGGCATCGCAGAAATCAAAGCCCGCAACAAAGAGCTGATTCAGGAGGTGCTGAAGGTCTATCCGGAGAAGACCGCAAAACGGCGCGCCAAGCACCTCAATGTTCACGAGATCGGCAAGTCGGACTGCGGAGTCAAGTCTAACCTCAAATCCATCCCAGGTGTGATGACGATCCGCGGTTGCGCCTACGCGGGCTCCAAAGGTGTGGTCTGGGGACCGATCAAGGACATGATCCATATCAGCCACGGTCCGGTCGGCTGTGGACAGTACTCGTGGGGCTCGCGGCGTAACTATTACGTCGGCACGACAGGCATCGATAGTTTCGTCACCTTGCAGTTCACATCCGACTTCCAGGAAAAGGATATCGTGTTCGGCGGCGACAAGAAGCTCGTCAAAATCATTGACGAGATCCAGGAGCTGTTCCCGCTCAACAACGGCATCACCATCCAGTCGGAATGCCCGATCGGCCTGATCGGTGACGACATCGAGGCGGTCTCCAGGGCAAAATCGAAGGAATATGAGGGCAAGACCATCGTGCCGGTCCGCTGCGAGGGTTTCCGCGGCGTGTCACAGTCGCTCGGCCACCATATTGCCAACGACGCAGTGCGCGATTGGGTCTTCGACAAGGTCACGCCCGAGAGTAAGCCGACGTTCGAGCCGACGCCCTACGATGTCGCGATCATCGGCGACTACAATATCGGCGGCGACGCCTGGTCATCCCGAATTCTGCTTGAGGAAATGGGCCTGCGCGTGATCGCGCAGTGGTCCGGTGACGGGTCCCTGGCCGAGCTCGAGGCAACGCCAAAGGCGAAGCTTAACGTGCTGCATTGCTACCGCTCGATGAACTACATCTCGCGTCACATGGAGGAGAAATTTGGTATTCCCTGGTGCGAATACAACTTCTTCGGGCCCTCCAAGATCGTGGAGTCGCTGCGCAAGATAGCCGGTTATTTTGATGACAAGATCAAGGAGGGTGCCGAGCGGGTGATCGAAAAATATCAGCCGCTGGTGGACGCAGTGATCGCTAAATATCGCCCGCGCCTGGAGGGCAAGAGCGTGATGCTGTTCGTTGGCGGACTGCGTCCGCGCCACGTGATCGGCGCCTACGAGGACCTGGGCATGGAGGTCGTCGGCACCGGCTACGAGTTCGGCCACAATGACGACTACCAGCGCACTGCCCAGCATTACGTCAAGGACGGCACGTTGATCTACGACGACGTCACCGGCTACGAGTTCGAACGCTTCGTCGAGAAGATCCAGCCTGACCTGGTCGGCTCAGGCATCAAGGAAAAATATGTCTTCCAGAAGATGGGCGTGCCGTTCCGCCAAATGCACTCCTGGGACTATTCGGGTCCGTATCATGGCTATGATGGATTTGCGGTCTTCGCGCGCGACATGGACATGGCCATCAACTCACCGATCTGGAAAAAGACCAAAGCGCCGTGGAAAAACGTCTCGAAGCCGAAGCTGATGGCTGCCGAATAACCCAAAGTGGCCCGGCTCTCTGGTGAGAGCGCGAAGCCAAAATTGATCATTATTTTCGAAAGGATCCTACCAATGGCGCAGAGTGCAGAACACGTGCTCGATCATTTCGAGCTGTTCCGCGGTCCGGAATACCAGCAGATGTTGGCCAACAAGAAGAAGATGTTCGAGAATCCCCGCGATCCCGCGGAGGTGGAACGCGTCAGGGAATGGTCAAAGACAGCCGAATATCGCGAAAAGAATTTTGCGCGGGAAGCGCTCACGGTAAATCCAGCCAAGGCGTGCCAGCCGCTAGGCGCGGTGTTCGCCTCAGTTGGTTTCGAGGGCACGCTGCCCTTCGTGCACGGCTCTCAAGGCTGCGTGGCCTATTACCGCAGCCATCTATCGCGGCACTTCAAGGAGCCAAGCTCCTGCGTCTCCTCGTCGATGACGGAGGACGCTGCGGTATTCGGCGGGCTGAACAACATGATCGATGGGCTCGCCAACAGCTATAATATGTATAAGCCCAAGATGATCGCGGTCTCCACCACCTGTATGGCGGAGGTGATCGGAGACGACCTCAACGCCTTCATCAAAACGTCCAAGGAAAAAGGCTCGGTGCCAGCTGATTTCGATGTGCCGTTTGCGCATACGCCAGCCTTCGTGGGCAGCCACGTCACCGGGTACGACAATGCTCTCAAGGGCATTTTGGAGCATTTCTGGGACGGCAAGGCCGGAACAGCCTCGAAACTCGAGCGCGCGCCCAACAAGAAGATCAACCTCATCGGCGGCTTTGACGGCTACACGGTCGGCAACATCCGCGAGATCAAGCGCATTTTCGAATTGATGGGCATCCAGAACACCGTTCTTGCCGATAATTCCGATGTGTTCGATACACCGACCGACGGCGAGTTCCGAATGTATGACGGCGGCACGACTTTGGAAGACGCCGCCAACGCGGTTCACGCTAAGGCAACGATCTCGATGCAGCAGTGGTGCACGGAAAAGACGCTGCCGTTCATCGCCGATCATGGCCAGGAGGTCGTGGCCTTCAATTATCCGGTGGGCGTGTCCGCAACGGATGAGTTTCTCATGGCGCTGTCGCGCATCAGTGGCAAAGACATCCCGGAGGAACTGGCTCGAGAGCGCGGCCGCTTGGTCGACGCGATGGCCGACTCTAGCGCGCATATTCACGGCAAGAAATTCGCGATCTATGGCGATCCAGATCTCTGCTATGGGTTGGCTGCCTTCCTGCTCGAGGTTGGCGCCGAGCCGATCCATGTGCTGGCCACGAACGGCAACAAGGCCTGGGAGGAGAAAATGCAGGCGTTGTTTGGGAGCTCGCCGTTTGGGCAGAACTGCCATGCCTATCCGGGGCGAGACCTCTGGCATATGCGCTCGCTCTTGTTCACCGAGCCGGTCGACTTCCTGATTGGTAACACTTATGGCAAGTATCTGGAGCGCGACACCGGTACGCCGCTGATCCGGATCGGTTTCCCAATCTTCGATCGGCATCACCATCATCGCTCTCCGCTGTGGGGCTATCAGGGGGGCATGAACGTGTTGGTGAAGATTCTCGACAAGATCTTCGACGAGATCGACAAAAAGACCAACATTGCCGGCAAGACCGACTATAGCTTCGACATCATTCGTTGATGACGAACGGCGCACGCCATCGTCGGACAAACGTCGGCGATGGCCTAAGCGCAGGATGGACTGATCTTCGCGAACAAGCTCGGTTGAGAGGAGAGACGGATGAGTTCGCTATCGGCCACGATCCAGAAGATCTTCAACGAGCCGGGCTGCGCCAAGAACGCCAACAAATCGGATGCCGAGCGCAATAAGGGCTGTGCCAAGCAGCTGCAGCCGGGCGGTGCCGCAGGCGGCTGCGCCTTCGACGGTGCCAAAATTGCGCTGCAGCCTTTTACCGACGTCGCCCATCTCGTGCACGGTCCGATCGCCTGTGAGGGTAATTCCTGGGATAACCGCGGTGCGGCGTCGTCTGGCGCCAGCATCTGGCGTACCGGATTCACCACTGACATGAACGAAACCGATATAGTATTTGGGGGCGAGAAGCGTCTCTACAAAGCAATCAAAGAGATCATCAAAAAGTACAACCCGCCGGCCATTTTCGTCTATCAGACCTGCGTTCCCGCCATGATCGGCGACGACATCAATGCGGTTTGCAAGGCGGCTTCGCAAAAGCTCGGCAAACCGGTCATTCCCATAAATTCGCCGGGCTTCGTCGGCCCCAAGAACCTCGGCAACAAGCTCGCCGGCGAGGCCTTGCTCGAGCATGTCATCGGCACGGAAGAGCCGGACTACACCACGCCCTACGACATCAACCTGATTGGCGAATACAACCTCTGCGGCGAGCTTTGGCAGGTCAAGCCGCTGCTTGACGAGCTCGGGATCCGCATCCTCTCCTGCATCTCGGGGGACGGCAAATACCGCGAAGTCGCCTCTTCGCACCGGGCCCGCGCTGCCATGATTGTATGTTCGAAGGCGATGATCAATGTCGCGCGCAAAATGGAGGGCCGTTACGGCATCCCGTTTTTCGAGGGCTCGTTCTATGGCATCCAGGATTCTAGCGATTCGCTGCGCCAGATTGCTCGTCTGTTGGTCGAGCGCGGGGCGCCTTGCGAACTGATCGAGCGCACCGAGTCGGTAATCGCGCGCGAGGAGGCACGCGCCTGGGCGACGATCGAACTGTACAAGCCCCGCTTTGCCGGTAAGAGGGCACTACTGATCACCGGTGGCGTCAAATCCTGGTCCGTCGTGGCGGCGCTGCAGGAGGCGGGGCTCGAGCTGGTCGGCACCAGCGTCAAAAAATCCACCAAGCAGGACAAAGAGCGCATCAAGGAGCTCATGGGGCAGGATGCCCTCATGATCGAGGACATGACGCCGCGCGAGATATACAAAATGCTGAAGGACGCGAAAGCAGATATCATGCTCTCCGGCGGCAAATCGCAATTTGTTGCGCTGAAAGCGGCGATGCCCTGGCTCGACATCAACCAGGAACGCTGCCACGCCTATATGGGCTACATCGGTATGGTGAAGCTGGTCGAGGAGATCGACAAGGCGCTGTTCAACCCGATGTGGGAGCAGCTGCGTCGACCAGCGCCGTGGGAGGAGGTGGCCAAGAATAGGCAGACCAACAGGATGGCGCAGATCGACGTCCAGGCTGTCGATGTCGCCGCCGATCCGGAGACGACCCGGCGCGCGAAAAAGGTCTGCTTCTGCAAGGAGGTCGATCTCGGCACCCTCGAGGATGCGATCCGCTCCCATGGCCTGACCAGCGTCGAGGCAGTCAGGCAGCACACCAGCGCGTTCGGTGGCTGCTGCAAGAGGCGTATCGAGGACATCCTGACGAAAATGCCGGTGTCCTCGCCGCCTGCCATGCTGCAGGCCGCGGAATAGGACGGCGTCATGGCGATCGTCACCACGCCGAAGAAGGCCTGCGCGATCAACCCGCTGAAGATGAGTCAGCCGCTTGGCGGCGCATTCGCCTTCATGGGTTTGCGTGGAGCGATGCCGCTTCTGCACGGCTCGCAAGGGTGCACATCTTTCGGGCTCACGCTGTTCGTGCGGCATTTCAAGGAGGCGGTGCCGCTGCAGACGACTGCGATGAGCGAGGTGGCGACCGTGCTCGGCGGTTATGAAAATGTCGAGCAGGCTATCCTCAACATATACAAACGTGCCAAGCCGGAGATCATCGGGATCTGCTCGACCGGAGTGACCGAAACCAATGGCGATGACGTGGACGGCTACATCAAGCTGATCCGCGAGCAGCATCCGCAGCTCGCAAAATGTCCTTTAGTCTTTGTCTCGACGCCCGATTTCAAGGACGCGTTCCAGGATGGCTGGGCAAAGACAGTGGCATGCATGGTCGAGGTACTGGTGGAGGCGCCTCCGGCCGGGGTGGAGCGTGATCCCGTGCGGGTGAATGTCCTCCCCGGATGTCACCTGACGCCGGGTGACCTCGACGAACTTAGGACGATCCTGGAGGATTTCGGCCTGAATCCATCCTTCCTGCCTGATCTCGCGGGATCTCTGGACGGGCATATCCCGGACGAGTTTACGCCAACGACCATTGGTGGCATCGGGGTTGACGAAGTAGCGGGCATGGGCCGGTCCAGCTGGACCATTGCCATCGGTGAGCAGATGCGGCGGGCGGCAGAAGCCATGCAGGCCAAGACTGGGGTGCCGTTCCGCCTGTTCGAGCGGCTGTGCGGCCTCATCCCCAACGATGAATTCATCGCTTTTCTGAGCGACATCAGTGGCCGCCCTGTGCCAGCTAAATATCGACGCCAGCGCGGCCAACTCAGCGATGCGATGCTGGACGCGCATTTCCATGTCGGCGGCCGCAAGCTCGCGATCGGTGCCGAGCCTGACCTCCTGTTCGACCTGTCCAGCATGCTTCACGAGATGGGCGCGCAGGTGACGGCGGCCGTGACGACCACGCAGTCGCCGGTGCTGGAGCGGATCGGAACCAACGAGGTGCTGATCGGCGATCTCGAGGATCTGGAAGAGCTTGCTGGGACGAGGAATTGCGATCTGCTGATTACGCATTCGCATGGCCGCCAAGCGGCGGCGCGGTTGAAGATTCCGTTTTATCGCGCGGGATTTCCGATGTTCGATCGAATCGGCGCGGGACACCAGCTATACGTCGGCTATCGCGGCACGCGCGATGTGATCTTCAGTCTCGCCAATCTCGTGATCGCCGACCGCGAGGAAAATCATCAGCCGGCGCCCGATAGCTGGCGGACCTCGAGACGGTCCTTAAAACCCGGCCGCCGCAGCTTCGTTGACGCAACAGAGGGGTCGATGGCATGAAGGTCGCATTCGCTACCCAAGACTTGAGGCGCGTCGATGCGCATTTTGGCTGGGCCAAGTACATCGCAATCTATGATGTTGGGCCGGTCGGGCACGTATTTCTGAAGGCAATTGAGTTCGACGGCGATCTCAAGGAAGACGGCAACGAGGACAAGCTCGCGCCCAAGATCGAGGCAATCAAGGATTGCGCCATCCTCTATGTCGGGGCCATCGGCGGCTCCGGTGCCGCGCGGGTAGTGGCGAACAATATACATCCGATCAAGGTGAACAAGCCCGAGAACATCCTGGTGCTGGTCGAGAAGCTTCGGCACGTGCTGAAGGGTACGCCGCCACCCTGGCTGCGCAAGGCGTTGGCAAAGGACCAGAAGCGCACGCTCGATTTCGAAGAATGAGGACGACATGACTGAAGCCGCGGATATCGTGCAGACCGATCGCGCGCTCGGTGCGCCATTCGTGAGGGAACTGATCAAGATCTGGCGCGCCCAGGACGTCCATGGCGCGTGGGACGGTAAGAGCGATCTCGATTTGCTCGAACCGTATATTCTGGACAAGGAGAAACGGCGCGCGCTGCCGATCGTCGGCGATCCGGATCCGGATACGGTCTGGCGGCTGGAGCTGTTCTTCAATGCAGTCGCGCTCTCGATCGAGAAGGCGACGGGTGTGATGATCCAGCCGATGCTGAAGATGCACCATGAAGGCTTTGGCCGCATGGTGCTGATCGGCGGCCGGCTGATCGTGGTGAACAAGCAGCTGCGCGATGTGCATCGCTTTGGCTTTGACAATCTCGCACAGCTCGTCGCGGAGGGTGGCAAATACGTCGAAGGCGGCATCGAGATGACCCGGAAATTTCCCGACGTGGCTAACTATTGAGAGCAGCTCATGAGCGACCTTGAAATGCTTAAAGCGGAAATAAGAAAGCTATCGGTCAAGGCGACGAAGGCCAAGATGGATCTGCACGATTTGTCGGAGGAACTTCCCGTCAACTGGACCTCGATCATGGCGGTAGCGCAGAAGGCGCACGATGCCTTTGCCGAACTCGAGCGCAAGCGCGAGGATCTCAAGGCGCTGGAAAGGGCCTAAAGGGTATCCGATCATGTCATTTGCAACGCGCGATGGCCGCGACTGGACGCCGAACTACCTGATCTCAATCGATCCCAAGAAGTGCATCGGTTGTGGCCGCTGTTTCAAGATCTGCGGCCGCGACGTCATGACATTGAAGGGGATCAATGAGGAGGGCGATCTTGTCGACCTCGACGATGACGATGAGATCGAAAAGAAGATTATGGTGATGAATGACCAGGGCGCTTGTATCGGCTGCGGCGCCTGCGCCCGGGTTTGTCCGACCAACTGCCAGACCCACCAGCCCGCCGCATCGGAAGCCGCTTGACAGCGCCTCTGTCCGCCTGTTCCGCAGGCAAGCGCGACTTGAACGGCAAAGCCTCGCTGAAGGGAGGGACTCTTCCACGTGCTGCGCTCGGGATAGAGCCCCTCGACGCCGATCCATTCCCGCCAGCTTGCGGGTGCCGAGCCGACCCCAAGGTAGAATCATGTTCTCGTCGCCCGCAGGTATCGAAACTCGAATCGAAAATGCCGGCTCGGATGGCTCAACATCTGCGGCATATGGAACCGGATATCGCCCACTCTTAACTTCATTCCGCTGTCGCGAACGAGCCGTGTCTCTCACCAATCCGTTTTGCTCGTAAGGTCCTGCCGTTCTCTTCGGCCTCACCCACGCTCGTTCCCAGCCGGGGTGGCTCTTGGTCCGTGCCGTATGGTTCCACCACACCATTTCCGACCGAGATGGTAGCGGATCCAGCACTTTGGATTCTATCGCACTTGACTCGGCTTTGGCGGTTCGGGCGGAGGTTGATCTTTTGGCACGAATACTTTGCAGGAAATAGCAATGCTACCGCCTCGTACCGCATTCAGGGTAATGGTTGTGTCGGTGCTCGGATCTCGTCTGATAAAAGATGTTTTGGTCCCGATCAATATTCTAGCGCCGTGAGCGAGTCTTTCTGAGGTGCTGCCGCGGTGAACCGTGAATTCGGTTATCACTGGGAGGGCGACATCGTAGCTGTGATAGCTTACGGTGAAACTTATTCCAGCTTTTTGGCGACGGCCGGTGCACTGCAACCCATCGCGGCTTGCTATACATTTTGCCCAGTTTTCGGCGACTCCCGGACCGAGGTACTGCTCGGAAAGAAAACCTGCTGCCGTTTCGTTGTGCTGACGATCAGTCCTTAGGCAGTTCAGCCGCTTCCAGGCATCGATTTCGTCGGTGTTACTATGATCGGCGACGAGCGTGCTGTGCGAGCCTTGTATGGTGACACCCGCGTAGCCACCGCCTTCGCTTGCCTCAGTTTGCCGGGTTTTTGACATTTGAAAGTGACGCTGAATTTGGCTGCTGCTGGCGCTGCACGCCCAATAATGCTCTGCGGCTTGATAACCTCGGTCGTTTGTCCCAACCCGCTTTGTTAGTAGTGCATCGGACAATATGGCGTTGCAAGTATCCACGCCTTCAGCCTGTAACGCAGTTGGATAGGCGGTGAGCAAAAAACAAAGCGAGGCCGCGTTGACACCTCTGCGGACAATAGGCTGGGGTGCCATTTCTCGCTCTCACAGAACTGCGGAATTCGTGAGTATTGATCGGAGCAGCGGACGCTCGTCGAGCGAGCCGACCAGCGCGGCGATTACGTCCATCAGCGTGATCCGCTGCCGCTCTATGTCGCTTGCGAACAGGTCTCTTGCATCGGAGGCTCGTCCAATGAACCGACTGTGACACAGGTCAGCGGATGTCGCGGCGCAACTACCACATGCATCGAATGATTTCCTTGTAAGGCCGACCTGCTCGGGCGTCATTGATCAGACTAGCAAGCTGGTAAAGAATGGTTCTGTGATCTCAGTGACTGGCGGCTCCTTCTCGTCAGAAGTGAGGACGGTGACAAATTCGTTTTTGCAGTTCCAGCAGCGCCAAAGATGGTGGATTTCCTGTCCATTGACGCGTTCATACCACTCGAGGTGGACTAGTCCAGAGCCACACTGAGGGCATTTTTCGTGATGTGCTATTGAGCCCGGTACCATGTGGAACGTCCCTCATTTTCCAGGTGGAGAATACGATTCCTGGCAGTCTCGGGAAATGATCTACATCAACGATTTGCTCTTTTTGGGGCACGCGCAGCGCGCCAGGAATATCCGGGTGTCAGCTCCGGAGCGAATTTCGGAGTCAACTCGGCCATTCCCGAACTCGCAGAAGGGGCATTCGCGTCGATTTTGCTGCTTCTCGGCCATGGCCGTCTAGCGACAGAAGACATTCAGACAGGCGCACGAGAAGTCGATCGATATGAGCCAACTGCGGATATCAACTCGCGCGACGGGCAAAGACTAGCGTAGCTCCCAGTGCGCACATGATGACACCCGACACCTGTCGCATCTTGGCAAGGATTAACGGTCGAAGGCCGGCTCTCGCTCTCGCAGCCAAATGGGTCGCAACCAAATCGACACTGGTGTTGAGTGCAACCGAGATGAGCCCAAGGACGATGAACTGCGCGGCGACGTTCGCGGATGGGTCGACAAACTGGGGAATGAAGGCGAGAAAGAATGCGGCCGTCTTCGGGTTTAGTGCCTCGACGATGATGCCGTCGCGGAAGGCCCGACGCACCCCGGTCGTCTGCATCTTGGTCGGCTCGACGATGCGCGCTTCGCGCCAGGTCTTGAGCCCGAGCCAGATGAGATACAGGGCGCCCGCGATCTTCAAAAAAGTGAATGCCTCGGCGCTTGCGATGACGAGCGCTGATATGCCGACGGCGCCGCCGAACACGTGCACAAGGCCGCCGAGACCTAGGCCAACACTCGATGCCAACCCTTCCGTTCTGCCGCCGACAAGCGTTCGCGCCACGATATAGAAGATTCCTGGCCCCGGCGTGATCGCCACAAGCAGCGACGCTGCCAAGAACAGGAAGAACGTCTGGAAGTCCGGCATCGCCCACCCCTCTAATCGCGTCAACCAGTTCGTCTAGGGCCGGTCTTCGCACACGATGACTGCTAACCTCAGGCCGGAATCGGAATGAGGGAAGCCACTTCCCGATCCTGCGGCTTTTCGCAAGCCGCAAGGCCGGCGGCGACGCCGATGCGGTCAGCCTCCGGCCGGTTCTGGCTCATCTTGCGCTTGCCCTCGAACCTGGTGACCGGAATGCGTACTCCGATGATCCCTCGCAGCTGGGAGGCAATGAAGTCGGTGGGGGCATCGCTGACGGCCCAGGGCTTCGCGCGCGACTTCTCATGGGTGTTCGTTAGCAACGTGACCACCTCGAGCAGACGTTCGGGCTCGTGGAAGAACTCAACCGGCCCGTACGCGTGGACGGCGATGTAATTCCATGTCGGCACTACCTTCCCGGTTTCTTGCTTGGTGGCGTACCATGAGGGTGTCACGTAGGCTTCCGGACCCATGAAGATGGCCAGAGCTTCGCCGGTCGGAGCCGAACGCCATTGTGGATTGGCCTTCGCCAAGTGCCCGTACAGCACTCCGTGCTCTCCTTCGGTCTCATCGAGGAAGAGCGGCAAGGGCGTCGCTATCGGCCCGTCCGCGGTGGCCGTGACCAGGTTGGCGAGGCCGGCGGACCAAATGGTCGCTCGGATGCTTTCGACCTCGTCATCTTTAAAGGCGGGGGGCACATACATGGCGGTTCTCCTCTTTCGGTCCTGGGATAGACCCAGCCTGGTGCGGTTAGAACTGCCAGTTATTACTGATTTTGATGGTCCAGTTGGAGGGGCATGGCGACTAGGACAATCGCCGCGAACGAAGCTGATCGACCGCCTGAGCCAGAAGCTGACAGCCGCGCTCAATCTGGCGCGCCTCCAGTGCGGCGTAACCCATGACAAGCCCGATAACGTCCGGCCGCTGCCGGCGGCTAGGATGGGGGTGAAAGAGTGGGGCGACCGGATAGATGCCGACGCCTTTGACGCGAGCAGCCTCGATCAACGCTGCTTCGGACGTTTGGGGCAGATCGCGAAACCAGACCACCACATGCAAGCCGGCGGCTGCGCCGTCGATTTGGACTCGATCGCCAAATCTGCGGCGCAAAGCGTCGAGCAGGACTTGCCGTCGCTCGCCGTTGCGCCGTCGGACTCGCCTGACGTGCCTGTCGTATGCACCGGTCTCGAACATTGTCGCGAGCGCTTCCTGCTCGATCAGCGGCGTGTGCCTGTCCATGATCTGCTTGGCCGCGGCGAACAGGGACTGGAGTTGAGAGGGCACCACCAGATAGCCGATCCTCAGCGTAGGCGAGAGCGTCTTGGAGACTGTCCCTAGATAGATGACGTCCTGGCTAGCTGCGAGCGCATGCAGCGGGGGGACCGGCTTAGTGTCGTATCGGTACTCACTGTCGTAGTCGTCCTCGATTACATAGGCGTCGAACTTTCTTGCCCAGGCGAGCAACTGGTGCCGACGCGCGATCGGCATGACGCCGCCCAGCGGAAATTGATGCGACGGCGTCACGTACGCGAGCCGCGCTTCGGTCTTCGCAAGCTGCTCCGTGTCCATTCCGTCGACGTCGACTGGAATCGGCACGGCGGCAGCCCCGTTCGCCGCAAAGACGTGCCTTGCCATCAGGTAGCCAGGGTCTTCCATGACGAACCGATCGTCGGAGTTGAGCAGCAGTCGCGCACACAAATCGAGCCCTTGCTGCGAACCGTTCACGATGATGATTTGATCAACGTCGCATCGCACGGTCCTCGAACGCCAGAGATAGGCCTGCAGCGCCATCCGCAGCCGCCGGGAGCCGCAAGGATCGTTGTAGGCCAATCTCGCGGGCCGCCGTGTCATTGCAGCGACCACGGCTCTTTTCCACGCGAGCACGGGGAAATCCGATGGTGAGAGGTCACCATATCGAAAATTTGCGAGGAGGTTGCGAGATTGCTCCTCCGAGCGCGGCGCGACCTGTCTCAAACGCTCACCGTACCCCGACAGTCGCACCTTCCGTGACAACGGCCGCGACGTAGTGCGCACGCGTCCCCCCTCGATAACAGCTTGTGCAACGCGCGGTCGTGCGCCATGGCGGATCTCGATGAAGCCTTCCGCCGCGAGTTGCTCATAGGCGATCGTCACCGTACCGCGAGATACGCCGAGTTCCGCGGCGAGGGCGCGGGACGACGGCAGCAGCCCATCGGCGCCGTACACGCGCCCCAGGATCTGATCCCTAAGCGCTTCGTAGATCTGACGCGCTCCCATTCGCGGGGTGCGGTGCCCAGGGGGCGCCTTGATCTGTGCCATCGAAAGTTCGCATAACTAGGCTTGCTTGATAAGCCACTCTCTAGCTATTCGCCTTTAATGCCAAGCTGTTCTGAGGAGTTAGTGGCGCAGGCAAGCCGGGGGGCGCTATTCCGGGGGGGTGCCTCAGAATCCAATCCAGCGTCTTCGTTTCGGCGACCACTTCGTGCGTACTAGTCAACGGCGGCCGGTGCGGTTGCAAGCGCCATACGGCGCAAATGCAGTTCGCCCCCGGTAGCAAATCGTAATCTTTCTGCTAGTGCACTTTCAATGAACTCAGGCGCTGCATAGCGGCGATTTTCACCGAATTATGGATTGCCTCGGGAAAGCCCTTTGGCAGGTCGCTTTCAATTCTGCCGAGCGCAGCTTGAGCGGTGAAGGCGACACGTTCGATTGATTCTTGAACAAGCGTTTTCGGTACGCCCGCGGCTTCGCCTATCTGCAAGAAATGCCGGCCGTCTACTTGGGCAATCCTGTAGTGAATGTTTGTCCCTACCGACATCGCGAGCTTCATGCTTGCGCTGAATTTGACCGGCGTCCAGACGCGGCTGTGCCGTGAGCACGTCGTAAAGCGTGTCAGATGATAGCGCCGCCGGCGTGATGAAGATGCTGAAATTCTTCGCATAGTCATCGCTCGCGACGATCAGCCAAGAGAAGATTTGCGCTCTGAGCAGCGCCGCCTGATCATCCGCTCCTGGCCACGACCAGCCTGCTAATCGGACAGCAGCGACCGGCTGTGGGCTATCCTGGCCGCTGCGATACGCCCACATGTACGATTTGGTCCGCGCGTCCCGTCCGTCTCCCTAACCTGAGTAGCGCCTGGCCGTCAGCTTGGGATCAGCTTTTCTGACTATCATTCGGAGCACCCCTGAGCAGCTTAGTGTTGCGATGGGACTTACGCTGAAGGAAAGCGAACGGCCATGTATGATCGGATCAGTAACTTATCCACACCGCCGACCCAAGCTGTCGAACCGAGTCAGTCGGTGGACAGTGACAGCTTTATGGAAACAGTTGCGGATCTCGCGCTGCGGCGGAGCCCGCTGCCTGGGGACTTGCCCGACATGGGGTGCTGTGTCAGCAAGCCCGATGTCTCGGAATCAAACAACCCGAGTACATCCGGTCCAGTGAGGCCGAATGACCCACTGTTCGACTACAGGGTGGCCGAATTGGCGGACGCGAATGTAGACGGCATATGCGTTGGGCTGGCTGCGGAATGGCTCGGCAATCTCCAGTACAGCCCAAGATCCCGAATGACTACGCTAACGCCCGGATCGGACGGGCACGACTCAGCGGCTGTGTGGCAGCAGCGCTATCAAGATATCAGGGAGGACTTGCGAAACGAAGGAGCAGAACCTCCTCAGGCCAACAGTGACGCAAAATACGCCATGTTTCAGGAAGCAGGTTTGCGACCATCCCACAAAGAGAAGGTTTACAGCTTCGACGACCCTGCGAGTATCTCGAGCATGTTGGGCAAACTCACTGCTGACGGATCGAGCTATTTGCTTAGTTTGAAGTTCGTCGAAGGTGGGGGACACACAGTTGCGACGTCGACCTTCGATGGAAGGACCACGCTCTTCGATCCAAACTATGGAGAGTTCAGTGTTACATCAGACCAGGTGGATACCTTGCTCCAACGCCTCGCGGACCGATATATCGACCCCAACGGGCTGTATTTGGAATCAATTGCCACACGAAAAATGTCTTGAGCCGGGCCTTCAGGCCACAGCCGATTGGCGCCCGCGCGGCCGAATGGGCCGATCGTGCTGATACCGACTTTTCCCGATGATGCCCCGTTGCGGCCGCCGTGGGTTTTCGAGTTCCGGATGGGGGCTCCGAAAGATACCGGCTCGACCTGCCAAGCGGCTCGTTCACGCGCATTCCGATGATCTCGCCCGGGTGTATCCCATTTGATCTCGCCACGTTTGAACGAACCCGCTGGACGGGAGTGGGGCAACCCTGCTGAACTGAGGTGTCCTATCTGAGAGGATGTTGGTCTTCGACCACCCTCTCAAGACAGAAGACCCAGTGGCCACGATGAGCCCTCTTCGGCACCGAATGATCGAGGACATGATGGTCCGCAATCTGTGACCGTGGACTCGACAATCCTACATCTGCGCGATTGCAAATTTTAGCCGACATTTCGGCTGCGCCCCGGACCGCTAGTTTCGGGCAGGTCCGGGCCTACCGAACCGCATCTCATCAGCCAAAAACGTTTATGGTCCCACATCAATCAGGTTGCCAGCGCGCCGCGCCTTTCTACGGCACACGGGCGGGGCGCTGGAAAGCGCTTCACCACTTGTTTGGTGCGGTCATTGCACGCGACAACAGGGAGCAGGTTCGTGCTGTAGAATCCCCCTTCCTGTGGGCCTGGAAAGGTGACGAAGGAGAGTTATGGAAACAGATTGAAGGGCTTGAGCGCCGCAACGGCGCTGAGCGACCATCTCCTGGCGTTGTTTACCGAGTGGAGGGCTTACGCCTGACGTCGCGCTGCTGTTTGAGCGTTTTGAAAGGCTGGGCTCGTTCATCTTGAACGATACCGGAAAGCGGATGTTCAGCAGAGAGATCGAGGCGCTTTACAAAGAGGCGGGTCAACGACATCCTCTTTCACAAAGAATCCTAGTCTGCCTCGTCCGTCCGGACCGAGCCCTACTCGCCGCGTTCCCGGCGCCGCCGTTGCCGTCTCTGCCATCCGGTAACGATCACTGGCGCAGGTCTGCAGAAAGAGCCGAAAGCTGTTATGCTCAGGCATGCGCTACGGTGAAACCGCGCTTCAGATGCTCCAGCGGCATGTGCGGGACGGGGAGACGACCCTCGCTCGGCAGCGCAGGCTGATTGAACGCATGACCGACGCCGGACAATCTACCGAGGAGGCCGAGAGGCTCCTGGCCAGCTTTATCTGAAAGATGAGCACGTCGCCGGAAGCGTTTCGTGACGCAGTCTGAACGGCCAGCCTCCGGCTGACGTCGGTTCCGTTGCTTTGGGGCCTGCGGCCCCCATGCACTTCCGCGCTGCTGCGGGCGGAAAACGGCGGCCGCAGGTGTTTTCCATCAGCGGCATCTGCTCGCCCATCGGGATGGATCGGTGGATGCCGACGACATCGCCAGAACCGGCGACGCCAGCTACCGCGAACGCCAGCGACTGGTCATCCGCGAGAGCGCGTTACGCGACGGCGTCACACTCGTTGAGCGACTGGCGGCGGGTCTTGCGCCAGATGCAGCGTGATTGATGAAGCCCTGACCTGCCAGCTTATACTTTCAATGAACGCAGGCGCTGCATAGCGGCCGCTTTCACCGAAGTATGAATTGCCTCGGGAAAGCCCATTGGCAGCTCGCTTTCGATTTTGGCGAGCGCAGCTTGAGCGGCAGCGGCTACCCCTTCGATTGACTCCTGCACGAGCTTTTTCGGTAGGCCCGCCACTCGGCCGGTCTGTACGAAATGCCGACCCTGCACCTTGGCGATCCGGTAATGGTTGTTCGTCCCTACCGACATTGCGAGCTTCATCTGCTTGCGTTGGACTTGGCCCGTGTCGAGGCTGGGCTGTGCCGTGAGCACGTCATAGAGCGGTGTCAGATGATAGCGGCCGCCCGGTGTTATGAAGACGCTGAAGTTCTTCGCGTGGCCGTCGGTTGCGCCGATCATCCAAAAGAAAATCTGTGCCTTCAACAGGATCGCCTGATCCTCGGAGGGGTTATCGCTGCCTTTGAGCAGACCAAGAAGCTTCCCCATGCCGGGGCCGCCATCGCTCTGGTACTTGCGCGTCGGCGGTACCGACAGGGCCTGACAGCAATCCTCTTGCGGAAGGCGGAGCAGACGGCCATCCCGGGTCCACCGCCGGTCGAAGCGCTCGATCACGAGCGCCGTTGTCTTGCCGAAAGTGGCAATCTCGGCTTGGTTCACCGGCAGGCCGAAGGCGGCGGCAAGTTTCAGGCAGTAGTATTCATTCTCGACGCTGTTCGAGAGGTTGATGCCGCTGGGCAGCTCCCCGATTTGCGTCTTGAAAATGTGGGTGGTCGGCGTTGTGCCGCGCGGCTTCAGCCATTTGCCGCCGTTCCGCAGCAGGGCCGTCTTCTCCTGCGTGCCTGCCAGCGAAATCCGGAAATCATCGTCGCGCCTGAGCCCGAGCGGAGCCTGGGTAAGCCCCTTGAGAAGCTTTTCGATCGCTTCGTCGTCGACGGCGTCGCCGACGATAGTGTGACCATCGCCATGGCGATCATCATCGTCGGCGACGAACTGCAGGGCGCCCACGCAGTCCCTGCCGATCGCAGCGAGCAGGCTGTAGGCATCGGTCCCGGCGGCGCCGACCTTTTGCGCCACCCGGCGGCGCAGGGCGTCCGAGTCGGGGAGGAGGTTGTCGAAGACAGCCGTAACGGCTTCGCCTCGGAAGGCATCCTCGCGCAGCGGCAGCGACAGCGAGACGGGAAGGGCATGTTCCCACCCGAGCCAATCATCCTCGTACCGGAATTGAATAGCACCGCTTGCCGCCTTGGTGAGGTGGCCAACAAGTCGGTTGTTGAGGAGCACACGCAGCGGTGCATGGCGAGGACGGCGGCCCATCAGAAGATTTCCTCGATGTCCGCCGGGCCAGCCTTGCGACGGGCCACAATGCGAAATTCAAGGTCGAGACCGGCCAGCACAGCGAGGATAGTCTCGAGCCTTGCCGCCGGGTTGCCGGTCTCGATCAGGGAAATGGTCTCCTGCCGCACTCCCGCCTGGTCGGCGAGCTGCGTCTGGCTGAGGTCGCGCTTTTTGCGGGCGCGGCGTACCAGATTGCCTATCTGCTGCGGTGTTCTTGCGAGATCGGTCATGGCTCACTCTCCGGCCCCGTTATTCGCTAAACCCGATAAAAGAGCAATATCGTATCTGGCGCATAAACAAAAGTTATGCGCCCGATCGCATAAAATCAATTTATCGGAAATGTCGCATAGACTACCATTTTGGCGCCGGCCCCTGGATGGGCGTAATGATCCGATGCGCCGCAGTGCGCGAAAGCACCCGCCGACGCGCCCCCAATTGCTTACACGGCCGGTTGGTCGGGCGGGTTGACCGCGACGGTCTCGCTAGCAATGCGAGACGCTGCCACAGCGCGTCCCGTTCGGCGGTAATATCCGCGACCTGTTCGAGGACTGTCTTGCGGAATTGCAGATCGCGCGTCACGCGCAACGGGAGCCCGACGGTCTCTGCTCTAAAAAGCCCGGTCATCTGCTCGATGATCGCCATCGCTTCGTCGATCCATTCCGTAGATAGATCCGATCAAGAGAATGTATTTTACCAATTGTGCGGTCGTCATCTAAGACTGTTGAGGGCAGCTGGGGCCAATCTAAGGAAGCGAGTCTCGAATGAAAAAATTGCTGTTTGTTACTGCGAGCGCCGTCGCGCTTGCAGCGGCGGTACCGACTTTCGCCGCTGATGGTGCCGCACCACCGGTCGACACCAAGGTACTCGTAGCCAATACGTCATATCCTGAATGCGATGAGGACCCGTTGAATGGCATCTGCGATCTCTTTTTTTGCTTAACCGACCCGGCGTGCTTCGCGCGCTAACAACGTAAAACAACTAAGCAGAAAATGGGATAGAGTCTCAGTACACCGGCGCTTGCCGGGACAGCGGTAACGTCCTCATTGCGTGCGGATAGGCGGCCATATGGTACAAGGGGCGCCGTCTTCGGTGTTCTCTCGGGCGACAATTCAGTCAGAGCAAGTCCACAACGTGGGGTGAGGGCGCTGTGCAAGCAGCGCTTGCGGATACTGCCTTCACCCTCGCCCACACCCAAAGGAGTTGACATAGCAAATGCTGGGTCAACGACGATGATCGACGAGCGCCTTGCTCACATGCGCACGCATCGCAACAACATTCGCCGCTACCGGGCGGGCGAGCGCCCTTCGGCGCTGCCCGCCCGATACGCGCAGCGCGCAATTGCTTCAAACCAAGCTGACGGAGCTGGAGAGACAATAGGTCCAGCGACGGCCGTCGGAAAAACGGTCGGCGCTCGATGCCCTCGCCAACGCCACCCTTCCGTTCAGCTTTCCCTCGCCGAGGCGACTTCCCGAGCGCGTGAGCACAGCAATTGAACTGACGCCTCGCTAAGGTGCCGGTCCCGCCGAACGCGTCGGGGCGTGACATGCGTTCCTCGGACGGGAGCCGAAAGGATGACGAAAGATCACAGTCTACGCGTCGCGTTTTATATATTCAGAATGTTGAGATAGTGCAGCTCGCGGCGCTGGTTCACTCGTGCAGGCGCCGATCGAGTGAGAGGCATTGCCTTGGAGCCGGAGGCCGATTCCGGCGGCAGGTAACAACATAGACCCTTCCGGCGAGGGGGCGGTGGACCACGAAAAACCTCAGGCAGGCTCTGCCGGGACATTCGAAAATATCATCAGCTGTCAGAATACCATGGATTAAGGCCAGAGAACGCAATTATTTGCTGCGAACATTTCTTATTACGAAGCGGTTCACATCCGGATAGCGGCTGTGGAAAGCCGCGAGAGCTTCTCTTCCAACATGTGCTGCGTTCCGGTGCAGTCATGTTCTTGATGAACTGATGGCTTGGTTTGAGCGAGCCGGTGGTGGCCGACTTCTATAAGCTTCTCGTCTACGAAACCGGCGGCTTCTTCGTCGACTATTGCGATACCGCGGAATCTCGGCACACGATGGTGCTCCTGCTGCCTTCGGACCATCGTGGCGGCGAACAACGTAGATAGAGTCTTGCTTTACGTGGTCGAGCGCGCCGCTTTACGATCCGATTCCTAAACAGCCAAGAGGTGCCTGATCCCACAAAGCTCGTTGGTCCGATGATCGAGCGGTTCTCGTTTTGCGACGACGCGCGTCGGACTCCCAAGACAGGTAGGGCGATCCGGAACTTTGCGCGATTCTTGCAAGAGTCATCGCAGGATGATCAGTTGAAGGTTCTCTTGTCATGAACGAGCGGCGGACGCAGTCGAATATCGCCTACGCAATCTGCGGCTTCAACGATATTCCAAGCCAGCGCGCCATGGGCTTCCACCTCATGATAGTGGACGAAGACGGCGGTCACAGGCCATGGCCCATTGTCGTGGTGCGCTGGGGCAAGCGGGTGTTTGCCTATCTCAACAAATGCCCGCACACGGGCGTCAATCTCGACTGGGAACGCAACCAGTTTTTCGATCCCCTCGGTATGCGGCTGATGTGCGGCAAACACGGCTCGACCTTCGAGCTCGGCACGGGCCGCTGTGTGGACGGCCGGTGCAAGGGCAGCAGTCTCACGCCGGTCGCGTTGACGGTGCTGGACGGCGATATCTGCGCGACCGGCGTGCGGCTTGTCCAGGGGGAGAATTCTTCTGGCTAAAGTTGAAGCCGGTGCTCAGACCGGCCGGTTCTCGTTACGGTTTCTTACTGGTTCCATCCTCTTCAGGCCGTCTTCGTAAGAGATTTCATCATAGGACGCATCGACACCCTTGCTTGCGTCGAGCAGGTAGTCGAGCTTGCCGGGCGCGTCGAGCTTCTTAATGTCATTTTTGTCGACCCCGACCAGGTCCATCATTTCCTTCCAAACGGTGGATTCATCGCACGGCAGCACGTTGAAGGTGATACCGCGGAGCTTGATTCGATATTTCGCCAACAGGTCTATGTTGTTGCAAAACATGAAGTAGCTGCCATCAGGACTTAGCGCGCCGTCAAGAACATTTGCGACATCAGCAAGATAAGCGAAGCAGTGCAGATAGCCGGCAAGCACCGAAATGCTGCGTTCGCCCTCCTGCACGACCGTCAGTACCTGCTCGATCGAATAGTGGGGCGGCCGCTTCTCGTCGGCGACCTGGGCCTGGAATTTTAGGGCGATATCGCCGCGAAAGCCGAACCGGCCCTGCTTGGTGGTCCCGCCCTTGAATATGGCATTGAGCAGGCGTCCCTCGTTCTCCAACCGGCCTAGCGCGGTGTTCTCGATTGCAGTCATAAAAAATCATCCCTCGATCCAAGACAATCGCCGGACACTCCGGCGGCAGAAGACGCAATGCAAATTGTTTGCCGTCGCGTTCGTAACGCTTCATCGGCTAATCCATAAAGAAGACGCCCAAAAGCTTCCGCGATACCTCGAAAACCTTTGTCAGCAATCCGACACGCGTCGCAAAGCCAACAGGCGCGATTTTGAAAAAAGTAAGCATTGTCAGGCTCGTGCGCGCTGGCATGCGACTTGCCAATTCTCATGCAAACGAGTTGGGAAAATATGGGTGCCATGATCAATCTGACGAATAGCGCAGTGAATGCGCTCAAGAGCGCGATCTCGGCTTCGGCGCAGCCGACGAGCGGCCTGCGCATCATGGTCGAGACCGGCGGCTGCGACGGATTCAAATACAAGATGGGTTTTGCCGACGAGGCAAAGTCCGACGACACCGTCATTGAGCGCGACGGGATCAAGGTGTTTGTCGACAATAAGAGCCACGAGCACCTCGCCGGCACGATGATCGATTTCGTGGTGGCGCTGGAGGGATCGGGCTTCACCTTCGACAACCCAAACGCCAGCTCGAGCTGCGCCTGCGGAAAATCCTTCAGTAGATGAAAAGAGAAATCGAAGCATGCTGGTGGAACCAGAACAACTAAAGCAAGCGCCGATCATTGAGAGCGATCGGGAGCAACTCATTCGCGCTGTGATCGAGGAGATCCGGCCCAATCTGCAACGCGACGGCGGCGATTGTCAGCTGGTCCGGACCGAGGGCAGCAAGATCATGGTCAAGCTGACTGGTGCCTGCGCATTCTGCAAGCTTTCAAGCGTGACGCTAGAAAGCATTCAGGCGCGGCTGATCGAAAGGCTCGGCGAATTCGTTCGCCTGATCCCGGTCGCCGGCGTCGGCAATACGCGGCATTGAACGAGGTGTTTGTGCCGATCTATCTCGATAACAATGCGACCACACGGACAGATCCGTGTGTCTTGCAAGCCATGCTACCGTTCTTCACAGAGCGGTTCGGTAATGCCTCGTCCAGCCATGTCTTCGGCAGCGAGGTCGCGGGCGCGGTGGGGAAGGCGCGCCGCAGCCTGCAGGATTTGCTGGGAGCCGCCCACGATCATGAGATCGTCTTCACCTCCGGCGGGACCGAGTCCAACAATACCGCCATCCTTTCTGCGCTTGCGACCCAGGAAGGGCGCGACGAGATCGTCACCACTTCCGTCGAGCATTCCGCCATTCTAGCTATGGTGGAGCAATTGGCGACAAGGGGCATCAAGACGCACGTGATCCCGGTGGATTCGCGCGGACGACTTGACGTCGAGGCCTTTCGCTGGGCGCTTGGACCACGCACGGCGATCGTGTCGGTTATGTGGGCCAACAACGAGACCGGTACGATTTTCCCGGTGGAGTTTCTGGCTGGGTTGGCGCGTGCGGCGGGCGCGTTGTTTCACACTGATGCAGTACAGGCCGTAGGCAGGGAGCCCATCGACTTGAAAGACAGTGCTATCGACATGCTGTCGCTGTCGGCACATAAGCTGCATGGCCCCAAAGGGATCGGGGCGCTCTATTTACGCAAAGGCACGAAATTCAGGCCGCTGATCTGGGGCGGCGCACAGGAACGACGACGACGCGGGGGAACCGAGAACATCCCGGGCATCATTGGTCTTGGAAAAGCTGCAGAGCTTGCGGCCGAGCGGCTCGAGCCGGAGCGCGTTCGAATTGGTGCGTTGCGCGATCGCCTGGAGCAGGCGATTTTGCACAACTGCCACTGCATGGCGCTCGGCGATGTCGGCAATCGGCTGCCGAATACGGTTAACATCGCCTTCGAAGATCTCGAAGGCGAAGCAATCGTCCATCATCTCAAGCGCGCGGGCATTGCCGCTTCGCAGGGATCAGCTTGCAGCTCGTGCTCAATGAAGCCGTCTCATGTGCTGCGCGCCATGAACGTGCCTGCGAGGAGCCTGCGCGGCGCGGTGCGCTTTTCCTTGTCGCGTGAAACCACCGTCGAAGAAGTCGATCAGGTCGTCCTAATAATGTCCGGCATCGTGGCTCACCTGCGCACCATGTCTCGAGAGCATCCCAATCACGCCAGCAATTCGCCCTGATACACGAGTTGATCTGATGAAAATCATGATTCGCCGCTCTCCGGAGGCGGGCCTGTCGATTTACGTGCCGAAAAAAGATCTCGAGGAGCCGATCGTTGAATCGGAGCACGAGATGTTGTGGGGCGGCTGGATCAAAATAGCCAATGGCTGGGTGCTCGATCTGCCCGAGATGGCCAGCGATACGCCGCTCCCGATCACGGTCAATGCCAGGAAGCGTGGCGAGGGCGCGGACGAGTGATGAAGACGGTCCCGCAAATCGACTTTGTTAACGCGGCCGATGCGGAGGCGATTCTCACTGACGTGGCGAACCGGCTGCGTTCCGGCAGCATTGTTCCCTATCTCGGACCTGGCCTGGCCGATTTGTCCAAACCGGATGCGCCGATGACTCCGGAGACCTTGGCTGCCTTCTTTGCCACCAAGGTCGCTCTGCCGCGCCGGGCCAAGTGCAATGTCTGGGCGTCGGCGCAGCATATCGAGAGCAACAAGCATCGTTCTACCGTGACCGCATTGATGGTGCAGGCCTTTGCTGCACCGGTCGAGCCGACGCCACTGCATCATCATCTCGCCGCGCTGTCCCTGCCTCTCATCGTCGATGCCTGGTATGATAGCGCGATGCATACGGCGCTTTGCAAGCGCGAGGGATGGGGTGAGGTGCAGGGCATCACCCGCGCCGGCATCTGCGAGGAGCGCTGGTATCGCTTCTATAATGCGGAGAGCAGAGAGGTCGATCGTGCTGCGGCGCAGAGCTGGACCACTGTCCTCTACAAGCCGCACGGCGGCGTACTGCCTGCGAGGAACTTCCTGATCTCGGACGCTGACTATGTCGAGGTGCTGACCGAGATCGACATTCAGACGCCGATCCCCGATGTGGTGAAAGAGCGGCGCAGTGGCCGATGCTTTCTCTTCATCGGTTGCCGCTTCAACGATCAGCTGCTGCGAACCTATGCGCGGCAGCTCATCAAGCGCTCGAGCGGTGTTCATTACGCCATCGTGGAGCCGGGTGTGCTGTCCAGGAATGAGCTGCGCTTCCTGGTCGAACAGGGGCTGACGCCGCTTGCGATCCCGCTCCCGCGCGCGACCGCGATCCTGCTCGCTGCCTGACAGACCTTGCATATGGGGCGATGTTGCTCGCTTGCCGGCGCACGTAAGTTATCCTGCATTTCGCGGCTAGGGTTGACTGCGCTCACTGTCAGGATCGAGACGCCTTGTCACGCTTTGAACATTTCTAATCTCGTGCAGACGGCTTTGCTTCCACGGCCTACCGCGGCAGGCGGCTCACTTTTGGCTTAGATCAAAATTCCTCGCCATTCCTGGCCATGGCACGCGAGTTGCAAATCGTCTTTTTAGTTTCCGCCTGCAGGGGAGAATCGAAGGATGGACGTATCAGCGCTGGACGAAGCAAGCGCGGCAGCAAGCGCCGTCGAGATCGGCGAGATCAGGCAGGTGATCGCCGAGCACAAGGGCTGCGGCACGTCCGGCGCCAGCGGCAAGGCGAGCTGCGGCTCGCAAGCCAGCCAGGCTAAGCTGCCGACCGAGATCTGGGAGAAGGTCAAGAACCATCCCTGCTACAGCGAGGAAGCGCATCATCACTACGCCCGCATGCATGTTGCAGTCGCGCCTGCCTGCAACATGCAATGCAATTACTGCAATCGGAAATATGATTGCGCTAATGAATCGCGCCCGGGCGTGGTGAGCGAAAAACTAACGCCGGAGCAGGCGGCGAAAAAGGTGCTGGCGGTCGCCTCCACCATCCCACAGATGACGGTGCTCGGCATCGCAGGACCCGGCGATCCCCTGGCCAATCCGAAAAGGACATTCAAGACCTTCGAGCTGGTGGCCAAAGCCGCTCCCGACATCAAGCTGTGCCTGTCGACCAACGGCCTCATGCTGCCCGACCATGTCGATAGGATCGCCAGCCTCAAGATCGACCACGTCACCATCACCATCAACATGGTCGACCCTGAAATCGGCACCAAAATCTATCCTTGGATTTTCTACAATCACAAGCGCTACACGGGCCTCGAAGCCGCAACGATCATCAATGAGCGCCAGCTGCAAGGCCTCGAGATGCTGACCAAGCGGGGTATTCTCTGCAAGATCAATTCGGTGATGATCCCGGGCATCAACGACCAGCATCTCGTCGAGGTCAATAAGGCGATCAAATCGCGCGGCGCGTTCCTACACAACATCATGCCGCTGATCTCCGCGCCCGAGCACGGCACCGTATTTGGTCTCAACGGCCAGCGGGGTCCGATCTCGCGAGAATTGAAGGCGCTGCAGGATGTCTGCGAAGGCGAGACGAACATGATGCGGCACTGCCGGCAGTGCCGCGCCGACGCTGTTGGCCTGCTCGGCGAGGACCGAGGTGCGGAGTTCACTACCGAGAAGATTATGGCCATGGATGTCAATTATGATCTGGAGATGCGCAAGGCCTATCAGGCCAAGGTCGAGGAGAAGCGCGCCGCCAAGGTTGCTGCCGAGCAAGAGGAGCTCGCCGAGCTCGCCAGCGAGATGAGCGGCATCAAGCTCCTGGTTGCTGTGGCGACGAGGGGCTCAGGCCTCATCAACGAGCATTTTGGGCACGCCAAGGAGTTCCAAGTATACGAACTCTCCACTACGGGTGCCAAATTCGTTGGCCATCGCCGGGTCGATCATTATTGCCGAGGCGGTTATGGCCAGGAGGAGAGCCTTTCCATCATCATCCGCGCCATCAACGACTGCCATGCGGTGTTTGTGGCCAAGATCGGCGGCTGTCCGAAAAGCAATCTGTTGAAGGCCGGAATCGAGCCAGTCGAACACTACGCCTATGAGTTCATCGAAAAATCAGCGATCGCTTGGTTCAAGTCATATCTCGAGAAGGTGCAAAGCGGCGAGATCCAGCATGTCGAGAAGGGCGAGGCGGCGATCCGGCAGGGCGCGATGATTTCGGCTGCTTAAGGGAGACGTCATGCCGTTCAAGATCATTGCCTCGCAATGCACGAGCTGCTCGGCTTGCGAGCCGGAATGTCCGAATGTCGCTATCTCGGAGAAAGGCGGGGCGTTCGTCATCGACCCGAAGAAATGCACCGAATGCATCGGCCATTTCGACGAGCCGCAATGCGTCGCGGTGTGCCCGGTCGATAATACATGCGTCGTCGACACCTCATTGCCGCGCTACCAGGCACCGGCGTAAAGAGGCTCGAGCCTATGACTTTCACGCTGGGGGCCACCACTGAAAAACTCACGAGTTTCGTGCTGCGCGCCGATTGTACCGCTGGCGCCAGCGTCCGGCTCGCCATCACGGCAGATGGTTGCCAGGACTGTACCGGCGATATAGGTCTTGCCCCGGCACCGCGGCCCGTTCAGCAAGGACTCGACCCGCAACAGCCTGAAGTTGCTTCTCCATGCCGAGAACCAGCCAATGCTGGTCGTCTCGCGACCGATCTGACCGACACCGCTGCTAAGACCGAGCTGATCTTCCCAGGATTGGGTGTGCTGCTCCAGCAGCACCGCAAAGGCTGCCCGTTCGAAGAGGAAAGCTGCCGATGAACCTCGATGGGACAGGCAATCCGCTGTTCGAGAGGAAGGGGGCGCTCACCGCGCACACGCTACTCGGAAACGGCCTGCCGCGCAAAGCGGAGGATCATCTGTGGCAGGCCGGGCAGACCTACCACCTAGACGAGATCGCGGAAAAACACCTGCACGAAGCGCAGGCGCTAGCGCCGGGACACGCCGCCGTCCTGATCGGACTCTATCGCTTTTATTTCAACAAGGCTCGCTTGGCCGAGGCGTTGGAGCTCGCAAAGCTCTGCATTTCTAAGGCAGCGCGTGAAAACGGTCTCTCAGACGACTGGCGGCAGGTCAGCGCGACCGATGCTGCTTTCGATTGCTATGAGAACAGCTTGCCGCGCTTCTATTTATTTTCACTGAAAGCCTACGCCTACCTGCAGATGCGGCTCGGCAATCTTAATGAAGGGCACGCGGCCGCCCAGCAAGCTCGTAGAGCTCGACCCGACCGACAAAATCGGCGCCAAGGTACTCCTAGACGTGGTTGAGCGGATAGGACAAGACGATGATCGATGACATCGATGAGGCCCGCGACTGGCTCGGCAATGAGATCGACTGCGGCACCTGCAGGCATCTCGGGCTCAGGGCCACTGGCGGCTGCTGCTTGACGCAAGCCTGCGTCAACGACCGTTATGCCCAGCGCATAGACCGCTTCTTCAACTGGAATCCGCAGCTAGCCGACGCTTACATCACACATCCGCATTTCGAGGTGCGCGCGATCGCGGCCAGACACGCCAACCTGTTCCTACTGCCGATGCTGCTCGAGGACGCCGAGGAAACCGTGCGCTGGAACGCGGTGCGCCGACTTCCCAAGCGCTTTGTGCTGCGGCTACGCAGCGACCCGCATCGGGATGTGAGGATGCGGGTTGCGACCTTGCTGGAAGGCGAGGAGCTGGCGCCAATGATGTCGGATCAGGACTATTACGTTCGCCTGGTGGTGGCGAGCCGGATCGCATCGGCGCTGCTTGGGCGTCTCATGAACGATGACGAGCCCAAGGTGCGCCGCGTGGTTGCGCTCCGCATTCCCTATGACTGGCTTCTGGGCATGGTCAATGATCACGATTCGAGCGTGCGGCTCGAGATCGCACGGCGGCTATCTCCGGATTCGCTTAGCGTGCTGCGTCGCGATCCAGATTGGCGCGTCCGTTATGAGGTGGCAAGCCGCATTAGAGCGGCCGAACTGGCTGAGTTGACCGAGGACGATGACTCGATGGTGCAGGAAGTCGCCCGCGGGCGCGTGGCGATCCGGCCCGAACGACCGTGAGAGAGAGGGACATGAGCAACATCGTTCGCGACAGTGAGGATGTCGAGCTGACCGGGCCGCCTTTCTTCAGCTTCGGCGAAAAGGTGCGGGCGAACCGCGCCATCCGCAATGATGGAACTTATGCCGGCAAGGAAGTTGGCGAGATCCTCGCCAAAAAGGGAGAGGTGGGTTACGTCGTCTCAATCGGCACTTTCCTGCAGCAGTTCTACATTTATGGCGTCGAATTTCTCGAAAGCGGCAACCGCGTCGGCATGAAGCGCAAGGAGCTCGAGCCGGTGGTGGCGCGCGAGGAGCTTGAGGACCTGCCGTTGCCGGAAGAGGCCGCCCCGTGACCGACCCGAGGCTGCCGAAGTACCAATGGGGCCAGCGCGTCAAGGCGGCGGTCGACCTCATTAACGACGGCTCCTTTCCGGACGCACCGGCGAACGGACTCTTGATCGGCGCCGGAGCGATCGGCGAGATCGTGCAGGTCGGAAGGCATACCTTAGCGAACGTGCCAATCTATCTCGTCGAGTATGGCGAGCGGCTGGTCGTCGGCTGTCTTGAAGAAGAAATCACAGTGCTTTGAGGGGAGCCGTTCGCAATGAATGCCGCGGTAATGAGAAAAGTAGGGATCGGGATTAATCCTCATCCGAACGAGCTCGATTGCAAGCGGATCGAGCGCGCCTTGAGCTCGCGCCAGCGCTATCGCTATGTCTCGCCGAATGTGAAACCGGTGAGGGGTGGCTATCTGATCGAGAGTCCCTGCTGCTCTCACAATATCGATAAGGACGGCGGCCTCATCGACGTCGCGCTAGTCCACTATGACACGGTGAACGGGATGTGGAAGCTGTTTCGAAAGAACCACGCAAGCGGACTCTGGGAGTTTTATAGCATCTACTACCGCCTGACCTCCGCAATCGAAGAATTGAACACCGATCCCGAGCGGCTGTTCTGGCAATGAAGCTGATTTTGGAACCAGTTATATGGGAGCCGCGATGCCGCTTGGCACAGACGAACTGATCGAAATCGAACGCGTGCTTGCGGAAGCGAAGCTTGATGCTAGCTCATTCTCCGAGCTGCGGCGCCGCTTTCCGCAGCTCGCCGTGACGCGCTGTGATGCCTCTGACATGACGGAGCGGCCGTTCAGGAGTTTTCCGCATTTCGACCTGCATCTGATCGATGGCTGCGATCGCTGCGTGCAGATCACGACTGATCCTGCGCGGGCGATTGGCATCCTCCTGGCGGCAAGGAGTACCGGGCCGTGACCGGCGTTAGAGTCGCAGGGCGTCGCAACCATGGCGCAGACGCGGCCGATGTTTCCTTCATTCCGCTATCCGATCCCGATATAACCTCCGCCGAGCTCTCTGCCGTTGAAGCGCTGCTGTGTTCGCCGCGAGTCTCCAATGGAGCCATCACTGACGTCTTCGAGAAAGCTTTCGCCGCCTATCTTGGCCGCAAATATGCCGTTGCCGTCCCCAGCGGAACGATCGGGCTTTTGCTCGCGCTAAAAGCGCTCGGCGTCGGACCCGGGCAGGAGGTGATTGCCTCGCCTTATTCGCTTCGCGAGACGGTGCATGCTATCAGTCTCGTGGGCGCGCGGGCGGTGTTTGCCGATGTCGACTATTGGTCGGGAGCCTTGACTCCGGCGAAGGTAGAAGAGTGTGTCACGGCCAACACGCGGGCGATTATTGGTGGCAATCCGAATGGCCATCCAGCGCCATGGTCGGAGCTGCGCGCGATCGCGCAGCGCCATCAGCTGCCGCTCCTTGAGGATTCGACCGAAGCGATCGGTTCGAGATACAAGGGCGAGCTCGTCGGCCGCTTTGGCGATATCGCCGTGTTCGACTTCGCCCAGCCACTAGCCTTGACCTGCGGTGAAGGCGGCATGGTGGTGACCGACGACATCGACTTGGCCGTTGGCCTACGTCGCCATCGCGCACATCGACTGGATGAGCGCTTCTCCGTTGTCATCAGCAGCGCAGCGCCCCACCAGGCCGGCATGAGCGATCTTACAGCTGCGCTAGGCCTTGCGCAGCTAAGGCGGCTTGGCGAGATCCTGGAGCGGCGCCGGCTCGCCGAACAGCTCTACAATGCGCATATGCAATCCTTTGAGGGTATCAAGCCGCCCTACGTGGCTCCGGACGCGACCGAGGTGAACTGGTTCCTCTATCTTGTCCATCTCGGGACGCGCTTCACGCGCTCCAGCCGCGATGCCATCGTCGATGACCTGCGCACCGAGCAGGTCGAGGCCGCCGCCTATTGCTATCCGTTGCATTTGCAGCGGCATTATTTTGATGTCGGCTATCGGCATGGCGATTTCCCAGTCACGGAAAAGATCTCCGATCGCGCCGTGGCACTGCCATTTCACACCCATCTGACCAGCGACCAAATTGAGTTCATCGTGGAGACGGTGAAGGATGCGTCAATCAACATCGGCGCTGGCGCAGCAATTTATTAGAGCCGAAGAATTCAATGCGACGCAAAGGGAAGGCTTGAATGACAGTCACGGTCTCATATTGGGACAAGATAATGGAGATCATTCAGGCTACATCACTGTTGGCGGTGCTGCAGAACCCGAATACTCCAGACAAATGCAGGCGGCAGACTAGGGGCCAACGAGGCCGCAAGGAACTCTCGATGGCAAGCGCGAAGAGCGAGCGAAGAGAATGAGAAGCTCGAAAGCGGCCCGTCCGGCTCGCCCGCGAGCCCAAGGTGCTCGTAACGAAAACATGAATCGAGCCCTTGGGCTTCGGCTCGGGCTTGTTCAGGCTCGGGGTTAAATAGCAGAGAAGGCAAATGGATTTCGCAATAGATCATTGTTCCTGAACGGGACAGCGGTGGAGATTGGTGAGCCCCGGCCGGCTTCGCGGCGCACTTTGGTTCTGGCATTCTCAGCGCGCCGTCGATGCCTGCCAGGAGCTGGCCGGTGGATTTTGGCGCGCTTCGGCTGACCCGTGCCGTCGTCGACGCCTTCAGGCAGGAAAGCGTGACGAGCATGAGCCAAGGGAGCATCGCGACATGGGTAGCCAAGAGATTGAGGTGTTCGCCATTTGTCACGCCGATCTAATCGAGCGGGGCGGCGCGAAGGGCTTTAGCCTGTCGCGGATCGATGAAAGCGGCGAGAGCCGGCCGTTTCCGATTGTCGTGGTGCGGACATTCGGAAATGCCTATCACGGCTATGTCAACCGCTGCCCGCATGACGGCGTCTGGCTCAACATCGGCGCCGGAGGATTTTTCTCGTCGGACCGCGCCTTTATTAGATGCGGCCGGCACGGTGCGACGTTCGAGATCGATAGCGGGTTTTGCATCGATGGCCCCTGCAACGGAAAAGCCCTTGAGCCGGTCGCGCTCGCCGTGATCGACGGCGAGGTCTGCCTGTGTGGCGTGAAGCTGGTAGAGGACAAGGGGTTTGCCGATCCGTTTGAGGACAGCGACGAAACCATGGACATTATGATCCATCCGGATTAACAGACATGATCTCATGACCTTGGCTGAGCAGTCTTTTGGGAAAGCGCCGTCGTTCTCATGAAGACTCACCAGGCCTGCGCCTGTCGCTGCTTTCGAACGGGTGAGAGATCATGGCCCGGGCACGCTCGCGGAGTCATGCGCTGCGCGTACGAAGCACAAGTACCGCAACTGGAGCATGCAGGATTGGCTCCTGCCAGGGGCGCGATTTTCCCTGGGTAAAGCTCGTGTGGAAGAGCTCCGCGTGGCGGGTGGTCGGAGCACGCTACCCAGACCGTCATCGCGCGCCGGCCGATCGGCTAGGACGCTCAGACTGGTTCGCCTCCTGTGCGCGCAGCCATTACTTTTTGGGCCACTTGGTCCGGGCGAAGGCCAAGGCGCGGCGAAAGTCGGCCATGTCGACCCAGCCCTTTTCGTCCATCTGATCTTCCCACGTCCATTGCCCGCCTTCGTCGTCGTAAACGCGGCTTTTCTCGATAAAATATCTATTGTCGATGGTCTCGACGCCTTTGTTCGTTACCTTCCACTGCGATCCAGTCCAAAGATTTGGCATGAGAAACATTCTCCTTTGACCTCCAATATAGCGGCCGAGGCACGGATTGCGCGCGAAAAATACAAATAATCTGTGGCTTTAGAACTCGTCGTTTGGCGAGAGACCCGGGCGGTTAGAGTACGGTCTAAAAAACCGGACAGGCGGGTTCGACTCCCGCTCTGTTCTAAAAAAACTCGACACACCTGCGCCGGAGAAGAAACAATCGATGGTCGTGTAGCTCAACTAGACAGAGCGCTGGTTCCTAAATCGGAGGATGCCAGTTCGACTCCGTCCACGATCACCATAAAGTGGGAACGTGGTGGGCTGGCGAGAGCACGCCCCGGCATCTTTTGCTCTGGCGAGGAGTGTTGGGACCCAAGCTTAAAGATCGCTCGTCCCAACGGCGATGATCATGAGGTCTGGCCGCAATTCCCGTCAAGTACCTTCAAACGTTAACTTCGCTCAGTTCGGAGAGTGGGCCCAACGGGTAAGCCAACGCGGTGCTAACGCGTTGAGTCCTTCGGGACGCACAGGTTCGATTCCCTATACTCTCCGGCTACGTCTCGGTTGATGCACGGAATTTCGCCGCACTCTCGGCGGCCACAGCCAGGGCGCGAGAGAGCTTAAGCGCCTGATCCGCCGTCACCTGAAAATGAACGCCCACAATGCTCGCAATAGCGACGGTTATCTCGTCGTCGATCTGCTCAACTGTGATCGCAGCCGACTCGTCGATCTCGATCTCTCCGACACGCTCGAGACCATCAGGTTCTTTCGCCATGCCTGCACTCTCCATAGAGTTCCCGGCGATAATATACCGGAGATCATGTTTCTGGCCACGAGCCATGAGAAGGATTCCCGCGCCCTGCGCCATAGATCGAATTTCTAAAGGATCAAAAGGCGCAGCGCCAGGATCTCGAACGGCACCGCCGTCGAAGACCCGAAGGCCCCAAACTGTTGCAGTTCGTCATCGACGGTAACGACCGCCTCGAAGATGTTGACGTTTCCGTCGAGTGAGGCGGCGGTCGCCTGGATGACGCGATCACCAACCCTCAGGCCGGGTGCGCTTACCGTGCCAGCCGCGGCTAAACCGGTGACATTGACCAAGACAGATCCTGAGATCTGAACCATTCTTGTCTTTCGGTTGAGAGGTAGAACGTGATGTTCCATACAACCAAATTCATTTCAGGTCGATAAAATTTTAGGTAGTGTATTAGTTTGGAGAATCTAGATCAGAGACCAAAAGTCCGCTCGCACTCGCGGCAAGTGATCGTCGAAAGTTTTCTTCCGCAACCAGCGCAATGAGCGGAATCACGATCTTCATCATTCCATACAACAATCCCGTCGCACCGTCGCAATTGGTTGTGTCTGTTTCAAAACCGCAGCTAGGACAGGTGTATCCAACAAATAATAGGCCATTATTCCCCTCCTTGCGCTAGCCAACTGAGACACGACCAAGTTTTGCGGCGTGGCGTAGTGGGCTGCGTGCCTGTCTTCCAAACAGGGAGATGTTCGGTTCGATGCGGACAGCTCGACCATCCTGCCATCCCCTGGTGCTAAATGGTCGGCGCTTTCAACGCTGGATTTCGCGGGTTGAACTCCCGTTGGCAGGACCAACTTCAACTCCTTCAGCTGTCTGCTCGTTAACCTGACCGCAAAAAAGCACTTGGCCCCTGTCACGCGAATGGCTTCAAGGCACCGGCGAACGCACCGGCCAATCCGGACGCCGCCAAGATAATCCCTTTGTGATGTCCTGCCAGACGCCGTTGAATCTCACGCGGTTAACAAGACGAGAGAGAGGGCGACAACAATGGGAAGTGCAGCGGTGACGTTAAGCCGAACAGAACTAGATACCAGAAGTACGAGTGCGAGTGCCTAGTTTCGGGAATAACGTACAGAAGGAATTCGTACGCTCACAACCACCATGCGCTACCCAACGACCGGGCGATGAATTGCGACCAAACCTTCGCGCCAACATGAAGGTTATCAACCAGTCACCAGGAGATGTTCAAGTGCTATCTCACCGACTGAAGGGCGGGCCAAGGCTATATGCGCCCGAGAAGAGCCATTTCAGCGGGCCAGCGCTATCTCGATTCTTTCATCGGCGGCGCCGAGCGCGATCCCTGGCTCGCCTGGATGCGCCTCGTATGGCAGGAGACAAGTGACAACGAATCCGCGCGCGGCGAGCTCGACCTCGCGCTGTCAACGCTCGCCGACTGGAGACGCAACCAGCCCGGCAACCCGGTATGATGAAAGATGGCGGCACCCTAAAGAGTAGGTGGGACTCGTCGCGCTTGCCCTTTGTCTTTCTGTTCGCTCTTGGCGTGCGATAAGACGCCGGCGTGCTTTAAGAGAATTGGCGGCTGCTCCTCTCCATATGCGAGATCCACAAGTCGCGTGCGGGTGAGCGCGAGCTGCACGGTTCCACGCTGTTTACGAAGTGGGGCAGGCCGGCAACGTGGCGAACATGGAAGCCAGCCGCTTTTGCTCGGATGAAGTCGGGCCCGGCCTTTACTCCCGATGACATGCGCCCTTGTGGCGGCGCCGTGACCGAGCAGGTGCTAGTGACATCCAAGGCACGCTTGAAAGCAGAGAAAGCCCCCGGCGGCCTCGACGCCGCCGAGGGCTCCGTCTGGGCTGGAGGGGGATGTTTGGGCCCAGACGCAACAGGATCGTTAGGGTGATATAACGATCCTGTATCGGGAGTTCTTTCAGACTCGCCGAAACCAGATTAGCCGTGCGCGTAGGGGGAGTGGGAACATCCTTGCGAAGTACAAACCCCAGTCACGCGCGGCAATTCAAAGGGCTTATCCGTTGACCGTAGCCTTGTAATCGAGGTCTCCGCCCAGGAATCAATCGATCGAAGGCAGGCGCCCTCAAGGCGTACAGCGTGAAGGGCCAGCGCCACTGGTATCGCTGATTGCGGTTTGCCATCGGCGCCAGTCGGGCTCCTAGCCAGCTTGGCTTGCGATCTCGCGGAAGCCAAGCTCGGTGATCACATGCCTCTCGTCGGAAGGTCCAGCGCTTGCCTAAAGATGCGGTCGGTTCGCGCCGGATCAAGCCTTGTTGCAGCAAAGCATCGATCCCATCGGGAAGATCGCCGAAATGCATAGGCTCCTGCGAGAAGACGACAGTCATGGTGATCGCTACAATCCTCCTGCCGCGTGACATTGCAAGAGCCGGGCCATCCGGAAGAACGGGGATCTTCCGGCTAGTTTGGCCCCGCTGCCGAAAAGCTGCGATCCGCGTGTGCGGCTCGATGTTTGTCGCCTCCGCCACAGAAGAGATCGTTTCTGTAGCCAACGTGACAATGACTGGTAGTTCTACTTCGACAGATTGAGAACGATCGGCGCAGAAGCACGACCTCCCGCATCTTGGTTCGAAGCTTGCATGAAGACGGATGATGGAGCAGACAGGCAACGCGGGAGCAAGGAAAATGGCGATGATCGGACCAGCCATTGAAGCCCTGATCGGAAAGGCCTTTCCGATGCTAGAGGTGTCCGTGACATATCTTGGCGGCGAGGGCGATCATTGCGGCGCCCGCGTCATTCAGCGTGCTTTCACAGTGAAGAGCCAAAGCAGCATCAGATTGTGTATGCGCCGCTCAACGGGACAATGGGTGCAGAGCTTCACGACTTTGCGCAGACACCCTCAGCCCTAGGGGCGATGCACTCCTACCTTGTCTCTCTTCAGATGAACCCAATCGCACGAATGGCAGGCGCATGAACTCAGAAAAGAAAATTGAGCTTCCTCAACTCTACAGACATCATGTCTTTGCTTGTCACGTCCAGCGTCCGCCAACACATCCGCACGGCAGCTGCGGCGCGGCCGGCGCGCAAGTCCTGTGGGACAGGATGAGCAAGGCGATCGAAGCACAAGCTCTCAGCGATGTCGGCTTCACAGCGGCGGGCTGCCTCGGCTTTTGCAGCGCAGGTCCCTTAATGGTGATTTATCCTGACGGCATCTGGTACCGCCCGGCCACCGCCGAGGATATCGACGAAATCATCGCGTCCCATCTGAAGGAAGGCAAACGTGTCGACCGCCTAGTTATGGTGTTGAAGCGGAGCTAGTGTCCTGACTCGCAAATTCGCAATCGCAGATTTGCAGTACATTTGTGTCGCTAGCACGTTCGAACCTCTGCGCGCGCATGGTGCGCAGCAGCCTACCGTCTAACTCCTGTGCTGCGCAGAAGAGCTTCGCCAGAAATGTGAGCACATCGCCGCCGTCCGAGGAGCAAATCGGAATCATGATTCCAGCGCAAAATAGGTTTGGAATGTAATTGATATTCATGAGCAACTCGAGACCTAGTTCGTAATGTACGCTCCCAAGAACCAAACCTTTAGCTCATCGGAGGCAGAGCTATGGCCGAAACTGTCCGCAGAAATGAACTCCGTCGCTAAGGGATGGAGCCGATTTGATCCAAGCGCGACCTTAGGCAACCGGAGGAGCACGTGTCGACTGCATCAATCTGCACGGCCCTTTCCTCATTAGCCTCAGGCAGCCCATGAAAGATATCAATTTCCCGGCCGTCAACGTTGCTTTCGATGAAGCCTGCAAGATTCGCAGCGCACATAATTAACGCGTCACCAAGCTGGACCGCGATAATTTAGACATGCGCACCGCGGTTGCCGACGCAGTGCTTGCCCGTGGGGCATGCGAACGCGACGCAGTTTACCCTCAGCAAGACGACTTGACGATTCACTTTGTCATCTCGAATCGGTGGCAATGATCATGCGTTGCAGGGCGGATCAGAGCGGTTTCTTTTTAGTGACTTGAAGCGGCCTTGGGAGGTTCTATGCCAGGGAGGGGGTCATTGATCCGTGCGGAGCAATTGTTGAGTGCCTTGCTGCTGAACGTGTTCTACGCATCGCTGTGAGCGTCAGTTGATCGAGCAAACTGGTCTGCAATCCTTTGCATGGCCAGTTCATGGGGCTCTCGCCCGACGATCCCGTCCGCGACCTGACCAGCTTCACCAAGAACCACGCACTTCATGACCCGGCTTCTGAACTATCCGCAGGTCAAGGCGCAGCTGTTGGCGAGCACTTCTCGGGTAGATCGGAACGCTGATCGAAGCCTCTAGCAGGCTGCTGAAAAAGCTGATTGCAGGAGCGATTTTCTTGATCGGCGCGAGGATGCGGCGACTTCCGAGGTCTGAACGACGCCGTAGGCGGTGTCTCGGAGGCGATTTTGCTTCATTTTCGATGCTCCAGACAGACTCATGCCGTCGTTGCCAGAATTTTCGGGATGCGAACGAGGTTGTAGGCGGTCGCGGTCAATACGAAGAACCACTCGACCAATCCTCGGCCGCGATGGCGTGTCTTGCGCAGCCCGCCAACGGTCTTGATCCAGCCGAACGGCTCCTCGATCCGCTTGCGCTTGATCGTGCTGATGCGATAGCCGGGATGACGGGTGGTGCGCGCATCGATCGCCGAGCGGCGATTGGCATTGTTCTGGGAGACATGCGGGGTGCAGCCGCGCTCACGACAGCCTGCGACGAAGTCGGCAGTGTCGTAGTTCTTGTCACCGCCCACCGTGCTGCCAGGCTTGGCATTATCCTCGATCATGTCGAGCGCGGTGGTCCGCTCCGCGGTGCCGTTGGCCTCGGTCAGTCGCGCATCGACGATCAGCCCGTTGCGGTTCTCCGTCATCAGATGACCCATGTGACAGAGCTTGGCCTCCTTGCCGGCGCCTTTGCGGAACAGCCTGGCATCCGGGTCAGTGTTCGAAGAATGCGTGTCATTCTTGCGCTTCTCGCCATGGAAGTCGCGCTCGGCGTTGCGCCCGCCACTGCCCTTGGCCGCCGGCGGTCTGCCATCGCCATCCTTCGGCACAAAACTCTTCATGCTGGCCCAGGCCTCGATCAACGTGCCGTCGACGGAGAAGTGCTCGCTGGACAGCAGCTTGCTCACTTGCGGAAGGTTGAGAACGCTCGCGAAAAACTTCGCCGCGATATCACCGTCGAGCAGGCGGTCCCTGTTCTTGCAGAACACGGTCGCGTCCCACACCGTATCGTCCGCAGACAGGCCGACGAACCAGCGAAATAGCAGGTTGTAGTCGAGTTGCTCCATCAGCTGCCGTTCCGAGCGCACCGTGTAGAACGCCTGCAGCAGCAGCGCTCGCAACAGCCGCTCCGGCGGGATCGACGGCCGTCCTTCGCGCGCATACAGTCGATCGAACGATCGCGACAAATCCTTCAGCGCCGCGTCAACAAGCTCCCGGATCGCTCGCAGCGGATGGTCCGTAGGGATCCGTGTCTCCAGCCGCACGTAGCTGAAAAGGCGTTCCGCATGCTCATCTTCGCCGCGCATCCCGATCCTCAGTCGAAAGGAATCAACCACATGCACAGAATCACACTCCGATCGCCTCGCAAAACGACTTTTTCAGCAGCCTGCTAGCTTCATAGAAGAGCCTTTCGCCCCAAGGACGGCAGCGGCGACGATGATAGTGGCGGAAATTTCCACGCCAGCATGGAGAACCGGCATGGGCAGGCTGTAGCCGGCAGGGTTACGCAGCAAGTGGCACCGCGCCGATCATGTCGCCAATCTTCCCGCTATTGGCGTGACGCCGCATGTGAGACCGCATGCGCAGAAGAACGCGGTCTTTTCGTGTTTGATTCACCTACCTGAATCAGGGGCTGTCCACCGGACTGGCTACCTTACTAGTGTACGCAACCGATTGTGCTGCTGCTGACTTGGTGAATTCAATGGTTCAAAGAATGTCGACTGAGTTTGATAAGATAAAGGTCATAGCTGATCGCAAGGCTCGGCAATTCCGGCAACTTACATCCACAGAGATGGAATTGATCGTTGAAGACTATACTGACGAGCAGGTACCCCCGCGTAGCCACTCGCGAGAAAGAATAGGGCGGCCGGCGATGGTGCTTGCGAGGCACAAAACCGCGCTGCGGAAACAGAATGAACAGCACGCGCTTTTTACGTGGCGCTGAAAATTCTCAGCGACGCACGACAAATCACGTCAATGAATCAACTAAGTAAGCGAAGGCGCACCCAGCATTCGGCCGAGCTAATAGCGAAGAGAGGGCCTTTCAGTCTCGGCTGCAACCGCTGGAGCGGCGGACAGACTGACTGAAGGATCTGAACTGATGGCGCACGTGATGAAGATGCGGCTCCAAGCCATCATCGAGGCGTCGACACCGCGCTCGACGGCTTCACCGAAACGCTATCAGCCGGAAGGAGTATGCGAAAACGCACGAGAGCAGCACGCCGCCGAATAAGTAAAAGCCAGGAGCGCCGCATGATCTATGATCGCAAGCCGCCGGGCGTCTTGCGGACCGATGAAGAAAAATGGGTCGATATGTGGCTGATCTGCTTCGTCGACATCGATCCGGGCGCGACGTGGATCATCCGCGGTAAGACTGCGTCGCGCGTCGGAGCGCTGTTCTGATGCCTCTTTTAAATGCAACGAATACGTGCGCGGGTCGCCATCTCGGACTCCAAGTGTTCCCGTGTTCACTTGCTAACATCGCAACCAACGTGTTCGGCAACCACAGCGCAACGTTGATACCCGCCCGTAGCCAATTTTGGTAGGTGCCTCGCAGGACGTTTTTGGCCAAACTACTCAACAGAAGCAGGAGGGACCTACAATGAAAATGGCTGTTTGGAGTGCGCTTGGCTTTTTTACGGTTAGCGTATTGGCGGTAGGTGCATTCGGATGGATGACAAGGCCGTTTATGAGTCGGCCTGTCAGGCAGATGCTGACGAAACTACTAAGCAGCTCAACTGGTAACTGAAAGCAACTCGACCCGCCGCACTCCCTCTTAGAAGCGCGCAGTTTGGCGCGGTAGTGCGGCGAATCAATCATGTATAGAGAAGACGATCAGATAGAGTGTTACGTGCTTTCGCGTGAGCAGAGATGCTGACGCGTGAACCTTTTATCCCGTTGCTCGAAGCCCGAGGACCTTCTCAACATTGATGTGGAAACGCTCTGCGCTGAAGAGCGGCTTCTCGGTCTGGTACATCGATGCCGTTCGGGGGCCGTCCACCCCATCATTGCGGCAGTAGAGCGCAAGTACAGCTCGCCGAGGCCGCCCTCAAGCTGGAGAGGCATCGTGATCACGCAGTGAGCCAAGTTGCGCACCGAAGCCGGTTGGTCACCCAGTGAGGGGATTATCTCCGGTTGTCGACGCATCGTTTGAATTAGCGGTCCCGCTCTTTTACGCTGGACTACATTGAGATGCAATTTGCGAGGGGTGGATCGCTCGGTCAATGTGGCTAGGAGGTACAAACGTAAGCAACTCTGGTAGGTGGAATTCATAGTCAACCTGAACCTCCTCCGAATTGATGGACACCTGTAGTAGGCTCGAAGAGCCAGGAGGTGTCGGATGGAAGGACGTCAACGTCGGTCGTTTACGGACGACTACAAGCGGCAAGCGGTTGATCTCGTAGCGTCGAGCGGGCGCTCGATCGGATCTGTTGCCAAGGAGCTTGGGCTGCGCGATTCCGTGCTGCGGCGGTGGATGGAGCAGCGAGGGGCTCGGCTGGAGCCGACGGCGGCGACGCGGCGCCCCACAACGCAGGCGACGCTGCCGTCGGCGGACCACGCGGCAGAGATCGCGCGTTTGCAGCGTAACCGGTATGAGCTCCCACGTCCGCGATGATTAGCGGTCGCGGGCGTAGCGGATGGGCATCCAGTGCTGGCGCAGCGCCTCGACGACGGCTGGGATATCGAGGTAGGCGTTACGGAGGAAATCCTCGGTTTTGCGACCGCTTCGTGGCGGTCCGAGCAGCGGACGGGCCTGATCGTCGCGACAATGCAGCAGGATGGGCAGCAGCAGGCCGTGATTGACGTTGTTGACGTCGAGCAACGGCGCCCACGCCGACAGTCTGAGCCGCATCGCAGCATAGAAACCCTGGCACCAGGGATGCGCATCGATGTTGCCGCTGGGGTCGCGCCGGTGCATCGGCTCGAACCGATCGGGGGCAGTCGAGAGGGTGTTGCTGATGTCGTTGTGGCGCAGCGCGACGGCGGAGATCGCGGCGAACTCCGGCGTGCCGCCATGGTTGAAAGCGTCGGCATCGATCGCGAGCAGCGGGCAGATCCAATCGAGCGGGCTCATCGACACCGGTCCGGCCACGATCGCGGCGGTATAGCCGTCGAGCATGGGAATGCTGGTGGCGGCAGGATGGCGATCGACGCGATCCTGGAGCCATCGCTCGAGCTCCGCAAGCGACATCGCGGCTGACGCCATCGACGATGCTGCCTTATGGCGACGTGGGCTCATGCCGCTGCCTGCGGTGTGTGCCGGCGCGCCGCCTTCCAGTTCCAGGCGAGCAGCTCGTGCAGCTGATGGCTCTTGGTTCGCCCAGACACGATGCGCTCCAGCACATCGGTCAGGTAGGCCTGCGGATCGAGCTCATGGAGTTTTGCCGTGTTCACGAGCGACGCCAGGATCGCCCAGCTCTCGGCGCCGCCTTCGCTGCCGCTGAACAATGAGTTGCGTCTTCCCATCGCAATCGGGCGCATGGAACGCTCGACTGTGTTGCTGTCAACTTCGACACGGCCGTTGCGGAGAAACAGCGTCAACCCGTCCCAGTGATTGAGTGCGTAGTTGATGGCCTCCGCCAGCTTCGATTGGGAGAAGAGCTGGCCGACCATTGCGGTCAGGCGCGTCCTGAGCGCCTCCATCAATGGAGCGGACCTGGTGCCGCGGGTGGCCAGCCGCTGCTCGGCACTGCTGCCACGGATCTCTGCTTCGATGGCATAGACCGCCTGCAGGCGCTCGATCACTTCGCGCGCGAACGGCGACTGGGTCGTCTTATACACCTCGACGAATTTGCGGCGGGCGTGGGCGAGACAAAAGGCGAGTTGGATCGCGCCGCCATGATCGCGGGCGAGCGCTTTGTAGGCGGCATAACCGTCGACCTGCAGAATGCCGGAAAAGCCCATCAACTGTCTGGCGATCTCCGCCGTGCCGCGGCCGTCGGCGAACACGTAGGCCACCGCCGGCGGCGAGGGACCGCCCCATGGCCGGTCATCCATGGCATGCGCCCAGAACTGGCAGATGCGCGGGCGATGTCGTCCGGGATCGAGCACCGGCATCGGCGTCTCGTCGCAGAACAGGCGCGGCGCGGTCTGGATCGTGCGCAGCTGAAGCGCATAGAGGCTCCTGAGCCACCAGGCCGCACGCTTCACCCAGCCGGCAAGCGTCGCCCGGTCGAGATGGACACCCTGGCCGGCCAGAATTTGCACCTGTCGGTACAGCGGCAGATACCAGGCGAACTTCGAGACTACCACGTGGCTCACGAGTGCGGTCGAAGCCATGCCGCTCTCGATCAGGCGCGGCAGCACCTTCGCCTGGATCACACCATCGGTGCAGCGGCGGCAGCCGTACTTGGGACGGACCGTCCGCAGCACCCGCAGGATCGCCGGGATGATGTCCAGCACCTCGCTGACGTCCTCGCCGATCTTGTGAAGCTGGCCCTGGCAACACGGGCATGCGGTCGCCTCCGGCTCCAGCACATGCTCACAGCGCGGCAGGTGCTTTGGAAGCGCGCCGATGTTGCGGCGCGCCTTCTTCCGCAGTGGCTTGCCGGGCGGCTTTGCCGCAGCTGCATCGTCGTTGGCAGCTGCAGGCGGCGTGACGTCGGTCTCAAGATCGCCAAGCTCAAGCGCGAGCTGCTCGGCCACGAGCGCGGCAAGCCGCTCCGAGCGCTTCCCGAAGATCATGTCCTTGAACGTTTGCATTGCTACGCGCAGCGTCTCGTTCTCAGCGTCAAGCGCGAGCACCATCTCGGTCAGAGCTGCCGGATCGGTCGGGAGAGTGTCGGGGCGAATCGCCATGACCAGACGATACATCCGTGCGACCCATGCTCCAGTGAAATCCTCACTTCTCAGCCGACAATGGCCGGCTGCTTCACAGGCTTGGGCGACACACGCGTCCACTCGAGCCCGTCGAGTAGCATCGCAAGCTGCGTCGCACTGAGATGCACAACGCCGTCGCGGATCGGCGGCCAGGTGAAACGCCCCTGGTGCAACCACTTCGTTACCAACACCATGCCGCTGCCGTCCCACGCCAGAAGCTTCACTCTGTCCATGCGCTTGCTGCGGAACACGAAGACGTCGCCGCAATATGGGTTCGCGCGCAGTGCTTCGCTCACCAGCGCCGACAGCGTATGCACCGACTTACGAAAGTCGACCGGCTGGGCCGCCAGCACCACCTTGAGGTCTGACCGTAGAGCAATCACCGGATCCCTCGAAGCGCCGATAGCACCACCGAAAGCGTCGCCAGTTCCACCCCCGGCTCGACCCGGATGCGCGCCCCGTTCACCTCGATCTCGACCACTCCACAGACCTTGGCCGGCGGCGTGGCAATCTCCACGGGCTTCGTCTGTACCGGCGAAATACACTCGGACTTGCCAACCCTCCCGCCATCGCTCTCGGCGCCAATTTGGATAGGCACGAAGTTCTGGGCTTTGCCGGCCAGCGCCGCCGCTACCTGGCGGCGCCACACCGTGAGCAGTCCGCGAGAAACGCCATTGCGCCGCGCCACCTCGGAGATGTTCGCCCCCTCCTCAAAGCTCTCTGCCGCGATCCGGGCCTTCTCCTCGCTCGTCCACCGTCGCCGCCGGCGCTCCCCAGTGATCACCTCAACGCGGCGATAAGAGTCACCTTCCTGCCTGGCATCAAGCATGGCATTTGCCATCGCGCCACCTCCACCGATCAGCTCTTGCCAGCCTGTATCGCAGACAAGCTTCGTCACTGCGAGGTGAGGCCCTCATGCCGGTTACTTTGCAGCGAGAGAACGAGCGGCTGCGCATGGAGCGCGACATTTTAAAAAAGTCGATCGCGATCTTTGCTGGAACACGGACATGAGATTCCGCTTCATCGAAGATCGCCGCGCCGACTATCCGGTGACGCTCCTGTGCGACGTGCTCGGCGTCTCGCCGGCCGGCTATTATGCCTGGCGCTCGCGCCCGGAGAGCCGACGATCTGCTGCCAATCGTGACCTCGTCGACGACATCAGGCGGGTCCACCGCGACACCCGCGGGCGTTATGGCAGCCCGCGTATCCATGTCGAGTTGAAGGCTCAGGGCCGCGGGGCGAGCCGTGGTCGCATCGAGCGGTTGATGCGGCGTCACGGCATCAGGGCCATCATGGCGCGGCCACGCCGGGTGCGGACCACCGACAGCCGCCACGACCTGCCGATCGCCCCGAATCTGCTCGACCGCAACTTCATCGCCACTGCTCGGAACCAGATCTGGCTGGCCGATATCACCTACATCGAGACCGATCCGGGTTGGCTCTATCTGGCCGCCGTCATGGATCTGTACAGCCGCAGGATTGTCGGCTGGGCGATGGCGGATCATTTGCGCGCCGACCTGCCCTTGGCGGCTTTGCGGATGGCGATCTCGGCGCAGCGGTCAAGTGCCGGCCTGATCCACCATTCCGATCGCGGCGTTCAATATGCCTCGGCGGATTACCGCAAGCTGATGCAATCCGCCGGCCTCAGGGCGTCAATGAGCCGCAAGGGCGACTGCTATGACAATGCTCCGATGGAGAGCTTCTTTCACACGCTCAAGACGGAGCTCGTCCACCACAGGCACTATGCAACACGGGCAGAAGCCACACGGGATATCTTTGCCTATATCGAGGGCTTCTACAATCGGACTCGTCGTCACTCCGCCATCGGCTTTATCAGCCCGATCGAGATGGAGCTAAAAGCAGCTTAACCCTGTCCATTTTTTCGGGGGAAGATCAACCATAGGCGGTAGCGGACGGGTCCGGTTGGAGCCATTGAAGGCGCTCTATACGATCGCCAGCCGCATGTACCGCCCCGCAGGGAATAGAGCGCGGTCCCTATTCGATCTTGGCGATAGCTTACCTTACCGCAGATGATGGGTGCGTTCTAAAATGATCCAACATCTTCGAGCCTTGACTGAACGATTTCGACCAGGATTGCTCCGCAAGATCCAGGTGGCACCTCAGTAGGTCAGAGGGAGTTTTGGAGTCGGCAACATTTTTGAGATAAGTGGCCTGAACGTGCAGAGAGGAAGCAATCAGTTTGAGTCCATCGTTTAGTGCCGCTGCGAACAGATTTGCTGTCGATTCGATCGATGTTTGCCAGACCGGAAACATAAGTGAAATGCGCGATGCGGCTTCTGCCGATTCTCCAGTGCCATGCGCGGCGCCACCTTTATCAGAGGCTGATGCTGGCGCCAGTGCGGGCTCTGGGCGTGTCTGTCGTTCGCGTTTCTCGTCTCCGGTTGTTATCGCGGGCATTCGACATCTCCTGGCCTGAAAGGATTGCAATGCTACTCAGCTTCGATCATGAACCATCAGGAAAGTATCACAACCACCAACAGGTCGTACCTATCATATTTGGTAGCGCTTGATCACGATAAAGAAGTAGGATGATGCCGCTAAGCGTTTGTCTCCAAGGGACAATGTGAAGCTCGCCATCTGATCAAGGTGTATTTGAAGACTCTGGTTGGATCGTGTGTCACGCGCGAGCTTGGCCGCTTGCTCTAGCAACACAGGTTGAAGATCATCGAGGTCGTCTTAGCCTAGTTGCCGCTTGAAGGGCAGCACTGTTTCATTCGTGAACAGTGATGGCTCCGGTTGACCTGCCACTGGATCCAGCAGCAGTTTGGCTCTCGGGGCGTGGTGCGGCGAGACCGAATTTTGGGACTACCTGAAGCTAGAATTTGCCCTGATCACGTTGGCCGGCTGGTGGCGCGGATGTGGTTGTGCAGCAAGATTAGCGGCCGATTGCCTACCGCGCCGTGAGGCCCTTCCTCGTTTTAATTGAGGCCGTCCATAGGACTGGCCTTCGCGAGGGTTCTTATCGGCATCCTCCTTGGTTTGGTCGCCGAGTTCACTCACGGAGCTGTCGGCAAGGATGATGCTACCGTCTTTCGCTGCACGCTGGATGGATCGCAAGCGGATCGTTGCTGTAGGTTCCAGCATGGATCTTCGATCGGCGGATATGGTCCTCACCCTCAACCTGTGACAGTTCAGCCGTTTCGCAGCGTCGACGCACTTGCGGCGCTCTCTCCAATTCTCGAGCTCGCCTCGGGATCGAATGCCAGCAGCTGCCCTGGTTTCTGGCGCCATCCGGAGCCTCTCGCAACCAGGATCGGGGAGGGACTCGTGGCGCGCAAGACAGCATGTCAGGAAGACGATGCCAACGCTATTGGTAACCGCGTGGCCGGAGCTGCCGGCTGGAGCGCAGGCGGTCCTCACGAGGTGATGGCTCAGTTGATCCTCGACCATGCAGCGTTGGCACGATGCCGCCTGCAGAAAATGATCTCGAGCAAGGCGTTTCTGTTATGTGCATCAAACTTCAGCACATCAATTATTGCACATTCGCGAGAGCTGCGCGTTGCAATACGCCACCTGCTACCGGCTGACGACGCTCGGATGGTCCGACATGAAGTGATTGACATGATCCTAGTCGGTCAGCCGATGGCGGTGAACGGCCTACTCAGTCGGTGGCTCCGTAAGCGGCAAGCTGAGGCCGTCAGGCGGCGTGGTTCCATGGCATAAGCGCGTCGATTTCGCTGCTCGGCCAGCCGTTGGCGATACGCTGAAGCGTGAGGGTGAGCCAGGCGAACGGATCGACGTTGTTCATCTTCGCTGTCTGCAGCAGCGTTGCGATGGTCGCCCAGGTTCGCCCGCCGCCGTCGCTGCCAGCGAAGAGGCTATTCTTTCTCGTAATTGTTTGTGGCCTGATGGCGCGTTCGACGATGTTGGAGTCGAGCTCGATGCGACCATCGGTCAGGAAGCGCTCGAAGATGGCACGGCGCGAGACGGCATAGCGGATCGCCTCGGCCAGTTTTGATTTGCCGGAGATCCGCCGCAAGCTCTGCTGCCAGAGGTCGAAGAGATCTGCGACGACCGCTGCGGAGGCTTGCTGGCGCGCGGCAACGCGTGCGTCGGGGCTTTGACCGCGCACGGTCTTCTCGACCTGCCAGAGCTTTGCCATCCGCTCGACCGTCGTCGTTGCCACTCTCGAGCTTCCTGCAACATGCAGCTCGTAGAACTTGCGTCTGCTGTGTGACCAGCAGCCAGCCAAGGTGATGCCATCATTGCCGCGATCGGGTCGCGCCAACTTGTTATAGGCGGCATAGCCATCCACCTGCAGGATGCCGCGATAACCATTGAGATGCCGGACCGCGCATTCGCCGGAGCGGCTGTCTTCGAAGCGATAAGCCACCATCGGGGGACCGCTGCGGCCAAAGGTTCGGTCATCTCTGGCATAGGCCCATAAGTAGGCCGTCTTCGCCGATCCGGAGCCCGGAGCGAGTGTCGGCAAGGTGGTTTCGTCGGCAAAGACCCGTTCGGCCTTCTTGACCTCGCTGAAGATGTAGTCGGCTACGATCTCCAGCTCGAAGCCGAGCTTGCCCATCCATTGCGCCATCAGCTGGCGGTCGAGCCCGACCTTGTCGCGGGCGTAGATGGCCTCCTGCCGGTAGAGCGGCTGGCCATCGGCATATTTGGAGACGGCGATCTGGGCCAGAAGCGCTTCCGTCGGAATGCCTCCTTCAATGATATGGGCCGGGGCCGGCGCCTGGATTACGCCGTCCGCGTTCTTGAAGGCATACTTGGGACGGCGCGTGACGATCACACGGAACTTCGCTGGCACCACATCCAGGCGCTCCGACACGTCCTCGCCGATCAGCACCTTCTGCTTGCCGGCATGCTTAGCCAGCTCTTCCGGCTCAATGACGGTTTCGATCCGTTCCAGATGGGGTGCAAAGCCCTTGCGCCGGCGCGGTGCACGCTTGCCTTCCGCTTGCTCACGGCCCTTGCTGACCTGGGCCTTGATCGCGGCGATGCCGGTCTCGATCTCCTCGAAGACAAAGGCCCGCTGTTCATCGTCGCCGTTCACAGAGCCGAGCTTTTCCGATCGTCGGCCGAACCGGGCGCGGTCGAAGGCCTTCAGGATCTGCGTCAGCCGCTCGATGCGCGCATCGGCATCGGCGTTGCGCGCCCTGAGATCGGCGACTTCGCTCTCCAGAGCATCGGCGCGGGCCGCCTTCTCGGCCATGGCAAGCACCATGGCTTTCAACATCTCTACGTCATTCGGGAGGTTGAGATCGGGCGGCGTCATTGGCCCGACCAGAGCACATTTTGCCCCGTTTCTCTTGCCCTTTCAGCTCACTGATTCACTTCGCCGCAGCGCTTTTACCCAACAATCTCCGGCGGCTTGACCGCCACGGTCCGGACCCGCTTCCAGTCCATCCCATCCACCAGTGCCATCAACTGCGCCGGGTTGAGCTGCACCCGATGATGCCCGATCCGCGGCCAGCAGAACTTCGCCTTTTCAAGACGCTTTAAATAGAGGCACACGCCGGACCCATCCCACCATACGATCTTTATTCTGTCGGCTCTTTTGGCCCGGAAGACATAAAGCGCACCGTCGAACGGATCTGAGCCCGCATCGCGCACAAGCGCAACAAGGCCATCGATACCCTTGCGGAAGTCGACTGGATGGCTGGCGAGGAACACCTTCACACCCGAGGGAATCATGCCGAACGCACCGCCCGGATCACCCGCTGCAAGTGCGCCTCGTCGACGTCCACGCCGGCACGCACGACCACCTCGCCAATGGCAATCTCAATCACTGTGCCTGCCACAGACGCCACCACACCCTCGCAACTCGAGTGCCGCGAGCGATAATGCCGCTCGGCCCGAGCATCACGGCGCCAGGCGAACAGCTGCGACGGGTGAATGCCGATCCGGCGGGCGATCGCCGAGACGCTCGCGCCAGGCTCCAGCGCCTCTGTCACAACTTGCGCTTTGAACTCGTCCGACCAGCGTCGGCGAAGCTGCCGCGGCGTTCCCTCAAGACGGTCGGCGACCGCTTCGATCATATGGAAGGTTCTAGTTCCAGAACTAGGCGCAGACATAGAAGCTCACATCGGCTCACAAACTCAGCAGCCGATAGCCGATCGCTTACCCACTCCGCCAGACGGGGTTTCCTTGCCGCTTACGTGGCTCCCTTGTCAGAGAGAAAAGGTCCGTTGATCCTTCGATGGGATCCTCGCCCGTCCCTAGACGGCTCGAGGGCGCGAGCGAGCTCCGTCAGCGCCTGCATGCGGCCTTCTTAAGCATGCACGTATTGGCGGATTCGCAAAGTGCAGACGACTGTTTTGTCCTCTTTGTCGGGGATGCACCCTCAGACGGCTGGTTTGAGCGCTGCGAGTTGATCGTGCGGATATCCTGGGCGGCAGGCGGAGCGATCGCGTCATTTCAGCGAGGCTTCAAATTTGCTAGCGACTGGAATCAGTGTCGTCCTTCAGATAATTCAGCATGGTGTTGCAGGCGGCCTCGGCCTCGGCGAAACTTTGGAGGGGCAAGCCGAGAACCCTGATCGCGCCCCGGCCCCGGTGAAGCGGACGCCACGATGCGACGTAGCCCAACCTTCCGCGAAAGCCAGGACCGGTGGGGCGCTGGAAGCTGATCACGAACGAATATTTGTCGCTGCTTGCGCTCCATATCTCCATGTCTTCGACGGCGCGATGGAATTGCAGGGGCATCAGGGTCGGTTCGCTAGGCCAGTCCGCGAACTACGCTGCTGGGGGTCGGCGCCCGGTAGGGGCAAGCGCAGCTCTCGCCGGCAAAGTGCGTTCGGTGGTCAAGCCATGCCATCGCTTTCTTATAGTCCACGGCCGGAAGCAGGAGCATCGACGTCAAGCTCGGCGATATTGATCGAACTCCATCGGCTGATAGACCGTATGTCTGAAGGCCGGAGGCCTATGGTCTGTAACGTGGCCACTTCCGCTCCACATTCCACGGCAATTAATATGGATGTCTTGCGGAGGGCACCTTGCGGTAAATCAATAAAGAGCTGAGCAGATCCGGATCTAAGACCGTACAACAGCACAGTGGTGAGAGCGCCGAATGTGGTGCCGGCATCCCAGTTGACCCGCATCCGTGACTGCTCTGAGCTGGGAGACATGGCGCCGCCGCCAATCTCATCGAAGATGCCGGCCGCTTCCTCCTAGAACATGCCTATGATCTGAGCGACTTGGATTAAGTGATGTCGAGGAGTGGGGTCGTTAAAGCGACAAGTGCACGGCGGGCCAATCGACATCAGCGCGTTTGCTCGCCGAGGTCTCATTAGCCGGCTCGCGAATGGGCCGCCGCCGGACGCGTAGCCAGGCGGTCGCGAACAGGCCACAATGGAAATAAGTGGTGACCTTCTAGCGTAGAGCCGGCGATCTCGACCCGAAGCTGAGTGCGTCCACCGCCCGACACACTTCTGGCCAGTACGATAGGGTCTTTCGCCCCAGCGGCGATACACGCGATAGATAGAGACCTGCCACGCCGAACGTTTGCAGCAAGCTATTATCGTTGGTTTCGATAGTGGTACCATCAGGTTTTGGCGTCAACACTGACTGTCAGCGCAACAGCGGGCACGTACCAATAATCACGTTGGCATTGAGGCCGCACGACCGTCCGCACACGGTACTGGCGCTTTGGCGCGAGACCCGCCAGCTCAGGGTAGCTTTTGCCTTTGAGCAGTAGTACCCATAGCCGCCCCTCGCTTTGCGCTCAGCAGCCGGGCTTTGCTAAGGGCGCCTTCTGAAAAATCGTTCTCCAGTCTCAGCTCCCCGATTGTGGCGTGCAGCGTCTCTACATCGATCGCGCATGCGCTCGTTCTGTTGCCGGGATCAGCACCAACTACCTAGGCCCACATCCTGCTTCCATTGCGTGATCTGCTTCGCATGCACGTCGAAATGCTGAATCAGCTGGGTCAGCTCCATCCCGCCTCAAATCAGGGCTAACGCTACCTTGGCCTCGAATGACGGGTGCCGGCGCGCACGTCTGCTCATCGTCTTTCCTGATTCGCGGACAAACTTCCGACTTAGTTCGCGGCCGGCTCGATGAGCACACGCCCGTACCTGATCATCGTTTCGACCTCTGTGCGAAAAGCCTGGCGCGAGGGGTTGCGTGAATGGAACATGTGACCGCCTGGAAAAAACACGAGTCTGATCCGCGGCGCTGAGGCGTAGGCGGCCAACTGATCGAGCACCATCTTCGAGCCGAAATAGGGCATGGCAAGATCGAACAGGCCATGCCCGACCAGTACGCGCATCTTCGCGTCCGTCGCAAGGATCTGGCGCAGCTCCAAAAGCGATTGCGGGGGCTGCCGTTGAAATCCCAGGCTCGCCGACCGCGCCGTTGAGCAGTTCATAACTTCTAGTCCTCTTCGCAGGAAACCTTTGGAAGACCGTGTCCAGATTTATGATGATCCAAGGGACATGAGCTTCACGGTGGGGCTGAGGCCGTGTACCTATAAACCCCCGCGGCGTCGTGTCACTGTGACACGTCCGCTTTGCTCCGATAGCGACCAAGTTCGTGCCGCTAGCGCAATATGTCGCGATGCGCCAACAGCCGACAAAGCTTTCTTGCACCGCCAATTCTCGCAGTTGCCAAGCGACGAACTTTGGCGTTGTTGTCACGCACGCCACTATTGGGCGATGGACTTTTAGAGGCGACGGTTGGGGAAGCCAATGTGCGCGACGCATCGCTGTCACCAGTGGCGCAACATTCTTTGTGGCAGTGCTATCGAGGGGTTGTGCGACAGAGTTGCTTTGAGGGAAACTCGCGATGGCCATCGTTCTTGTTCACGGAAATCCTGAAACCGAGGCGATCTGGGACGATCTGGTCCCGCATCTGAGCGACCAAAAGATTATTCGTCTCTCTCCGCCCGGATTTGGGTCAGCTCTCCCACCCGGCTTTGACTGTTCTGTTGATGCTTATCGCAACTGGCTTGTTGGCGAACTCGGGAACTTGGCGCAACCGATTGATCTCGTGGGGCATGACTGGGGTGGGGGACATGTCATGCGCATTGCGATGGACTATCCGGGTCTAATACGATCCTGGGCGGTCGATATTCTGGGCGCGTTCCACCCCGATTACGTCTGGCACGACTTGGCGCAGGCTTGGCAGACGCCACAGGTCGGAGAGCAAGCGGTTGCGCAAATGGCAAGCATGCCGGCCGAAGCGCTAGCCCGGCGGTACGAGAGCTTGGGCATGACCGCGGCGATCGCGCGGAAGGTCGCTGCTGGTGCGAACGGCGAGATGGGCAGGGCAATCCTGGCGCTGTACAGATCGGCCGCGCAACCGATCATGCGCGATCTCGGGACTGGCTTGCCACGGGCAGCCGCCAAACCTGGCCTAGCGCTGATCGCGACAGAAGACCATTACTGCGGCGGGCAGACGCTCGCGCGCCGTTGTGCCGAGCGCGCCGGCGCAAAGGTCGCGATTTTAGAAGGGGCAGGTCATTGGTGGATGTGCCAGCAGCCAAAACAAGGTGCTGACGCGATCAACTCCTTCTTGGCAAAGCTGAACTAGGAGCCAGACTCAATTATCCAATAGGTGACGATGGCGGCGAGGTAAACGGCACCCAAGAAGTTTCTCGCAAACTTGTCGTAGCGAGTTGTAACGCGCCGGAAATCCTTGAGCCGGCAGAAGCAGCCCTTGCTAACATTGCGCCTTCTGTAGGAGCGTTTGCTGTAGCTGTCAGGCGTCACGCTGTTAGATTTGTTAGGAAATGACAGGCTCGCGCCTGGGTTGATCAGGTACCATGATGACGGCTACTGGATTGAGTAGGTTTTGTTGTTCCCCGACGTGAGCTAGTGGTTAGAGCCGTTTTGATAGACACGCCTCGCGCTCAAGGTGCGCGCCGGGACAGGAGAAACTCGATGCAATTGACCGCGGTGCGCCGCACCTTTCCTGCGCTGATCCTGTTTGCCTGCGGGATAATGTGGAGCGCGGGCGCCGACGATCGGCCGCCCGCCCAGCTCACGACGCCGGCCGGCCAGAAGGGTGACGCCGGCCAAACGCCGAGTATGCCGTCGACGCCCGAGCAGCATCGCCTCCCGCCGGACTCCAGCAGCAGGCACACGCTTGAGCTCCCTGGGCGGACGCTCTCTTTCGTCGCGACCGCCGGCTCCATCCGCCTGTTCGACGACAAGGGCGAGCCACAGGCCGACATCGTCTATACCTCCTATCAACTTGACGGCACGGATCGCGGCACGCGCCCGGTAACATTCTTCTTCAACGGCGGACCGGGCGCATCATCGGCCTGGCTGCAGCTCGGCAGTGCCGGACCGTGGCGGTTGCCGATCAATGCTGACGAGGTCACGCCATCGACATTTCCGGAGGTGAGGCCAAACGCGGAAACTTGGCTCGATTTCACCGATCTGGTGTTTCTCGACCCCGTAGGCACCGGCTACAGCCGTTTCGTGGGGACCGGGACCGGCGATGATGCGCGCAAGCGGCTCTATTCCGTTGAGGGCGACGTCAACGCGCTCGCGCTGGTGGTCCGCCGCTGGCTCGAAAAGCATGACCGGCTGTTGTCGCCGAAGTACATCGCGGGTGAAAGCTATGGTGGCATTCGCGGGCCAAAGGTTGTCGACCAGTTACAGATGCGGCAGGGCATAGGCGTCAAGGGCTTGATCATGCTCTCGCCAGTGTTCGACTCCAGCCAGTTTGCCCGCACGAGCTTGCTGCAATACGTCGCAAGGCTGCCAAGCTATGTCGCGACCCTACGTGAAGCCAAGGGTCCGGTAAAGCGAGCCGATCTCGCCGACGTGGAAGCTTATGCACGCGGCGAGTTTCTGAGCGATCTCATCAAAGGCCAGGCGGACAAGGAAGCGACCACGCGTCTGGCCGACAAGACCGCGGCGCTGACCGGCATCGACCAGGCGGTGAGTCGCAGGCTCGCGGGCCGTTTCGACCTTGCCGAGTTCCGCCGTGAGTTCGATCGTAAGAACGGCAAGTTAATCGGCAATTATGACGCCTCGGTGCGCGGCCTCGATCCGTATCCGGACTCCGATTTCCGCCTTTCCGGCGATCCCTCGAGCGATACGCTGCTGGCGCCTCTGACCAGCGCCACTGTCGACCTCCTTACGCGCAAGCTTAACTGGCGGCCGGACGGCTCGTATGAGCTGCTCAACCGCACGGTCGCGCAGGCTTGGGATTTCGGCCGCAGCCCTCCGGAGTCGGTTTCGGAGCTGCGCCAGATCCTGGCAACGGACCGGAAGTTGAAATTGCTGGTCGGGCATGGCCTGTTTGACCTCGTCACGCCTTATCTCGAATCACAGATCGTGCTCGATCAATTGCCGCCATTTGCCTCGTCACCTCGCGTCAAGCTTGTAGTCTTTCCCGGCGGCCATATGTTCTATTCACGAGACGCCTCGCGCCAGGCTTTTCGTGCAGAGGTCGAAGTGATGATGAAGTAACGCCGACGACTTGGTCACAAGCAAGCTCACCTTCGCACAAGCATTTATAATCTCTCAACGAGTGCCGATGAAATCCTCGCGCCCGCTTCCGATCGGTGCCAGACCGGCTAGGACAATCGTGAGTCGAGAGGATTAAGCGGGAGCTTGTTTGTTGGGCAAGTTTAGACTTAACTGATCCAATAGTCGACCATAGGGGTGAGCTACGCGCTCGCCGACCAAGAATGGATTGCCATCAAGCCCATGCTGCCGGATGGCGTTTCCTCGGGTGAATGACCTTCGTGTCATCAATGGCATCTTCTGGGTCTTGCGCTCCGGAGCGCCTTGGCGTGATCTTCCCGAAATGTTTGGTCCGTACACCACATGCTAGAACCGCTTCGTTCGCTGGCGGCGGGCGGGTGTGGGTGGCCGGATCATGGACGCTCTTGCCGCTGCCCTTGATGCCGCTGTCCAGATGATCGCACCGTAAGCGGCAAGCTGAGGCCGTCAGGCGGCGTGGTTCCATGGCATAAGCGCGTCGATTTCGCTGCTCGGCCAGCCGTTGGCGATACGCTGAAGCGTGAGGGTGAGCCAGGCGAACGGATCGACGTTGTTCATCTTCGCTGTCTGCAGCAGCGTTGCGATGGTCGCCCAGGTTCGCCCGCCGCCGTCGCTGCCAGCGAAGAGGCTATTCTTTCTCGTAATTGTTTGTGGCCTGATGGCGCGTTCGACGATGTTGGAGTCGAGCTCGATGCGACCATCGGTCAGGAAGCGCTCGAAGATGGCACGGCGCGAGACGGCATAGCGGATCGCCTCGGCCAGTTTTGATTTGCCGGAGATCCGCCGCAAGCTCTGCTGCCAGAGGTCGAAGAGATCTGCGACGACCGCTGCGGAGGCTTGCTGGCGCGCGGCAACGCGTGCGTCGGGGCTTTGACCGCGCACGGTCTTCTCGACCTGCCAGAGCTTTGCCATCCGCTCGACCGTCGTCGTTGCCACTCTCGAGCTTCCTGCAACATGCAGCTCGTAGAACTTGCGTCTGCTGTGTGACCAGCAGCCAGCCAAGGTGATGCCATCATTGCCGCGATCGGGTCGCGCCAACTTGTTATAGGCGGCATAGCCATCCACCTGCAGGATGCCGCGATAACCATTGAGATGCCGGACCGCGCATTCGCCGGAGCGGCTGTCTTCGAAGCGATAAGCCACCATCGGGGGACCGCTGCGGCCAAAGGTTCGGTCATCTCTGGCATAGGCCCATAAGTAGGCCGTCTTCGCCGATCCGGAGCCCGGAGCGAGTGTCGGCAAGGTGGTTTCGTCGGCAAAGACCCGTTCGGCCTTCTTGACCTCGCTGAAGATGTAGTCGGCTACGATCTCCAGCTCGAAGCCGAGCTTGCCCATCCATTGCGCCATCAGCTGGCGGTCGAGCCCGACCTTGTCGCGGGCGTAGATGGCCTCCTGCCGGTAGAGCGGCTGGCCATCGGCATATTTGGAGACGGCGATCTGGGCCAGAAGCGCTTCCGTCGGAATGCCTCCTTCAATGATATGGGCCGGGGCCGGCGCCTGGATTACGCCGTCCGCGTTCTTGAAGGCATACTTGGGACGGCGCGTGACGATCACACGGAACTTCGCTGGCACCACATCCAGGCGCTCCGACACGTCCTCGCCGATCAGCACCTTCTGCTTGCCGGCATGCTTAGCCAGCTCTTCCGGCTCAATGACGGTTTCGATCCGTTCCAGATGGGGTGCAAAGCCCTTGCGCCGGCGCGGTGCACGCTTGCCTTCCGCTTGCTCACGGCCCTTGCTGACCTGGGCCTTGATCGCGGCGATGCCGGTCTCGATCTCCTCGAAGACAAAGGCCCGCTGTTCATCGTCGCCGTTCACAGAGCCGAGCTTTTCCGATCGTCGGCCGAACCGGGCGCGGTCGAAGGCCTTCAGGATCTGCGTCAGCCGCTCGATGCGCGCATCGGCATCGGCGTTGCGCGCCCTGAGATCGGCGACTTCGCTCTCCAGAGCATCGGCGCGGGCCGCCTTCTCGGCCATGGCAAGCACCATGGCTTTCAACATCTCTACGTCATTCGGGAGGTTGAGATCGGGCGGCGTCATTGGCCCGACCAGAGCACATTTTGCCCCGTTTCTCTTGCCCTTTCAGCTCACTGATTCACTTCGCCGCAGCGCTTTTACCCAACAATCTCCGGCGGCTTGACCGCCACGGTCCGGACCCGCTTCCAGTCCATCCCATCCACCAGTGCCATCAACTGCGCCGGGTTGAGCTGCACCCGATGATGCCCGATCCGCGGCCAGCAGAACTTCGCCTTTTCAAGACGCTTTAAATAGAGGCACACGCCGGACCCATCCCACCATACGATCTTTATTCTGTCGGCTCTTTTGGCCCGGAAGACATAAAGCGCACCGTCGAACGGATCTGAGCCCGCATCGCGCACAAGCGCAACAAGGCCATCGATACCCTTGCGGAAGTCGACTGGATGGCTGGCGAGGAACACCTTCACACCCGAGGGAATCATGCCGAACGCACCGCCCGGATCACCCGCTGCAAGTGCGCCTCGTCGACGTCCACGCCGGCACGCACGACCACCTCGCCAATGGCAATCTCAATCACTGTGCCTGCCACAGACGCCACCACACCCTCGCAACTCGAGTGCCGCGAGCGATAATGCCGCTCGGCCCGAGCATCACGGCGCCAGGCGAACAGCTGCGACGGGTGAATGCCGATCCGGCGGGCGATCGCCGAGACGCTCGCGCCAGGCTCCAGCGCCTCTGTCACAACTTGCGCTTTGAACTCGTCCGACCAGCGTCGGCGAAGCTGCCGCGGCGTTCCCTCAAGACGGTCGGCGACCGCTTCGATCATATGGAAGGTTCTAGTTCCAGAACTAGGCGCAGACATAGAAGCTCACATCGGCTCACAAACTCAGCAGCCGATAGCCGATCGCTTACCCACTCCGCCAGACGGGGTTTCCTTGCCGCTTACATCGCACCTCATTGTTCGCGTACATCAGCATGGCGCCTGTATCACAAGGAACCAGCGCCAGTTGGTGGGAAAAGTCACGCGACGGCTTGACGAGCAAAATCCAGGCGGTGGTCGATAGCATGGTCTGCTGAGACGGCAGAAAGGTGCTGCGGGAGCGCCATCGGTCCTTTCAAAGGAGCGGTTCAGGAATCGCAAACACCCACGGGCAAGCCGGCCGCTGGAAGTGTGCAAACACTCCTTCCGGTCGCACAGGCCGCAACGCGCCCCCTCGATCAGGCAAGCCGGTCGAAGTGGGGCAGAGCCTCCATAGGTAAACCTTCGTATAGCAGGTCCCCTCTTTTCGATACCGGTCGCCCACCTCCGTACAATTGAACATGCCATCGACCACCTTCAGCTATCGGAGGCCGTAGAGTATAGATGGCAAATGCCTCCGCCATCGCCGAATGGATTGTTTGCGCGATGCAAAGCTGCAGCCGCGAAGTGCTTTTTATAATAGGTGGCCGCAGCGTATACCTATGCTCGGCAGCTCGGCCTATCTCTCCTGAGATGGTCAGCGCCTTGTCACCGTGCACCAGTACTTGGTAGCAGCGGGTATTCCCCGTCAACGAGTATCCGGCTCATCGGAACAATACCGAGAGGTTTGAAATACATTGTTAAATGTAACTGGATCGGATGTTCCCGGGCCGCGCACGCCAGAGGCAAAGGATCGAGAGCTAGGTTTAGATTTCGCGAAAGGAGTGCTCATTATTTTGGTGATCGTCGGTCACCTGATCCAATATGTCGTCTACCGAGATGGAGGCTTCTGGGAGTCGCCATGTTTCAAATGGATCTACATGTTCCACATGCCACTGTTTATGGCGATCAGTGGATATCTTTCTTGGCGAGCGCTCTTGCGAAAGTCGTTCACTCGAGCCATCGGTGATCGTGCGGTGCAGCTCTTGTTGCCCATGCTGTTTTGGTACGCTCTCCTGGAGGCAGCAAAGTTGGCCATATTAAGTTCGTCCGCCAGCGAACCAGCCAGCGTTTTGCAGTGTCTAAAGGATTCCGCCGGCACATACTGGTTCATTTGGGCTGCTTTTGTTTCTTTCCTTCTCGTCAAGATTCTTTTGATTTTCAATCGTTGGTCGCCCTGGATCTTATTCGTATCAGTCATACTAGTCGCACTTGCACCTGTGACATTTTCCATATTGCCTCTTATAAAGTATACGTTCCCGTTTTTCTGCCTAGGATTCTCTTTTGCTCAGTCGAGAGAATGGTGGACGGGCATAACGCGATCTCACAAGCCGCTCTTAATCATGTTTCTCTCCATAGCGGCTTTGGTGTGCTTTCTAACTTGGCGCAAAGACACTTACATCTACAACAATCTCGCCCTAGTGCACGATATGCAGTCGGCACAAAACGTACTTCTGATGCTTGTCGGCTCCGCAGCGGCCTCAGCGATTGTCATCGTGCTCATCTGAACCTCCTCCGAATTGATGGACACCTGTAGTAGGCTCGAAGAGCCAGGAGGTGTCGGATGGAAGGACGTCAACGTCGGTCGTTTACGGACGACTACAAGCGGCAAGCGGTTGATCTCGTAGCGTCGAGCGGGCGCTCGATCGGATCTGTTGCCAAGGAGCTTGGGCTGCGCGATTCCGTGCTGCGGCGGTGGATGGAGCAGCGAGGGGCTCGGCTGGAGCCGACGGCGGCGACGCGGCGCCCCACAACGCAGGCGACGCTGCCGTCGGCGGACCACGCGGCAGAGATCGCGCGTTTGCAGCGAGAGAACGAGCGGCTGCGCATGGAGCGCGACATTTTAAAAAAGTCGATCGCGATCTTTGCTGGAACACGGACATGAGATTCCGCTTCATCGAAGATCGCCGCGCCGACTATCCGGTGACGCTCCTGTGCGACGTGCTCGGCGTCTCGCCGGCCGGCTATTATGCCTGGCGCTCGCGCCCGGAGAGCCGACGATCTGCTGCCAATCGTGACCTCGTCGACGACATCAGGCGGGTCCACCGCGACACCCGCGGGCGTTATGGCAGCCCGCGTATCCATGTCGAGTTGAAGGCTCAGGGCCGCGGGGCGAGCCGTGGTCGCATCGAGCGGTTGATGCGGCGTCACGGCATCAGGGCCATCATGGCGCGGCCACGCCGGGTGCGGACCACCGACAGCCGCCACGACCTGCCGATCGCCCCGAATCTGCTCGACCGCAACTTCATCGCCACTGCTCGGAACCAGATCTGGCTGGCCGATATCACCTACATCGAGACCGATCCGGGTTGGCTCTATCTGGCCGCCGTCATGGATCTGTACAGCCGCAGGATTGTCGGCTGGGCGATGGCGGATCATTTGCGCGCCGACCTGCCCTTGGCGGCTTTGCGGATGGCGATCTCGGCGCAGCGGTCAAGTGCCGGCCTGATCCACCATTCCGATCGCGGCGTTCAATATGCCTCGGCGGATTACCGCAAGCTGATGCAATCCGCCGGCCTCAGGGCGTCAATGAGCCGCAAGGGCGACTGCTATGACAATGCTCCGATGGAGAGCTTCTTTCACACGCTCAAGACGGAGCTCGTCCACCACAGGCACTATGCAACACGGGCAGAAGCCACACGGGATATCTTTGCCTATATCGAGGGCTTCTACAATCGGACTCGTCGTCACTCCGCCATCGGCTTTATCAGCCCGATCGAGATGGAGCTAAAAGCAGCTTAACCCTGTCCATTTTTTCGGGGGAAGATCAGTGGAAACCGACAGTTGGACACATTCATGCGACGAGCCACGGAGGGGGTTGAATCGCACGTAGCGTTACGTTGTACGATCTCAATAGGCGGGAATGGTCCTCGACTTGCAAAGCTTTCCAACGACTACGAATGTCTCAGCTCTTAGCCTCACGTTGTCGCCACCGTCTCGGCGCTCTCAATGCTCTACTTTAGCAATGGTAGATGTTGTGCTTGGTGCGAGCCCGTTCTACCGCGAATGGACCCGGATCGAAGCTCTGAGGCAGTTAAGGAGGTTGCTCGGGCCGCTCCGGTGAGAACCGCTGAGCGAGCTGTGACGCGATTGCGGGCAACGGTTACAACAAGGATTGGAGGTTTACGAACTTCCTATACTGACCTGTTATGAACGCGATCTGCGCCTTCACGCGCTGGTTTGAGTTGTCGCCTTTAACGCGAGTAGCTTTCATCTCCCAGGCGGTGAAATCCCGATCCCCACCCTAACGCAAGCATGCCAGGAGATGCTTTTCTCGCTTGAGCGGACGTAGAACTGTCCGCCCATTGCACAACTCTCGAACAACTAACGATAGAGAAACGAAAATGGAAATCATGACTGGAGAGTCCATCGTCATCCTAGGGGGCGGGTCGGCAGGATGGATGACTGCGGCCTATCTCAAAAAGGCATTGAAGGGCGTCGATATCACGCTTATCGAGTCTGCTAATGTTGGCACCATTGGGGTTGGTGAAGCCAGCTTCAGCACTATGAGATTGTTTTTTGATTATCTCGGCATTGATGAAGCGGAATGGATGCCAGAATGTAATGCGACCTATAAGCTCGCGATCAAGTTCACCAATTGGACTGCTGTCGGCGGGCATTTCTATCATCCGTTCCAACGCTATGAGGTGGTAGACGGAAACAATCTTGGTGAATGGTGGTTGCACCTAAAGCCTAATGAGACGGCATTCGATTCCGTATGCTTTAGTACCTCCGCTCTATGCGACAACAACAGATCCCCAAGGTACATGAACGGCGAAGTCTTCGATCACAAGGTCAAAGGCAGGTTTAATTCTGCAGACAAGACGCCCCCAAATGCCTTCCTATCGGATCACCGTTTGCAGTATCCTTATGGGTATCATTTTGAAGCCAGTCTGCTCGCGAGCTTTCTCAAGAAATATGCGACCGCGCTTGGCGTTCGGTGCATCGAAGACGATGTCGAAGACGTGCTTCTCTCGACCGATGGTTCGATTGATTGTCTTAGAACGCGCAGAAATGGGGCAGTGAAAGGATCGCTGTACGTAGATTGTAGCGGCTTTCGCGGTATCCTCATTAACCAGGCGCTCAAGGAACCGTTCGTTTCGTTTCAAGAAGTTTTGCTGAATGATCGCGCGGTAGCGCTGCAGGTGCCATACCCAAACGACAGATCAGATATCGAGCCCTTTACCTCAGCAACCGCTCTGCCATCCGGTTGGGTCTGGAACATTCCTCTCTATAACCGGGTCGGAACCGGCTACGTCTATTGCAGTCAGTTCATGTCTTCCAAAGAAGCTGAATCTGAGCTTCGCGCACATATAGGTCCGCGCGCAAAGGACTGCATCGCGAATCATATTCAAATGCGAATCGGGCGTTGCCGTAATGCTTGGGTCAAGAACTGCGTCGCAATCGGTTTGTCCTCCGGTTTCGTGGAGCCACTAGAGTCAACTGGGATCTTCTTCATTCAGCTTGGTATTGAGGAGCTCCTGCGTCATTATTCGGGTCCCACGACGGACCCGGATGTAGCGGCTGACTATAATAGAATCATGGCCGATTGCATTGACGGCGTGCGCGACTTTCTTGTCCTTCACTATCGCTCGTCTGACAGGGCCGACACGCCGTTTTGGCAGGCGACAAAGGAGATCTCTGTCCCTCCCTCCGTGGAGCAACGCCTTCAGCTTTGGAAAAAGCGGCTTCCGAACGAAAGGAGTATCAACCCGTGCTATCACGGCTTCGAGTTCTACTCCTATTCTGTGATGCTGCTTGGGTTGAACTATCGGCCCGTCGATAGCCTGCCTGCTCTGCGCCACTCCAGTAATGTAAGCGCCGCCCTCGAGGCATTTCAAGAAGTGCGGGATCGCACGAGTGAGTTAGTCCGCACATTGCCTGGCCATTTGGAATATCTTCAGTATCTTCGAGGAACGAGGAAGTCTTCTGCAACAGCAGAGCAACGCGATGAGATCACGGCGTGAGCTAATGTGAGCGCACACTTACCCGACAGCGGCCAAACGCGACCTGGGCGATTGCCTGTCCCCGCGCGCTGCGGAGGCGAAGGCGGCGACTGCGGTACATCCGGCGCTGGCCGGAGCAGCGTGGAGGCAATCTGCATGGAACAAGCGCCGGCAAGGCATTCCACTCAGTCGGCTTTCGCGCGCCGACCGGCGTCACGTGAACATTTGGCTTGCTGGCAAACGATTGCGCCGCGCCCTTGAGCGACGCCATGCGGGCCGGCCACAGTTCTCGGCATGCCTGCCCGGTCGAGGCGATCGGCAAGGCAGATCAGTTCAATGTTCCTAGCGTGCGGTCAATACCGGCATCGAGAGGCGGCCCCGTGCTCGCCGCGATGCAAGCCGCGCGTGCGATCGAGAGTGATCCCGCCGCCTTCACGCGGCGCGATCATTTACGCCATTGCTCCCGACGGCGCGCCGCGCTGCTGATCGCCGCGCTAATGCAAAGCTGCGTTCCCTCTGTCCGTCGTCAGATAATTTCAGACTGATCAGGGTTTTCGAGAAGGGAGGCTTTGGCTCATCAGGGGTTAGAGTTGCTTGCAATTGATGCTGCGAACGGCGTACCCGTCCGGCGTAGGCCGCAGACGTCTTCTAATCCTGGCGCCTGAGCAGATGAGGGTTCTCTTTGTGGATCCTGATGAGCTCCATCAAGGTCTCGATCCCAAAGTCGGTGAAGGCCATGACGCCGTCTTCTCCGACACCGTAGACCCAGAGGCGGCCGTCCTCGGCGTCCATTTCGCTGGCGACGTCCGACAGCCAGTCCTCGTCTTCGCCGAGGTCCTGGGCGACGCGATTGATCGTGGTGACGCGATAGACCTTGTTGACGTGCATGGTCATGCCGCTCGGGCTGAGATTGCTGACGCTGACAGGGCCCAATTCCAGGGCAGCAGTTCGTCCAGCCGATGAGCCGGATGGGCGGCGATACGGGCGAGGACGTCAGCCAACCAGGGGATCGACACCGTTCATCTTGGCCGTGACGATCAGGCCGTACATGGCCGCGGCGCGTCGTCCGCCGCGATCGGATCCGCAGAAGAGCCATGACTTTCGCCCAAGAGCGATGCCTCTCAGCCCCCGTTCGGCGGCGTTGTTAGAGAGGCACACGCGCCCATCCTCCAGGAATAGCGTGAAGGCCGTAAGCGGCAAGGAAACCCCGTCTGGCGGAGTGGGTAAGCGATCGGCTATCGGCTGCTGAGTTTGTGAGCCGATGTGAGCTTCTATGTCTGCGCCTAGTTCTGGAACTAGAACCTTCCATATGATCGAAGCGGTCGCCGACCGTCTTGAGGGAACGCCGCGGCAGCTTCGCCGACGCTGGTCGGACGAGTTCAAAGCGCAAGTTGTGACAGAGGCGCTGGAGCCTGGCGCGAGCGTCTCGGCGATCGCCCGCCGGATCGGCATTCACCCGTCGCAGCTGTTCGCCTGGCGCCGTGATGCTCGGGCCGAGCGGCATTATCGCTCGCGGCACTCGAGTTGCGAGGGTGTGGTGGCGTCTGTGGCAGGCACAGTGATTGAGATTGCCATTGGCGAGGTGGTCGTGCGTGCCGGCGTGGACGTCGACGAGGCGCACTTGCAGCGGGTGATCCGGGCGGTGCGTTCGGCATGATTCCCTCGGGTGTGAAGGTGTTCCTCGCCAGCCATCCAGTCGACTTCCGCAAGGGTATCGATGGCCTTGTTGCGCTTGTGCGCGATGCGGGCTCAGATCCGTTCGACGGTGCGCTTTATGTCTTCCGGGCCAAAAGAGCCGACAGAATAAAGATCGTATGGTGGGATGGGTCCGGCGTGTGCCTCTATTTAAAGCGTCTTGAAAAGGCGAAGTTCTGCTGGCCGCGGATCGGGCATCATCGGGTGCAGCTCAACCCGGCGCAGTTGATGGCACTGGTGGATGGGATGGACTGGAAGCGGGTCCGGACCGTGGCGGTCAAGCCGCCGGAGATTGTTGGGTAAAAGCGCTGCGGCGAAGTGAATCAGTGAGCTGAAAGGGCAAGAGAAACGGGGCAAAATGTGCTCTGGTCGGGCCAATGACGCCGCCCGATCTCAACCTCCCGAATGACGTAGAGATGTTGAAAGCCATGGTGCTTGCCATGGCCGAGAAGGCGGCCCGCGCCGATGCTCTGGAGAGCGAAGTCGCCGATCTCAGGGCGCGCAACGCCGATGCCGATGCGCGCATCGAGCGGCTGACGCAGATCCTGAAGGCCTTCGACCGCGCCCGGTTCGGCCGACGATCGGAAAAGCTCGGCTCTGTGAACGGCGACGATGAACAGCGGGCCTTTGTCTTCGAGGAGATCGAGACCGGCATCGCCGCGATCAAGGCCCAGGTCAGCAAGGGCCGTGAGCAAGCGGAAGGCAAGCGTGCACCGCGCCGGCGCAAGGGCTTTGCACCCCATCTGGAACGGATCGAAACCGTCATTGAGCCGGAAGAGCTGGCTAAGCATGCCGGCAAGCAGAAGGTGCTGATCGGCGAGGACGTGTCGGAGCGCCTGGATGTGGTGCCAGCGAAGTTCCGTGTGATCGTCACGCGCCGTCCCAAGTATGCCTTCAAGAACGCGGACGGCGTAATCCAGGCGCCGGCCCCGGCCCATATCATTGAAGGAGGCATTCCGACGGAAGCGCTTCTGGCCCAGATCGCCGTCTCCAAATATGCCGATGGCCAGCCGCTCTACCGGCAGGAGGCCATCTACGCCCGCGACAAGGTCGGGCTCGACCGCCAGCTGATGGCGCAATGGATGGGCAAGCTCGGCTTCGAGCTGGAGATCGTAGCCGACTACATCTTCAGCGAGGTCAAGAAGGCCGAACGGGTCTTTGCCGACGAAACCACCTTGCCGACACTCGCTCCGGGCTCCGGATCGGCGAAGACGGCCTACTTATGGGCCTATGCCAGAGATGACCGAACCTTTGGCCGCAGCGGTCCCCCGATGGTGGCTTATCGCTTCGAAGACAGCCGCTCCGGCGAATGCGCGGTCCGGCATCTCAATGGTTATCGCGGCATCCTGCAGGTGGATGGCTATGCCGCCTATAACAAGTTGGCGCGACCCGATCGCGGCAATGATGGCATCACCTTGGCTGGCTGCTGGTCACACAGCAGACGCAAGTTCTACGAGCTGCATGTTGCAGGAAGCTCGAGAGTGGCAACGACGACGGTCGAGCGGATGGCAAAGCTCTGGCAGGTCGAGAAGACCGTGCGCGGTCAAAGCCCCGACGCACGCGTTGCCGCGCGCCAGCAAGCCTCCGCAGCGGTCGTCGCAGATCTCTTCGACCTCTGGCAGCAGAGCTTGCGGCGGATCTCCGGCAAATCAAAACTGGCCGAGGCGATCCGCTATGCCGTCTCGCGCCGTGCCATCTTCGAGCGCTTCCTGACCGATGGTCGCATCGAGCTCGACTCCAACATCGTCGAACGCGCCATCAGGCCACAAACAATTACGAGAAAGAATAGCCTCTTCGCTGGCAGCGACGGCGGCGGGCGAACCTGGGCGACCATCGCAACGCTGCTGCAGACAGCGAAGATGAACAACGTCGATCCGTTCGCCTGGCTCACCCTCACGCTTCAGCGTATCGCCAACGGCTGGCCGAGCAGCGAAATCGACGCGCTTATGCCATGGAACCACGCCGCCTGACGGCCTCAGCTTGCCGCTTACTGAAGGCCGCCCATCGCTTCAGGATGTAGTTGAACGCCTTGGCCAGGTCGTGCCCGCGGGAGAGCTTGGCGAGTTGCTCTCGCATATAGACCTGAAGATCCTCCACCAGGGGGCGGCTCAGAGCCTGACGAACCTCCAGGCGCCCCTCGGCACTCTTGCCGTTGATGGACCGCTCGATCTCAAACAGCGCATCGATCCGGCGCACCACCTCGATCGCGATCGGAGAGAGCGCAATTTCCTTTTTGCCGGCGGCCTTGCGCCGCGCATTCTCCTCGATATCGGCCATGGCAAAGAACGGGCGCCGCGCGTGCGACCAACACGCAGCTTCCCGGATCAGTCCAGGATGGCGCCCAGCCAGATAGAGCTGGTTATACCCGTCGTAGGCGTCGGCCTGGAGGATGCCGGCATAGCGGGCCAGATGCGCCTGGGGATGCTCGCCCTTGCGGTCGCGCGAGTAGTGGAACATCGCCGCTGGCGGTCCGGCACCACCAAATGGCCGGTCGTCCCGGACGTAGATCCAACACCGTCCCGTGTCGGTCTTCCCCTTGGCTAGCACCGGCACGGTCGTATCATCGGCATGAAGACGCTCAGCCGCCATGACATGGGCTTCAACCAAGCGAAGCAGGGGATCAAGCGACGTACAGACCGATCCCACGGCGTCGGCCATGGTCGACAACGCGATCGGCACACCTTCGAGAGCGTAGCGCTCGGCCTGACGGTTCAGCGGCTGATGCTGGCCGAACTTCTCAAACATGATCATAGCCAACAGGCTGGGGCCGGCCCATCCCCGTGCGACGGCATGGAACGGCGCCGGCGCCTGGCTGATCTTCTCGCAGTCGCGGCAGCTGAACTTCTCCCGCACCGTCTCGATTACTTTCCACTGACGCGGCACCGATTCCAGCGTCCGGGTCACGTCTTCCCCGAGTTTGCGCAGGCGATTGCTGCCGCAGCACGCGCAAGCCGTCGGCGGATCGATCACCACCCGCTCGCGTGGAAGATGCTCAGGGAATGTCTGGCGCTCGGCGCGCTTGCGCGTAAATCCGCGCACAGTCGTCGTCCTGGCCGCAGCCCGTTCGGCTGCCAATTCGTCTTCCGTGGCGTCGGCTTCCAGCTCTTCGAACGTCAGTGCCAACTGATCGATCAGCCGCGATGATCGCTCCGACCGTTGTCCGTAGATCTGACGCTCGAGCTTGGCGATCCGTAGCTTCTGCTGGGCGATCAGCGCGCTGTCTTCCGAGGCTTTCGCGCGGGCGACCGCGAGTTCCGCTGCAACCTCTAACGCCTTCGCGCGCTCGATCGCCAGCGCCTCTTTCAAGGCAGCAATGTCATCCGGAATCGCTCCGCCATCAGCATCCATGCGAAGCAGTGAATCACAGATTGAATGCGTTGTGACTCCCCAAAATGCCGGCAGCCGCAACTTCTTCGTTCAGCCCGCGCTCGCAGGCCGCCAGCTCAGTTGAGGATTTCTCCAGTCAATGCCTTCGAGCATATAAGCCATCTGTGCCGCTGAGATCGACACCGCGCCGGCCACCGCCGAGGGCCAGATGAACTTTCCACGGTCCAGACGTTTGGCGTAGAGCGACATGCCCAACCCATCATGCCAAAGAATCTTGACCAGATCGCCGCGACGGCCCCGGAAAATATAAAGATCGCCGGCATGAGGATCGCGCTTCAAGCTCTCCTGAACCGTAAGAGCCAGGCTTTGCATGCCGCGGCGCATGTCCGTGTGACCGGTGTGCGATCCAGACCCTGACGCCGCTCGGAATCGGGATCATCGCCGCCTCAGAAGCTCAAGCACTCGCTGCAGCGCTTCGGCGTCAACCTCCCGGTCAACGCGCACGCGACAGCCGCCGCCAAGCTCGATCTCGATCATTCCGTTCCTTGGACGCTGCGCAGGAAGCGAAGACGGCTGCGGCCCGAACGTGGGTGCGGGAGCCGGCGTGGAGGCGATCTCGACAGGAACAAGAGCCGGCACGGCCTCGCCGCCCAGGCGGCCCTGGCGCGCTTGCCGACGCCAGGTGAACAGCAGGCTCTGCGCCATTCCATGTCGGCGCGCGACGCCGCACACAGTCTCGCCAGCCTGCAACGTCTCTTCAATCAGACGAACCTTCTCGTCGTAACTCCATCGGCGCCGACGTTCAGCGCCCAAGACCTTCACCTGCATTCGCCACATGACCTTAAGGCTAGACTTAAGGTCAAATCCTCAGACGAACCGCCAAACCGCACAAGGCGGCCTCCGCCGGAGCGATACTGAACGGCGCTTTATGATGCTGTTGCGCTTGACACGTTTTCGCTTGGCGAGGATCGGCCTCAGCCCTGCCGAAGTAACCATCGGCAGGAGTGAGGTTATCGATGCTCTCATGAAAGCGGACGTGATTGTGGTGTTCGACGAAGGTCCGTATCTGGTCGGATCTGTCGGAGATGATCAGGATCCGATCGTCGGGAAATGGGGCGCCAGTTCGCCGATCAGCGCCGCCCCTCTTGCTTAAAAAAGGCGTCGAGCAACACCAGATGCCGTTTTAGCCAATCGACGCCCATGGCAAAGGCCTCTTCCGGCGTTGCAAGCTCGGTGCGTCTCGATCTCCTCATGCAGCACGAATTGCAAGGCCGCGCGGGTGATCTCGTCATCGTCGACCACGATCACCCGTCGCTGGTCGACTTCTTTCGGCTGTCCGACACCGATCTGCAATGTTGCTCTCCTGAAAATCCGCTCCGACAAACCGGCTTGCAAGAGCATTAGAGATTTCCGTTCCGTGCATGAATGCATTGAAATGGCCCGCCAAGCCGGCGTTTTCCCGTTTGATGCTGGCGATCCTTGTCCGGCTTCTGACAGCGGCACGAATCCTGTCACGTTCAAAACACCTGGTTTCATCCACCGGCTCGCGAATTTTTCAAAGTGTAATCAGAAGCTTAAAGGGCGCGGACAGGGTTGGCACGGCGGTTGCTATCAGGATGCAGCAACACTGAGTGAGGGCTGAGTGCACGCAGACGCGCGAGACGAGCGCTGCTCTCCTTCCCTTGAACCCGTGTGCCTCGCTTCTGAGAGAGAAACAAGCTCGCGCGCGAGCCAGCGCGCAATCTTTGGCAAATTGGTTGATGGAGAGCAACATGGCTTCACTGAGACAAATCGCGTTCTACGGTAAGGGCGGCATCGGCAAGTCGACCACCTCGCAAAACACGCTGGCGGCGCTGGCCGAGATGGGTCACAAGATCCTGATCGTTGGCTGCGATCCCAAGGCGGACTCGACTCGCCTGATCCTGCACGCCAAGGCGCAGGACACGATTTTGAGCCTGGCGGCGAATGCCGGCAGCGTCGAGGACCTGGAAATCGAGGACGTGATGAAGATCGGCTATCAGGACATCCGCTGCGTAGAGTCGGGCGGTCCAGAGCCGGGCGTCGGCTGCGCCGGCCGCGGCGTCATCACCTCGATCAACTTCCTGGAAGAGAACGGCGCCTATGAGAACATCGACTACGTCTCCTACGATGTGCTCGGCGACGTCGTCTGCGGCGGTTTCGCGATGCCGATCCGCGAGAACAAGGCGCAGGAGATCTACATCGTTATGTCCGGCGAGATGATGGCAATGTATGCGGCCAACAACATTTCCAAAGGCATTCTGAAATATGCCAACTCTGGCGGCGTGCGACTCGGCGGCCTCATCTGCAACGAGCGGCAGACCGACAAGGAACTGGAACTGGCGGAGGCGCTGGCCAAGAAGCTCGGCACCCAGCTGATCTATTTTGTGCCGCGCGACAACGTCGTGCAGCATGCGGAGCTGCGCCGCATGACCGTGCTGGAATATGCGCCGGAATCCCAGCAGGCCGATCACTATCGCAATCTCGCAACCAAGATCCACAACAATGGCGGCAAGGGCATCATCCCGACCCCGATCTCCATGGATGAGCTCGAGGACATGCTGATGGAACACGGCATCATGAAGCCCGTTGACGAGGCCATCATCGGCAAGACCGCAGCCGAACTCGCAGCCGAGTAATAGGCCAGACCGAGAGAGGCCGGCCTTCCCAATGCTGATTAGGAGGTCGGCGCTCCGGCGAAAGATGTCGTGACCAGCATCACGACATACTTGATCACTGTGAAAAGGTCGGCAATTCATGTTTGAAGCCCAGTTCTTTCCGCTTAGGGCCGCCAGAGCGACTGAAGCGAACGATGAGCAGCATAGGGGAATTGCGACATACCGCCTGCTCACTGGGGCGGACCCCGCAGATGCCGATATAGCCAGTGACAGCAATTTCGATCGTCACGTGCTGGCGTCCATTCTGGCGGCCGCCACGATGGATGGTGGTCTGGTTTCAGAGAAGGTCGGTCTGTCCAGCCACGAGCTGGCCGCGGTGCTGGAGCAATACTTCCCGTCGATCCGGATAAACCGCGAGGAGTTGCCCTTGGGTGTCAAGCGCAATGAGATCGACGAGGCGGCAATGTTGCGTGATCTCCTGCTCGCACAACGCTCGACCGAAGGGGACATCGGCAACTGGCTAGCTGCGATGATCGCGCGTCGCGCAATCGAGCCAAATCACATGTGGGAAGACCTCGGATTGCGCGGTCGTGGCGAACTATCCAGGCTCCTAGGCCGCCATTTCGCGCCACTGGCCGCGCGCAATACCAATAATATGCGCTGGAAGCGCTTCTTCTATCGCACGCTGTGCGAGGACGACGGCCTTGTCATGTGTACGACACCGGTGTGCACGCAATGCAACGACTTCAACCTTTGCTTTGGCGATGAAAGCGGCGAGAGCCGGATGGCCGAGCGTCGACGCGACGTTCTGCTGCAGGCGGCTGTCCCGGTCGCCGCCGGCGCCTGGCCGATGTGAGCGACATCGGATGGATCGGCCGTTGGCCAGACTTCCGACCAGCGACGCCGAGGATCGTGCGAGCCTCGAGGAGGTGCAGGTAGAACCGGCCTCCGTCCAACTCAGCGGGCAATCTCCCGCCGTTGGCGGCTGGAAGAATGTGTTACTCAAGGCCGGGCTGCGACCGCGCCAGCGCCTGATGCTAAGCGAGCTGTTGTTTGCCAGGGGCGCCCGGCATGTCAGCGCAGAGATGCTATTTGCCGAGGCGCGCGAGACCGGCTTTCCGGTCCCATGGTCTACCGTCTACAACACTTTGAACAAGTTCACGCAAGCCGGCCTCTTGCGCCGGTTCTGCCTTGATGGTTCGCGTGCATTATACGACACCAACACCACACCGCATCCGCATTATTATCTACATGGCGAGGATACGCTGCTCGATGTCCCCAATGCGGATCTCCTGCTTGTGAATGTGCCGGAGCCGCTGCGCGGTCACGAAGTCTCCTGCGGCGATCTGATCATCCATCTGCGCCGCAAGCGGAGTTGATGGCATCCACCGTATGGTGAGGTTAAGCCGACGCCTTGAGTTTGCGATGCTGTCGCGTTTGCGACAATCCGAATGTGCCGAAAACTGCTAGCTAGTCCAATAGCTTGGGGCCGAGCGCCGGCCTGGCATGCGGGTTGCTCAAGTCTTGCTTTGCCAGGAACAAGGAGCCTTCCATGATCGCCGTCGCCTCTGCCAAACCGTCATGGTCCAAGACGTCATGGGCAGGTCCGATCGTACTCAACGACACGACGCTGCGCGACGGCGAACAGGCTCCTGGTGTTGCCTTCACCACCGACGAAAAGGTGACGATCGCGCAGGCGCTGGCGCGCGCCGGTGTCACCGAGATCGAAGTAGGTACGCCTGCCATGGGCAGTGAGGAAATCGCGGCTATCCGAGCCGTGGTCGAGATCGGTCTCCCGGTCACCAGCATTGGCTGGTGCCGGATGCGTGAAGTCGACGTCGATGCGGCAATCGAGGCCAAGGTGTCGATGGTCAATGTCTCCATCCCAGCCTCTGACGTGCAGATTGGAGCCAAGCTTGGCGGTGACCGCGAGCTGGCGCTGGAGCAAGTGAGACGGGTGGTAAGTTATGCCCGCGAGCGGGGGGTTGAGGTTGCCGTCGGCGGCGAGGACTCCTCCCGCGCAGATGTCGATTTTCTCACCACGCTGATCGCCACCGCAAAAGCCGCGGGCGCACGGCGCTTTCGCATTGCCGATACGCTCAGCGTGCTTGATCCCGACTCCACCTTTGCGCTGATCGCTCGTTTGCGTTCGACCACCGATCTTGAGCTCGAATTTCACGGCCATGACGATCTCGGGCTCGCGACCGCCAATACGCTCGCCGCCATCAAGGGCGGCGCGAGCCATGCCTCGGTGACTGTCATCGGTCTCGGCGAGCGGGCGGGCAATGCACCGCTGGAAGAAGTCGCGGTCGCTCTCAAACAGCTCTACGGGCGCGACACCGGCATCGTGCTGCCGGAGCTGCAGAACGTCGCGGCCGTTGTGGCAGCCGCGGCTGCACGCACGATTCCTCTGAACAAGGCGATCGTGGGTGAGCATGTGTTCACCCACGAATCCGGCATTCATGTCCATGGCTTAATGAAAGATCAACGCACGTATCAGTCGCTCGACCCCCGCTTGCTTGGTCGCTCCAACCGTATTGTGATCGGCAAGCATTCCGGGCTGTCGTCGATCACCACGTTGCTCGACGAATTGCAGCTCACCGCCAGCGCCGAAGAGGCAAGACAGATCCTGTTGCGGGTGCGGAAACATGCCATCGAGCACAAGCGACCGGTCGCGTGCGAGACGGTGGTGGCGATCTGGCGCGACGTCTGCGAGCGCTTGTTGATCAATGGAGCGTGAGGCGGCCATGGTCCGGCATTATTACAGCCGATCACTTCGAAACCGCCGGCGTGCCACGGAGGTTCCTCGCTGATCCACGACGACATAGGTCTGGAGGCCATATGCAGCGCCGCCTGCGCGAAGCAGCGTCGCAAGGAGATGACCAGCCGGCGTCGGGTCCCGACCACAGGCCGGCGATCTAACCCAAAGGAGATATCTCGATGAGCAACATGCAGGCGGCAGTCGGCATCCTGGATCGACTCAACAAAGCCTCCTCGGCTGAAGACTTTTTTGCGCTGCTTGACGTCGATTACGACCCGAAGATTGTCAATGTCGCGCGCCTGCATATCTTAAAGCGCATGGGACAATATCTCGCCAAGGAAGTATTCGAAGATAGCGCGGAGGCCGAGGTAACGGCGCGGTGCAAGGCGGTGCTGGAGCAGGCTTATGCCGACTTCGTGGCGTCCTCGCCGATCGACCAGCGGGTGTTCAAGGTCTTGAAGGATGCGGTCGCCGAGCCCAAGAAACCGGCGGCATTCGTGCCGTTGAGCTCGCTGAAATAGCCTCACACATGGTTCAGATCTGCCCCCAAGCCATGTCGGTGCAGCGCGTTGTGCCATATTCCTCTTCATCCAGATCAACTCTGTACAGCAATGAAGCGAAGCGGCGCTGTCGCATTCGCGACTTATGTCGGAATTGTAGGATCGGCGATGCTAACGCCCAGTCTTTGTCAACTTTCTTAAGTTGTTGAATGGACGGCTGATTTTTGATGTCCCCAACTGGTACGACACTTGCTGTTCTCCGGCCAAGTCCGTCATTGGCGCCGACTACACAGTTTTGTTGCCGTCGGAGATGAGATTTGGAGAAAAACCAAAAATGTTGTGCCGTCACTGCTCGCCGCTCGCGCCGGGATCATCTTATGGCTCACGCTAGCGTAATGCCGTTCGCAGTTGCCTCTGACGCCGCCATTGAGGCTGGGATTGACCCGGAGACGGCCGCCAATGGTAACTCGCGTTCCACGCTACTCTGGAGAAGGCATGCACAGTATCGTTTGCACCAAGCAGGTTCCCGATTCCGCGCAGATCCGCGTCAATCCCGTGACCAACACCATGGTGCGTCATGGCGGCCGAGCATCATCAACCGATACTTGTTCGCGCTCGAGGCCGCGCTCCAATTGCGTGACAAGTTCGGCAGCGAGATCACCGCGCTCACCACGGTCGACGCGGAGCGCCGCGCCGGACCCGGCGTGCAGATATTGCGCACAAATCCGCTGGTCAACCATGGCGCAGGCAACGAGCCAGATTTGCCGTCCGTGATGACCGCCGCCCTGCGGGCGGCGCTGGGGCCGATTGTAAAATGGAGCGCGCAGGAGGCCGACGTCGAAGAGTGTCGAAATGCGTCGCGCTCGGCTCGCGGGTCGTCAAGCGGGCCTTTGCGCCGGCGCCACGTGCCGAGAAGGCGGGGCTGGTGGAAGCCCCCCAAGCAGCCGATGGAGGTGCTGATGAAAGCTATCTTGAAGGGCCAACCCAACCTAGAGACCGATCTTGTGGCGCAGGCGCGCAGGTTCTGAGGGGAATTCAAAGCTATGAGCAACGTCACCAAGGCTCCCACGCCTGCCGCGGCCGGCCGCGCAGGAATCAAAAAAGAATTGCCCGAGCACTTTAAGGCCTACAAGCACGTCTGGGTCTTCGTCGAGCAGGAGCGCGGCCAGGTGCATCCCGTCTCCTGGGAACTCATGGGCGCAGGCCGCAGGCTTGCCGACAAGCTGAAGGTTGATCTCGCCGCGGTCGTCATCGGCCCGGAGGCCGCAACCACGCGCAATGCTGCGCTCGAATCCTTCTGCTACGGGGCCGACCTAGCCTATCTTGTGAGCGAGCATGTGCTGTCGGAGTATCGAAACGAGTCCTACACGAAGGCGCTGACCGATCTCGTCAACACCTACAAGCCAGAGATCCTCCTGTTGGGCGCCACCACGCTGGGTCGCGATCTTGCAGGATCGGTAGCCACTACACTACTTACGGGTCTCACTGCGGACTGCACTGAGCTCGACGTTGACGCGGATGGTTCGCTTGCCGCCACGCGTCCGACCTTTGGCGGATCGCTGCTTTGCACGATCTACACGTTGAATTACCGGCCGCAGATGGCAACCGTCCGCCCGCGCGTGATGCCGATGCCAGAGCGTGTCGCGCGCGATGCCGCCCGCATTGTCGTCCATCCGCTCCGCCTGCTCGAAGAAGACATCGTCACCAAAGTGCTATCCTTTCTGCCGGACCGTGATTCGGCCAAATCCAATCTCGCGTATGCCGACGTCGTCGTCGCCGGCGGGCTGGGGTTGGGCTCGCCGGAGAGTTTCCAGCTGGTACGACAGCTCGCCACCGTCCTCGGCGCCGAATATGGCTGTTCGCGTCCGCTGGTACAAAAGGGCTGGGTCACCTCCGACCGGCAGATCGGCCAGACGGGCAAGACCATCCGGCCAAAGCTCTATATAGCCGCGGGCATTTCTGGCGCGATCCAGCATCGGGTCGGCGTGGAGGGCGCCGATCTGATCGTCGCCATCAATACCGATAAGAACGCGCCAATCTTTGACTTTGCCCATATCGGCGTCGTCAACGACGCTATGCACTTGTTACCGGCGCTGACGGCCGCATTTCGTGCACGGCTTTCACCGCATTCGCGCGACCGTATCGCGAGCTAAGGAGGTTGTTGTGATCGAGGAGAAGTTCGATGCAATCGTGGTCGGCGCCGGCATGTCGGGCAACGCGGCGGCGCTAACGATGGCTAAACGCGGCATGAAGGTGCTGCAGCTCGAGCGCGGTGAATATGCCGGATCGAAGAATGTTCAAGGCGCAATCCTCTATGCCGACATGCTCGAAAAGCTCATCCCGGACTTCCGCGATGACGCGCCGCTCGAACGTCATCTCGTCGAGCAACGGTTCTGGATAATGGACGATCGCTCCCATTTCGGTGTGCACTACCGCTCCGAAGACTTCAACGAGGAGCGGCCGAACCGGTATACGATCATCCGCGCGCAGTTCGATAAATGGTTCTCCTCGAAAGTGCGCGAGGCCGGCGCGACCGTGTTGTGCGAGACCACCGTCACTGAGCTCGCGCGGGACGCCAATGGGAAAGTCATCGGTGTTCATACGGATCGCTCCGACGGCGAAATCCAAGCAGATGTCGTGGTGCTGGGCGAAGGCGTGAACGGCCTTCTCGGTACGCGTGCGCGCCTGCGCGAGCGGCCCAAGCCCGACAAGGTAGCACTCGCGGTTAAGGAAATGCACTTTTTGCCGCGTGAGACCATCGAGGCCCACTTCAATCTCAAGGGTGACGAAGGCGTCGTTGTCGAAGCGGCCGGCACCATTTCCCGTGGCATGACCGGAATGGGCTTCATCTATGCCAATAAAGAGTGCATCTCGATCGGCATCGGCTGTATCGTCGCCGACTTTCAGCGCACCGGAGAGACGCCATATGGGCTGCTCGACTGTTTCAAGCGTCACCCATCCGTGGCGCCCCTGATCGAGGGCTCGGAGGTCAAGGAATATTCCGCCCACCTCATTCCTGAAGGCGGCTACAAGGCGATCCCGCAGCTCTATGGCGACGGCTGGGTGGTGGTGGGCGATGCGGCGCAGCTCAACAATGCCATTCATCGCGAGGGCTCTAACCTCGCGATGACTTCGGGCCGCATCGCGGCGGAAGCGATTGTCCAGGTGAAATCGCACTGCCAACCCATGACCGCGGCAAATCTGTCAGTCTACAAGAAGATGCTGGATGACTCTTTCGTGATTAAGGATCTGAAGAAGCACAAGGATATGCCGATGCTGATGCATACCAACTCGCAAAACTTCTTTCTTACCTATCCGCAGCTCGTCTCGAAGGCGATGCAGAACTATGTACGCGTCGACGGTACGCCGAAGGCTGAGAAAGAGAAGGTGACAATGAAATCTTTTGTCAACGCGCGGTCCTGGACCGGTCTATTTGGCGATGCATTCCGCCTCGCCCGTGCATGGCGCTAACCAGCCCAAATCGAAGTCAAGGAAGCTGAAATATGAATGTCGAGACATCAGTGCGCGTCGAGGACAAGCTGTTCTATAACCGCTATCTTGTCGACGTCGGTCGTCCTCACGTCAAAGTGCGCGCACACACGAAGCCATCCCCGCAGTTGCTTGCGCTTTTAAAGGTCTGCCCGGCGCGCTGCTATGAGCTCAACGATAAGGGGCAAGTCGAGGTCACCGTCGACGGCTGCATCGAGTGCGGCACCTGCCGCGTCATCGGCGAGCCCACCGGCGACATCGAATGGAGCTATCCGCGTGGCGGATACGGTGTGTTGTTCAAGTTCGGATGAGAACTGCACAGCAGGCTCAGCGTGAACGCCGTTGCTAAGGCATCTCACGGCAAATCCATGTCTCCGCGCCCTTCTTGTGCGGAGAGCCTTATCAATGGCGGTAGCTGGTGATGCGCCCGGCGCACGGAACGGTCGCGGGAGCTTTGCCTCGCAATCAGATTCTCCTAGTGTTTCTGCGCGCGCCATCATTGGCGCACCGATTAGAAGATCTGGATCTTCCCGCCGCTGCACGCCGGAGAACCTCATGTGCGTTGCTCTCGCTCGTCAAAGCCTGATCCAAACGCGGCAGGCGGCTCCGCGAACGCCGGTTTGGTGGGAGCCGGCGCCTGTAGGCGGCAGCAGCCAATCTCATCAACGAGGCGCGGAAATATTGGGCGAGAATGTCGTTCCTTTGAGAAGAGGGAGCCGTTTGGTGACAGCAGCCATGCCCATGCTGAAGGATGGCTAGGTCATGCGCGGCGAGGCACATGTTCGAGGAAGATCCACTTGCACCTACGAACTGCTAACCCCCATTTCCCTAGCAGGCGTCCGGCCAAGTCGGCGAAGGACGAACTGATGGAGCACCATCAGGAGTTCTTCTGGCATGACAGGGCGCGCCTGGTTTCGGGCGGCGAGATCGTCAAGGTTGTCCGGTCTAAGCGAGAAAGATGGGCTCGAGCTGATCGCCCCGCTGCGCAGCCACTGATCGACGGAGCGAAGCAAGGAACATGTCATGGGACGTGTGAACGAAAAGGTCATTCTGGTGACCGGCGGAGCTCGTGGGATGGGTGCAGCTCATGCGCGCCTGCTTGTAGCTGAAGGCGCCAAGGTCGTAATCACTGATATTCTTCATACACAAGGAGAGGCTCTCGCGGCTGAACTGGGCGCTTCCGCCATCTATGTACCTCAGGACGTCACCCAGCCGGAGGAGTGGGCTAGGGCGGTCGCGACCGCTGAGAGCAGCTTCGGCGCGCTGCATGGGCTGGTTAACAATGCTGGCATCGCCAGCACGGCCCCGATCGAGCAGTTCCCGCTTGATCAGTGGAACAAGATTATCGCAGTCAATTTGACCGGAGCGTTCCTTGGAATGCAGGCGGCTCTGCCGGCAATCCGGCGCGTAGGCGGAGGTTCGATCGTTAATGTCTCGTCCGTCGAGGGGCTCCGGGGCACTGCCGGGCTTCATGCCTATGTCGCTTCCAAGTTCGGCGTGCGAGGCATAACCAAGTCTGCTGCTCTGGAGGCCGCGGCCTCGGGCGTCCGCGTCAACTCGATCCATCCCGGCTTCATCACCACGCCGATGACCGTGAGCTTCGATCCCTCCATTTTCCCCATTCCACTGGGACGGGCCGGCCGGCCGCAGGAAGTGTCGCAGGCAGTCTTGTTCCTGCTCAGCGACGAGTCCAGTTATCTTACCGGTTCCGAGATCGTTATCGATGGCGGTCTGACGACCGGCGTCCCACACAAATGGCTGGCTCCCGAGTATATCTTTTGATGAGCACCAACTGATCGTCCCCGCCAGGACAACGAGACGGCGGTTCGTCGTCTCAGCTCTCGGGATCTTCGGACCCGGTATCGCCAACGATAACTTCTCCGGAGGCCGCAGTTTGGCGCCAGCGCAGCCCGCGGGCACCTTCGATGCGCGAACAGTGCTTGCAGCTGGAGCAGAACGGAGCTGTTTTAGCGACTCGCTGCACTCGGTGATGCGGCGATTAGATCAGGTTCTGCCTGCGCTGGAGCAGGCCGAGTTCGACCAAAAAGGCGATTGATTAACGAGAACGACACGTCAAGTCGACGAACCAGCGCTTTGTGGAGGGTACAGAGCAATGGTCGCCCTGAGTCGTGGTGTGCTTAGGTGAACCGCAGCACTGCAGCGTAGGCGGCGGGATCAACTTTGCGACGTTGCGTAGGTTTTGGGCGTGCCAGCAGGAGCAACTCGTCTTGAGCACCAGCTGGACCTCGCAGCCTGAGCCGGTCAAGGCGCAGAATCGAGCACTGGGATTTGCGGGAGGCATGTTCAGACAACATCGCGGCCCAGCCTGGGCAGATGTACATGTCGCTTTATGTCATAGGCAAGCATTTCATCAGCGGACCCTCGGGGTCGGGGGCAGGGAACGTACTCCGGCTTGAGCACGCCTCCGAATAGGATTCGGAAGGCGGGATTGCGAATCAGCAGCTCAGCAGTGGTATCGACGTTGAGCGAGTGTCGAGTTGCTGGGTCTCGCCCCTTGGGGCGGTAAACGAGTCGATGCTCTCCGGTAATGCGCCGCAACCATCACCCTTCAAAATCATGCTTATGGGGTTCCGGTTCCCGAGCCCTTATGTGGATTGCGCTTGTCCTTAATTACATCGTTAACGGCTTTGAGAATTTTGGGGTCTTCCTTCTGCCATTGGGACCGGCTTGGATATGGTGCCGCGGTCGCCGCTGAACTCGGTCCCGATGCCAGCGCAGGCACAGAGCGGCCGATCCTCGTTTTAGCGCGAACCAGACGACATCCTTCTTCTTCGTCTCGGGTTCGGTTCGCGGGCATATCCGGCAAAGCCGTTGAAGGGCACGAGACATCGGTTGTCCAGCTTGAGCCGCATGCGCCAGTGTGGCGACGTGTTCCGGATGCTGCTCACTGGCGAGCCCGCCGGTCTGCGCGGCTCAAGCCGCAACGGGTCGGAGATGTGGACGAAAGAGCGCCAACGCCTGAAAACTGCATAACCCCGCGCCAAATGAAGACTTTCCGAATGCATCTTGTGGCATGCTCGCTTTTTTTAACACGTCGTCCTCTGCATACAATCGACAGCATCGATTCCAAGCGCCGCCCACACACAACAGGACCAAAAATGAAGAATGAGAAGAAGCCGGGAAGTGATCACGGCGCGGATTTCGTCGAAATCACGATGGTCGTGAACGGTCAGCCTGTCGTCATTAAGGCCATAGAGCAGCAGCCGCTGCATGTGGCCCGCCAAAAGGCGCTGGAGGAGACCAATAACCTGGCTCAGCCGCCCGAAAATTGGGAGATCAAGAACGAAGCGGGCGAGCTGTTGGATCCGGACAAGAAGCTAGGCGAGTTTGGATTTGGCAAGCAAGTGACGCTGTTCCTGAGCCTCAAGGCTGGCGTGGCCGGTGGCTGATCTCCAAACTGTCGATCCCGAGGTCTCGCGCGTAAAGTTCGAGCGGGAGCTTGCCAACTATCGGAGCATGGAATCGGCCTATCGCAAGAGGGGCTGGATCCTGCTTGACGCAGAGTTTCCGGAGATCTTTGTGGCTTTCGCGGCGACTAAGCCGAGACCGCCTCCGATCGTCGCTGCCATCGTGCTGAATTTTACGAATTACGATCTGCGGCCGCCCTCCGTCAGGTTCGTGGACCCTTTCATGCGCGAACCGATACCCGCCAAATTGCTCCAGCTGCAAATGCTTCGCCGTGCGGCAATCCCCGGCGCAACTCCCGAGACCATTCTGGCGCTGGCCCAGCAGGGAGGGGTGCAAATGACAAACATGATTCAGTACAACAGCCCTGATGATCGGCCATTTATTTGTCTTCCCGGCATTTTCGAATACCACAACAATCCCGCTCACACGAGTGATTCATGGCTGCTGCATCGAAGCTCTGGCGAAGGATCGTTGGCTTTTATCCTCGAAAAGATCTGGCACCACGGGGTAAAGCCGATCGAGCATTACCAGGTGCAGGTCCAGATCCCGGCGGTGAACGTGCTGCCCTCATTACTGGCCGTACCGGAATGAATCAGATTGCGGACGTTACGGTCCTCTCGGTGCCGCCCGGCTGCGTAGATGAACTCGATGCCCATTTGCGGAAGGTGGGTTGTGAAGGGCATGAAGGTCTCGGCCTTTGGGTAGGCCGTCAGACGGGGCACCATTTTCAGGTACATAGGACGCTCATTCCTGCCCAGCGCCACATACGTACTGCCGATGGAGTGTGCGTCGTAATAGGACCTGAAGAGCTGCATCGCATAAATGTATGGCTGTACCGGGAGAAGCTTGCGCTCATTGCCCAGATACACAGTCATCCCGGCCGAGCCTATCATTCCAGCACGGACGACGAGTACGCGATCGCCACGACGGTGGGGTGCTTGTCTTTGGTCGTGCCTGACTTCGCGCGAGTGCCCTTCGATCTCAGGAACGTCGCATCGTACCGGCTTGACGGGGCTGGAGTGTGGCGCCCCTTGTCGGTTGGCCAGGTTACGCGGATGATTTTAATCAAGGATTGAACGATGGCCAGGGCCAACTTCATGGACCGCGCGGCGTCGGCAGCGTCGCGGGCGCTGACCAATTTCAAGATGTCGGCGTTCGAGGACAGGCTTGCCGCGCAAGTGATCGGAGTGTCTTTCGACGGCGCAGCCGTGCAGTCGCGGGAAGGCAGAGCCAGCCTGGATATGATCATCAGGCTGTTGTCGCGCCTTTATCCGACGATCGCGCTGCGGCCGCTTGATGCAAAGGCGAAGGATCATGTTCCAATCCTGGAGTTCCTGGCGAAGTCCATCAATCCTGAGATCGAGCTCGCGAAAACCAGGAAGGCCGTCACGGTTTCCGTGGTCGTTGGAAGCAGTCCGTCGCGCATTAAGTGTCCGACCTTCTTCATCGGCTCGGAGGGATGGAGAGCCAAACTTTCGAGCCGCGGTCTGGTTGGTTCCGGCAAGTCGATGAATCCGTTTGGCGCGGGAGCTGCGTCATGCTTCGCGGCAGCCAACGTCTTTCGGACGGTATTTGCCGACCAGCTGGAGCAGGGCGACGCGGACGAGCTTATCGACCTGTCAATGCTGACCTACGCCCAGGGTACCCCTGACTCCGGTCCGGGTTTGGAAGGAACGGATATCGGCGAGACTCACCTCGTCGGGCTCGGCGCGATCGGCAATGGCGCGATTTGGGCTTTGGCTCGCACGGCGAGCATTAAAGGATCGCTTCGTCTGGTGGACGATGAGGAGGTCGACCTTTCGAATCTACAGCGCTACGTGCTGGCCGGCCAATGTGATGTTGGTTCACCAAAAGTGGATCTGGCGCGTGCCGCGCTCGTGGATACGGCGCTGGAAGTGTCGGCTCATTGTGTCAAATGGGACGTCTATGTGAGCGACCGGAACGATTGGATGTTCGAAAGAGTTGCTGTCGCATTGGACAACGCTCCGGACCGCATTGCCGCGCAGGGGGCGTTGCCGAAATGGATCGTAAACGCCTGGACACAAGAGCTTGATCTCGGAGTGTCGCGCCATGGCTTTGATGACGGCCGGGCATGTCTGGCCTGCCTTTACTTGCCTCACGGGAAAATAAAGACGAAGACGAGAAGATTGCTGAGGAGCTCAAGATGCCGGAGGCCCAACAGGAGATCCGGGATCTCCTTCAGACGAACAGGCCGGTGGATGTAGGTTTCGTCGAACGTGTCGCCAAAGCGTTCAACATTCCGTCCGAAGCCCTTAAAGAGTTTGTCGGCCAGTCCGTCCGATGCTTTCACCAGCGGGCAATCTGCGGAGGGATTGTCATGCGCCTGACGGACGGAGCGCAGCCGGTGAGAGCCGTTGTGCCGATGTCGTTTCAGTCGGCTCTCGCTGGCATAATGTTGGCGGCGCATCTCGTGAAGCACGCTTCCGGCCTTCTGAACCTGCGGACCACAAGCACACGGATTAACCTGCTTCGTCCACTCGCGTCGCATCTTCACGATCCTAAGGCAAAAGATACGTCAGGACGGTGCATCTGCGCAGACGAAGACTTCTTAGCTGCATACCGACGAAAGTACCGAAGCTGCAGAGCTCCTTAACTTCGATCTGATCACTATTGGAAGGCCTCGCCTCGCGGTAGGCGCCGCGAACGTGCGCTCCAGCCGGACGCGCTATTTTCGTTTGGAGAGGGCTGCCAAGCTATTGAAATTGCTGAGGGGGCGCTTTTTTCCGAATGCGCCTGAAGTTGTTGGAGTATCAACCGCATCTGGATTCTAAAACACCCTCGGCAATGAGCGCGGAGGATCACTCCACCGCCTGGGTCACGCCCATGCCGGCCGCCTCGATCGCAACCGCAACCGACTGCACGATCGCGGCAAAGCGGACCGCGGTTTGGATGGCCGCCGAGCTGACGCCGGCTTCCCGCAGCGCCTTCTCATGGGCGTCCATGCAGGCGCCGCAGCCGTTGATGGCGCTTACCGCCAGCGACCACAGCTCGAAATCGGCTTTGTCCACGCCGGGATTGCCGATCACGTTCATGCGCAGCCGCGCCGGCATCGTCTTGTATTCCGGATTGGAGGCGAGGTGAACGAAGCGGTAGTAGACGTTGTTCATCGCCATCATGGAGGCCGCGGATTTTGCCGCCGCGACCGCGGCCGGCGTTATCACGACGGCGGCCGCAGATTCCATTGCGGCGATCACCAGGGGATTGCGGACCGCAATCGCGGTGGCGAGCAACAGCCCGTATTTGCTCTGCGGTGATAGCGTCTCATCCGACAGGATCGAAGCCAAGTTGAGTCTCACGTCCTTGGCGAAATCGGGAATCTGGTCCTTTAGCTGTTCAATCGACATTGATGCCTCAAGCAACTTTCAGGGTTTCGCCGCCGATCTCGCGGTTACAGGCGCAGAGCTCGTCGGTCTGTAGCGCGTCCAGAACGCGCAGCGTGTCCTTCGGGCTGCGGCCGACATTTAGATTGGTCGCGTAGACGTGCTGGATGGTATTGTCGGGGTCGACGACGAATGTGTAGCGATAAGCGACGCCGTCGGGCGAACGCACATCGAGGCCATCGACCAGCCCGCCCTTAGTGTCGGCAAACTGCCAGATTGGCAGATGTTGCAGGTCCTTGTGCGAGCGCCGCCAAGCGAGCTTGCAGAACTCGTTGTCGGTCGAACCGCCTAGCACCACAGCATCGCGCTCGGCGAAATCCTTCGATAGCCGGGCAAACTCCGCGATCTCGGTTGGGCAGACGAAGGTGAAATCCTTGGGGTAGAAGAAGATGACTTTCCATTTTCCAGGAAAGCTGTTTTCCGTCAGCGTCTCGAACGCGCTCTGCCCGTTTTCCTCGTGCAGATGAAAACCGGGCTTCACGCCTGTGATTTCGAACGACGGCAACTTGCTTCCAATTCCAAGCATATTGTCCTCACAAGATTGCTTCGCGCAGAAACCGATGATTCCGGCATCAGGCGAAGCAAGCGATATGCCAGATGATATCGCGATTCAACTGGGTGAAATGTGACAATCGGATGCTCGTCGTGATGGCATCTTAACAGCATTGTTTGAATGGTTCTGCCGTCCTGCATCAACAACCGAGCATGTTGCCGTGCTCCGCCGGTTGCGCGCCTTTGAACGATTAGCCCCAAGCCAACTGTTCGGGTTATGATGCCGAACGATTGCAATTGATTAAGATGAAACCCAGCGCCCGCGGCAATGTTCCGCCAAGCCACGGATCGACCCCACGACGCGCACGAGGACAGCGGATGTGAGGTGGCGCGGGAACCGGCAATGACGTTAATGACGTGGCGCACGTTCTCGGGATCAAAATTGTGGATGTCCTCCCGCGCGTGATCAGTCTATCGGATCTGATGTGGGTAAATAGCCGCTGACGGGATGCAATGCGCGCGGATGCGCGGCAGGCGCAGGGCGATGTCGCGTCACCATCCCTCCACGACCTGGCGCTCGCACCGCAGCGTCGTGCCGACATCTCCGGTGAATGTCCGCCAGGCGGCATGGCATTTTTCGGGGACGGCGGTGAGGAGCGGCACTCCAGCAATGATGGCATCAGCAAATTCGTCGCGCAGGCCCCGGCCGGACGCCTCTTGCTTAGAGAATTTGTTGATTACGAGTAGATCGACGTGCCGCTTGATCGCGCGGGACACAACAACTGCGGCATCTGCGAGCCCATTAGCATCGAGTTTGCAGGACGTGGCGCCGCTGCCGAGTGGTTGACAGATCGGAATCTCGCGCCCCGTTGCAACGTCGAGCGCTAGCATGGTTTTCGTGCCGTTTGCGCCCTTGAAGTTTCGCTGGACGATGCCGCCGACGCGCACGCCTTGCCGCGCGAGATCCTGGGTGAAGTCGGCGAGCAGTCTATCCGCGTCTTGTTCCGGCCTGTAGAGGATTGCCGCAAGGCGCTTGGGATCGATCTCGGCGAGGTTGGCGATCATAGGCTTGATCCTCTGGCTCGTTTCACCTGCAGCGCCTGCCTGTCCAGTATCTACTGCTGGCGTAGATGGCGCGATGCCGTAGGGTTCAGAGGTCGTGAACCAGCGGGACGGCCTTTGACCTGGGGCGAATACGTCAATTCCATAGTTGAGCCTTAGCGTATAGGCAGCGGCGCGTCATGCGCGCCGTGCTGGAGGTCGCCGCCACACCTTTGGCCCGTACACTGAACTGCGCATCGATCGCAAAGCTAGAGAGCCTATCGCTGAAGGCGATTTCGATCCGGTCTGGTGTGGCTGTCCTCACGTGCTCTACTTGCGCTGCAGTTCTCGATCAAGGCTGGGGTGAAGATTACCGCAAGGCCGAACATCACCATGCCCACGGCAAGCCAGCTTGGCCACGGAGGCGTTCGGAAGCGGCTGTACCACGAAAGACAGCGCGTATAAAACTGATCCGACCACAGGCCCGGCAAAGATGAAGGGGGGTGCGTCCGTCCCAGAAAGACACGAGAATCCCGCGACCAGCTTCGGCTGCGTCGACTCACAGGTGCCGAGCGCTTTCACAGCGTGCTCCGCGGCTGCGCCATAGAACGCTGCCGCCGGATTGTAGATCGACAGTTTTGCGAAAGTCTCCGCGTCGTTCACGAACTTCTGAGTCGAACTCCACAGCACGAGGTTGCCGATCGCATGGGTGAAGCGGCTTTGCGGAACCGCGAGACGGTTCTCGGCCAGTTTGCTCGGGCGGGCATTCGGCCGAGAGAAACACCTCAAAGGGCGCCCCTTGCGTGATCTGGCCGTAAAACTGTCCGCTCGCGCCAAAGCTAAACGGGGCCTCGCCTGGTCTTTTGCTTCAACGACGCTGCATCTCCTTGGCCGGCATGGTGAAGTTCGCAGCGACCGCCACATCGATCTCTGCCGCTTCTGCATTTCCGATTATAAGCAGCGTCAGAATTGAATTGATCAGGATCAATCGGGTAAGCGTCATCGGAAATTCCTGGGACGGGGCCGCTGCGATGGCTTTGGCCATCGCGGCTCTTTAGCTCCTTATCCCAGCAATCCGCGTGCCGTTCAGGAAAATGGTGCGCGGCCTTGGTTGACGACAGCAAACGCGCATAGCTGCCAGCGTGCCCTGTCGAATGGCTGGGTCGGCTTGTCGTGCTTCCGATATCGGCGTCTTCAACCGCACATGGCGTGGCACGACAAGAGTGGAGGCTTAAGATGATGCTGCTCGCCTCTCGTGCCGAGCTTCTCGTTTCACGCCGCGGCGCTTGCCTGTCCAGGCTCTGCTGTTGGCGTGGAAGCTGGTATGGTTTGCAGTGGCGGTTCAGAGGCCGAGAGTAGCGAGATGTGCTTGAGCTGGGCGAATACGTCCATTCCATCCTTGAGTCCTAGCGAATCAAAGGAGAAACGCGTGATGCGCGCTAAAATCTCTGCGCCCGAGCCCCCGGTGCCGAGCGCAAGTACCAGCGTGATCTCAGCCGCGCCGAGCGGCAAACAGGCTCTGATGCGCGCCGGAAAGACGTTGAGGATGGAGCCTGCGCGCGGCGCTTCGCGCGCGACGCTGACGTCGCAGGCGGCGATGCGCAGCCGTTGGTGCACGCCGGGTGCAAGCGGCGGCGCCGGAACCAACAGGCGCGCACCTTTGAGGCGGAGAATAAGAAGCCCATAGCGTCCATCATAGCCGCTCACCACGGCATCAAGGCTGATGGCGGCTTCGCGGCTTGGTGCAAGCGGCAGCGCAGGATCGGTCTGCAAGACATGCAGCGGCCCAGCCGCAGTCACCATGCCGCGATCCATCATAACGAGATAATCGGCAAAGCGTTCGATCTCCGCCATGTCATGGCCGATGTAGATCATCGGCAGCGCGAGCTTCGCGGGCAGGCGTTCGACGAACGGCAGAATCTCACGTTTGGCGCGGTTGTGGAGCGCAGCAAGCGGCTCGTCCATCACAAGCAGTCTGGGCTGAGACAACAGCGCGCGACCCATGGCGACGCGCTGCCGCTCCCCGCCGGAGAGATGCGAGGGAGAGCGGTCGAGTAGCGGCGCTAGGTCGAGCAGTTCGACCACCTCATCAAACGCGATCGGCATCGGTTTGGGTTTGGGCGCACCATAAAGCAGGTTGCGCCTGACCGACAAATGGGGAAAAAGGCCCGCCTCCTGAGACACATAGCCAATGGAACGCAGATGCGGCGGGCGGAAGGTAGTCTCGTCCTGCCATACCTCGCCATCGATGGCGCAGAAGCTGGCCGGCAAACGCTCAAGGCCAGCGATGCAGCGCGCCACCGCAGTCTTTCCGCAGCCTGGCGGGCCGAAAATCGCCGCCACGCCTTTGGCCGGTACGCTGAATTGTGTATCGAGTGGAAAGCTAGCGATACTGCCTCTAAAGGCAATTTCAATCCGGCCCGGTGTGGCTGTCCTCACGTGCTCCTCCTGCTGTTTTTGTCGATCAAGGTTAAGGTGAGGACGACCGCAACGGCGAACATCGCCATGGCGCCGGCAAGCCAGCTTGCTTCGCGCCAGCGCGACTCTTGGACAAAGTCGAAGAGAAAGGCCGACAGCACCTTGGTGCGCCCAGGAATGTTGCCGCCGATCATCACCACGACGCCAAACGTGCTGATCGTATGCGCAAAGCCAAGCACAGCGGCTGTCAGAAGACCCGGTCGCGCCAGAGGCAGGGCGACCGTGAAGAAGGCATATAAGGGCGAGGCGCGCAGAGTAGCCGCGATCTCCAGCGGCCGGTCACCCACAGCAGCGAAGGCGGAGCGGATGGGCTCCACCACCAAAGGCAGCGCTGACAAAACCGATCCAACCACGAGCCCCGCAAAGGTGAAGGCCAGCGTGCGCCCGCCCCAGAGAGAGGCGAGAAGGTCGACCGGGCCGTTCGGGCCGAGCAGGGCGAGCAGATAAAAACCGAGTACTGTTGGCGGCAGCACCAGCGGCAGCGCGATGATCGTGGCCACGGCCTCCGTCCAAAGGCTCTTCGAGCGTGCTAGCCACCACGCGAGCGGCGTGCCGACGATCAGCAGGATCACGGTCGTCACGCTCGCGAGCTCGATCGTAAGCCCGAGCGACTGCCAGATTTCTGGTGAAAAGCTATCCATGCGCGTCAATTTAACTGTTCGAGCACATTGTCATGCTCGCGTAATAATTGAGTAGACTACCGGGACCTTTAGGCGCGCGTCGCTCGGTTATCGGCGTCAGTCTGCAACCGCACGACGTTCCGCAAGATCGGGTCACAAACTCCTGCGGCACGAGCCAGCGCGAAACGCTCTTGCTGTCTGCGAGTTGCGGAAGCGGGGCGGCGCTGAGCTCGGCATTGACCGTCTTGATGAATTGGTAGGCCTGCGTGATGGTTGCGCCCTCGACCAGCTTCGGTTGCATGCCCTCATAGGCATCGATGGCCTTCATCGCTTCCACCGCAGCGCCATAGAGCGCCGGGGCGGAGTTGCAGATCTGTAATTTTAGGATAGATGCCGTCCTGAACGTGTCGAAGCCGTTCACGAACTTCGCCGTTCTGCTCCAGAGCACCAGGTTGCTGCTAGCGTGGGTGAGTCGGCCTTCACGTACAGCAAAACCATTCTCAACCAATTTCTTCGGGTGGGAATCGTCGGCCGTGAGAATCATTTGTCACGACCCGCCTTGCGTGATCTGGCTATAAAGCTGTCGGCTCGCGCCGAACACGGCCTTCTGTGCGGATTTCTGCTTGAAGGATACGATATCCCCGGCCGGCTCGGTGAACTCGGCGGCAAGCGCGACATTGATGTTCGCCGACTGTTCACTTCCGAGCATAAGCGGCATCAGTGCCTTAATCGGGATCGATCGAGCGCGGCTCATCGGGCAGTCCTGAGACGGGGCCGCTGCGAGCACTCCGGCAGCGGCGGCGGGTTTGCGCCTGATCCCAGCAATCGGCGTGCCGCTCGCCGAATCTGGTGAGCGCCTTGCTTGGCGAGGAAAACACCGTAACTGCCTGCTTTTTGATGACGTTGCCGATTGTCGGACTTCCGACATCGTCGTCTGAACCGGACAAGGTGGCCGCTCGTGTGATGTCGCTCGCCTCTCAGCGCGCGGCGGCCAGTTATTCGAGTTCGTGTTGGGGTAGGAAAATCATGACAAGATCGGAACTGCGGCCGCGCGGGCGTCTCGACCGTGGTAAAAACCTCCTTTATGTCCAGGTCCTGATTGCGATCCTGATCGGTGTCCTCGTCCGCTGCTGTCGCCGTCTCTCGCGATAACCGGGTAAAGGCGCTCGGCGACGGCTTGATTCAGCCGATCAAGATTGGTGATCGCGCCTATCATCTTCTGTAAGGTGGTTTCCGGCATCGCTCGCATCCGTCACTCGAAAAAGGTCGGACGCTTATATCCCCCAGTGAAATGCGGTAGATCTATCACGTGCCGGACGCAGGAAAAAGCGCTGTGATGAGTTGAGGAGGTCGCAAGTTTAGATGCAATTTCAATAGCTTAGCTCCCTTCGTCGAGCGGTCAGGAGGCGGCCCGCTCAAGGGGTTCGATTCCCCTAGGGAGCGCCATGCGGGTAGTCTCGGCGTTATTTTCCCTTCGCTTTTTGCCGCTTTTCCCAAACTTTCGGGTGTGGTTTGGGAAGGTTTGTTCTTGCGATGTTCATTGAGCTGAGTCACCGCGGCGCTTGCCGCCGCGCTTGCGATCGGCGTCGCGAGTATATCGTTCCGCTTCGGCAAGCGTGGTGTGCCCGAGCGCGGCCATGATGTCGTCGTCCGTGAAGAAGATTGATTTCACGCTGGATTAAGCCGACCGCCGGAGAAGAGTGCGGTCAGGAAGAGGTGCAGCAAAAGCCTGAGCCAGCGGATGAGGCGGCGGAAGTTGTAGCCGGCGGCGGCGAGGACGGCGTTGGCTGCATCGCCGCGACGGAACCAGAGATAATTGCGGCCCATGCGGTGCTCGGCTTTGAGATGGCCGATGACGGGCTCGACAGCGGCCCTGCGGCGCAATTGGCGTTTGATCCTTGGTGTCACTCCTCGCTTCTGGCCGGAGATGAAGACCCTGAACTTGTAATCGGGTGGGGCGTTGTGGCCGCGATATCCCTTGTCGGCGAGGAGGCGCGCGATGATGTTGCCGATGAGCGCCTCCATGTCCGGGATCACGGTGGCCAGCGTGTGACCGTCATAGGGATTGCCGGGCAGTGCCTTCACATGGGTGACGAGTTGGCCGCCCCTGGCGTGGCCGATCGTGGTGGCGACGGAGACTTTGACGCCGAACTCGTAAGGCCGGTGGGCCTTGCCCTTGCCGATGCACTCGACCTCCGGCGCGTGCAGGGAATAAACCTTCGGCCCACGTTGACGCTGCTGCTGCTCGCGCACGCGCCGCGCCAGCGCCAGCAGCTTTGCGAACGCCGCCTCGAGCCCGCTGTTACCCTCGATCTTGCGGCCGATGTCGCGGATCACGCGGCCCAGATAGGTCCGCAGCGTCTTGAGCTTCCGGTTGGCGCGCTTGAACTGCTTGGCGTGGGCATAGCGCTGGTGCTCGATCAGGGCGAACTTGCCCACCCGCGCATAGGACTGACGCAAAATCACCCCATGGCGCTGCGCCAGCCGCACCAGCTTCTCGCGCGCCCGGTTTAGAAGCTTCGCGTCGGTGGGGAACGTCACGTTCTTGGGCTGAACCGTGGTGTCGACGATCACCCGCGACAGTTCGGACGGCTTGACTGCCTCGGTCTTGACGGCAACCGACAGGCTTTCCTGGATCAGCGCCGCCAGCCGTTCCTCGCCCATGCGATTGCGCCAGCGCGTCAGCGACGAGCGATCGAACACCAACCGGTGCTGGAAGAATTCTTCGCCGCAGAAGTATTGGTAATAGGGGTTCTCGACCCACCGCTCGCACAGCACCTCGTCGGACAGGTCGTAGGTGTGCTTGAGGATCGAAAGCCCCGCCATCAAGCGCGTCGGCAGCGGCGGCCGGCCGGGATCATCATCGTAAACCTCGCCGAACCGCCCTTCCAGAAAGCCCCAATCCACCGTGCGGCCCAGCCTCACCAGCGGATGCTTCATGTCGATGATCTGATCGAGCCGGGAGCGGAAAAGATCCTGTTCCCCCGTCTCGCTCCGCTCTCGTGGCCGCATCGAATCTCTCGCCAAAGCCGGTTCTGCGCGAGTGAATCACAAATCAAGTTTGCAAGGAATCCCGCTCCAAAGGCCCGCTTTCCGGCAAATTCAATTACTGCAAAATGCCGTTTCCGGATTCCAAATCAACGGCTTGGGAATTCTTCACGGACGACGATGTCGTGGGCGCTGCAGCCGGCGTCGGCAAGCAGTCGGCCAAGCGTCTTGCGCAGGCCATGCGGCTGGCAGGTTAGAGGCAGCCGGCGGCGGTGATCGCGTCGCGCATGAACCGGCTGAAACCGTCGACCGTGAACGGCTTGCCGTAGGCCGTGGTGATGACCACAACATGCTTGCGCGGCGTCGCCGCCAGCGCCTTCTCCAGATCCTCGCTCACCGCCATGTCGACGGCGACTCCGGTCTTGTGGCGCCGGTAACAGGCGCCATCGTCGACTTGGGGCCATGTCAGCGCGTGGGTGTCGATGCGGGCGGTGCCCATGTTCAACATCAGCGCATAGGCGGTGCGCTGCTTCGTGCCGATCGGCCAGCGCCGTTCGTAAGCGGCATCTCGCCATCGGCCCATGACCTGATCTCATTCCCCTTCGGCCGCTTGATGCCGGCGGTCGGATCGGGTGTGAGCTTGAAATGGTTGATCAGGATGCGCAACTTTTTCAGCGTATCGAGAGCGGCGCCGGGCTTGTTGGCGAGCGGCGCAAGAATGAAGGTCTCAACGCGCTCCTTGGTAAGACCAGAGAACGCGCGGTGGCCGTGGTCGGTCCTGATCTGCTCAAGCCGAGAGTTGTAGCCATCCTTTGAGGAGTCGCTAAGGGCGCGATAGGCCGGGCTCGCCATGTAGGCAGTGATCTTCGCGGAGATACTGTCGGGCGAGTCCTTCTTCGTGGCGGACTTCTGTGTGCCGCCCATTGCCGCGGCGTAGGCAAGGCGAAACTCTTCCGATGTCGGATCGTCGGGGAGACGGATGCGCGGCCCGTTCTGACTGCGAACGCGAAACGATAGGTAGGTGTGACCCTTGACAGTGTTAGCCTCAACGTGCGGCGGCAGCCGGCGCCGTTTCCTGGTCATGTCCAGCCCTCGTCAGAGGCGGCTAGTTCCTCACCCTCATGAGGTAACTGATCTATGGCGATGTCAAGTTCCCTCGTGTCCCATGCCTTGCGCTTATCGCCTAGAATCCGGGCGCGCGGCATGCGCCCTGCTTCCACTAGACGGTCGAAGGTATTCGGGCAGACGCACACATAGGCCGCCGCCGCGTCGCGCCCGATCAGGCGGGGCGGCAAGGTGGACAGAAGGGCGGCCTGCTTTGGCATGGATCAGACCGCCTCCGCCTTCGTCTTGCTGGCCTCCGCGACGGCAATCATGAATTCGCTGACCGCGCGCAACTCTGTCGGCGAGAACACCCCGACAAATCTTTCAGCCGGCTTCGTGCGCAAATCGAGGAGGTCTCTTACGGCACGATCGAACGATCCGGTCCCGGCCCATAGTGTACTGGCGCTAAACTTCTGCGGCTCTGGTGGTGTGATCGACGGCAGCTCCGGCGGCGGTCCGTCAAGGATGGCTTCAGCTTCGCGCTCGGCCTCGTTATCGGATTCAATGCTGCGCTCGATATTGCGCAACATCTCGGCTTGCTCGGCTTCTCGCCGCACCCGATCAGCCTCTCGCTGTTCCGCTACGATCTCGTCAACAATAGCCTCGGCGGCTTCGTCGGTTTCCGGCTTACGCTCCTTCAGCGCGGTGACCGCTTTCTCGTGAAACGGCTCGCCACGGGTCCAATCGATGTCCGCTAATTTGAAGAGTGTTGCGTCGGGATAGTCGCCGTAGTGGTGCCTCCCGAAACCGATATCTATGATGCGCCTTGCATCGCACGGCTTCAGTCTCGTCCTGGTGGCATGTTTCTCCAACTCGTTGATGATCGCACCGATCGTATCGTCATCGTAATCGCTGCCAGCCAGTGTGTAGAGTGTGGTTTTTGCGAGCTTCAAATTCCGAAGCGGGCGGAATTTGGAAGCTAGTTCCGCGACCTTCATGTAGTTTTCGGCGGTGTCAACTGACCACTCAAATTCATCATCGAGCCAGTCGAGCCATTGGCCATGTTCGCACTGTTCCTTGGCCTCGATCAGAAGATCGCCGACATCGAAGATGTGATCCCGCTTCAGCTTGCTGATGTCGTCGGCGATCGTGTCGAGAGATCGATTCTTGCGCTTGGTCATATGACCAGCCTCCGATTGGAGGCGGCATCGTAGAGTGCAACTGCTTTGGGATTGAGCTTTCCGCCGATCCGGAGCTGCATATCGAGCGGTGCGATGTGCCCAAACAGGCGACCTCGTTCGTAATTCCACTCGCCGTTCCGCCAGTCGAACGGGATGCCCCGACGGACATCGGAAAGCCCAAGCTCGAATTCCGGCGACGACATGATCTGCACAGTCGTGATCCGAATTGTCGGCACCTGATCCACATCGCGCTTGTACGGACGCGCGCGCTTCCTGGTCGCCATCACCGCACCTCCCGCGGCTCATCGCCGGCAACCTTATCGAGGTCGCCGACGTGAATGCGGGCGGTGCCGTCCGGAGCAATTTCGATGTTGCGGACTGGAAGACCAGAAGACCGAACGGACCGGATAGCGCGGTCAATCTCACTCGGTCGGACGCGCCATGTTCCTTGGCTCATCTTTCGACTCGATTTTAATCGTGGGGCGGGTCCGCACGCAGATTTAGTGGCGTTTAGCCCGTTTATCAAGTTGGAACGCGCCGCAAACGACAAGGCAGGAATTATTGGGCAAACAGGAAAGCCCGCCGGTGAGCGGCGGGCTCTTGGTGTCGATGCCAGCACGATCAGAGCGCGGCGGACTGGTTATCGGCGGTGTCGTGGTGGCCTTCCGATTCCTTGCGGCGGCGCTCATCGCGATCGGCCTCGAGTTCAAGATTCGGAGGCTTGCTGATACCTGGTCGCGCGGCCGAGCGGCCGAGCTGCCATGCCATCATGACGAGATCACCATCGTCAAACTCGGCCTTGTTGATCTCGCGGACCTGGGCCTCGTATCCTTTTTGCGTGGAGACATCGGCAAAACCGATTTGCCATTCGACTTCGTAGAGGGCTTCTCTGATCTGCGCGTCCTGCGCTCTGACCTCTGATATCTCAGCCAGGAGCATGCCAACCTCGCGCGTCTCCGGCGGCCTTTTCTTAGCTCCGGCGAAGTGCATTCCGACGAGGTGCCCGCGGTAGGCCTCTTCACCCACCATCGACCGTAGGCGCCCCAACAACTTCATTTCGCGATCGTCCAGCCTGTCGCTCTCGCGGCAGAGTTCGCGGAGCCGCCTGATTATGTTGAACAACTCGGCTTCGTTGGATGTGCTAGAACTTGCCTTAGCCTTAGACATGGTCGTCTCCGTGTCTTGGGTCAGAGCCCTGGTCTAGTGTATTCGGCACTGACCGGGGCTCGCCGCCCGATAGGCGGCAAAGCTGATCTTGCGCCCGGTTATAAGTCATTGTCAACAAAGCGGAAAATGCACCGACTGGGTGCATTAGCGAGCACCAAACAACGGTGCAGCTTGGAGTCAGGGCATGAAAAGAAATCTCGATCTGATCAGGCGCATGATGCAAGCGCTCGAGCAAAACTCAGACCTCAATGGCCGGAGTAGTCATTCCTGTTACGCCAGTGAGCTGTTCGAACTTCCTGACCACAGCGACGATGAACTTGCCTACAATCTCATGCAGATTCTGGATGAGGGCTGGTTGGAAGGCGAGTATGTCGAGGTGTCAGGCAACTTCATCGTCAAGCGCTTGACCGCAGACGGTCATGATTTCATCGACTCCACCAAAGACCCCGATCGGTGGGAGAAAGCGAAATCCATGGCTAAGACCGCTAGCGGTGAGAGCTTGAGATTCGTCTTGGAGGCGGCAAAAGGTCTGGCCCGAGCTGAATTAGCTAAGTGGATGGGAGGAATGTTGCCGTAAAGCTCTCTCGCAGCGCGGAAGCGCGAAATCACTGTGCAGCTGTCTTTGCCTTGACCTTCGTGGTCGAATGGATGGCCAACACGTTGCACACGAAACGCGTGCCACTGTGACGGGCGGCAACGGCGCACATCACGTACTGCACCGCGAACAAGCCGCTAGCAATCCATAGGCTGCCCGCTGGTGCGCCGGCATACCAAATCGCGGCGGGCGCCAGCGGAACCATAGACAGCGACATCACCGCCATGTCGCGGTACATGAGGTACAGCTTGTGGGCCTCGGACACTGCGGGGTCATCGCCGACTAGGCGGTACAGCTTGTACCACATTGCGTTCTGCTGGCCTGGGTCGGTCGGCAACGCGCCCACGTTCTTTGCCAGCGCCGCCATGTCGATCCGCGCGTCGGCGGGCGCGTGCTTCGTAAAGGCGGCGCTGCCAGGAAGCGGGTTGGCGATCTTCCAGAAGACAAGCCGCGCCTTTGCATCGTGCGACAGTAGTCCCGTGAACAGCAAAACAAGAACCGGCAGGGCCGTCGCTGAACCTGCACGCAGAAGCGCCAACGTGCTGGCGTCTATCAACCCCGGCGCCACAAACAGCAACACCACGGCGGCGTCGAATGCCGCCAGCGACACCAGCCATTTCATGTTGGCGGCCTTCAGGACCGTGGAGCGGCTTTTCATCCTTGGTACTCTGTTTCGATGCCGAAGTTTCCTTGGTCGTCCACTTCAAACTGAATCCAGCCGTCGCGGCGGGTAGTAAGTACGTGCCTGTTGCGCCCCGAGGTGCGCACAAAAACTCCGTTGGCGTGATGCTTCATCACCTGATAGCGGTACGCTTGGACCATGTTCTGTGTGTCATGCACGATGGCCTTGTCCGACATTACGACGGCCTGGGGGCGGCAATAGTCGAAGATATCTTCGCAGTACCCGTTGTCGCGGCCGTGGTGTGAGGCCACGAGGATATTAACGCTCTCGAGCATCGTGCGGAATGCGGCGTTAGACAGCTGGTTTCGCCAGCCAGGCCCTTCAAGGTCGCCCGGAAACAGGATGCCGAACCGGCCGAACTTGATGAACACGACAAGACTCAGATCGTTCGTCTTCTGGAACAGCGGCCACGGGTTATAGAACATCGTGGCGGTGATGCCGCCCATGCTGCTGTCGAACGGGTATTCAACCGGCGCCGTAAACGTGCCCAAGTTCTGCATGTAGCGTTGCGCGTCGCGCGTCAGCGGGCCGCTCTGGCGCTTGACCGCCGCAAACGCCTGGGCGCCGAACGTCGGATTGTGATGCATGACAGGCACATCTATTCCGGCGTCCCACAGGCCCTGAAGGCCGCTCATGTGGTCCTGGTCGGCGTTCGTAATGAACAGATAGTCCAGCCTGTTTCGGCCGAGCGTTTGTGTGATGAACCCCGATGGCATCCAGTCGTGCGTGTCGCCGCTGTCGATCATTGCCAAGCGGCCAGCAACGCCGTTCAGCGTATGGTGGAGCATTGCGCAGGCGCCGTGCTCCACGTCCCAAATTCGAAGATGCATTGCCCCCGGCATTTCAACCCCCCGGCCCCGAAGCCTCTGGGAGCGAATGTATTCCCTTTGGATGCGCTTCCGCTAGTTGCGTCCCCTGGACCACTGCAACTTATCACCAGCCGAGATAATCCCCGCGGTGACCTGTGGTCTAATGTGCCGAGTGCGACGGGTTGGCGATCGGCACAAATCCGGCCTCGACCAGTTCATCCAGCATCGCCCGTAGGGCCTCCGGCCCGGACTCGCCACCGCCATGTCTTGCTTTAATGATGCCGGCGAGCTCCATTGCGCCAGCGTAGTCAATATCGTGGATCTCCATCGCGCGCGTCGGGTCGAGCTCGAGAACTGACTTAGGCATGATCAGACATCGGTGAAATTATGGTCGCCGGCGAAATAGCGTCCGGATCCATCCGGCGACGGCGCGCCAGTCGGGAAGCTGTAGATGTCTTCCATTTTGTCGATGATCGTTTGAGCGATTCTGTCACCATCAATGTTTAGGTTGAAGGCATATTGTTCACGCTTCTGACCGCCAGTGCCTGGGTTGAACCGCTGAAGATGTAGAAGGCTCTTATTGTCTATTGTCGGCGCCGCATCCGGAGTCGGTTTTGTGCTGAAGATGCCTTTGACCTTGCCGGCTACGCTTTCCAGCCATCCGATAAACGACATGAGGGCATTCCTGATGCCGTCGAACATGGTGACGATGTTCTGCCATGGGATCTGGGCGAGCGTGCCAATCGCGGCGGCTACGGCGCCGAGACCCGGCACCGCGCCGATGATGGTCATGGCGACGTCCTTGATGGTCTCGGCGTTGGCCTTGATGCTCTCCCAATTCAAGGCGGCGAAGATGCCAAGCGCGCCGGAGAGCGCAATGATGATACTGGGGACGCTCGCAAGCGCAACGAGCGAGGCGAGCGAGACCGCGCCGAGGACAACGAGGCCCGCGCCCAGGGCGGCGACAGCCTTGAAGATTAGCTGCATTTTTTCAGGATCGATTCCCGTGGCGACGGAGGTCAGGCCGTTTATCGCAGAAGTAAGTTGCTTCAGGACGGCCACGACGTTCTCGCTGTTCGGGCCCGCCACCGCGAGCAACAGGTTGTTCCAGGCGTTCTGCTTTGCGTGCATGTTCGCCGTGATGCTCTTGTCATTGATCAGATCGTAGGATGCGCCAGCGCCAACGCCTTGCTGCATGCGCGAGCGTTCTGCGATCATCTGCTGCCGCCCCAGAGCCTCCTCCATTGTGAGGCGCTGGGTGGTCTGCCGGCCGGTCAGCGCATTATTGCTTGCTGCTGTTCTATCGGATCCGTGATGCCCTTCTTGGCAAGCTCCTCGTTGATCTGCTTGGCGAACACGAGGGGATCTTGGCCGATCAGTTGCGCCAATCGCTTCGAGGCTTCCGAACCAATGGAGACGTGGCCGCCTTCGCTCGACCATTCGCCTGGCTTCAAAAATCCCATTTCTTCCATGCCCTCGGCGGTGCGCTTCTTCATGGTGCCGCTGGCGAGCTGCTGCCACAAGGACATGTACGCCGTGCCGGCGCGGTGTCCCCCCATCATTTGAGACTGAATCGCTAAGGCGAGGAATCCTTCATCGCTCAAGCCGCGCAGGGTCGGGCCGCCCTGCTGCGCCAGCGCTAGGAGGATATCTTCATTGACCATTCCGTGAGTCGCCGCCTTGATGCGCGCAACCGTATCGAGGAACGACGATAGCCGGTGAGGGTCGATGTTTTTTGTGATGGGGTCGGTGATGCGGCCGGACATTTCACCGGCCCTGATGACCTTTTGCAAGCTGCCGGTGACGTCTCCCTTGAAGTGCGCGTCGCTTTGCTGGGTCCAGGCATATTTGGCGAGCGGCTCCCATGTTTCCATCGCCTCATGTTCGCCCATTATTGAATACGTGGTGCCGGGGATCTTCAGGAGATCCTGGACTTTCATGGGAACGCGCTTTGCGATGTCGAAGGCCTTGGCGGTCATGGTGCCAGCTGCGGCGGCGTTGCCGAGTCGCCGCCGAGCCGCTGCAGCTTGATCAGCTCGTCTTGGAAATCTTTGGTCTTGTCGACCAGCTTCCCCATGGCACCGAGAATTGTGGAGCCGGCCAAGATGCTGCCGGCCTCTAGCTGATCGGTGGTCACTCGTCTGCACCACGATATCGACGCCGTTAACCAGCAGAGACCGTCTACCGTTTCGCGCTGAACCATCGCCTTAAATGGCACAATCTCGGCAAAATACCCCCGTATGTACGCTAGCTGCGCCCGCGCCTGGGCGCGATCGGCTCCAAGCAGCATAACAAGGGGGCGCTCGCCAGCTCGCACCTTGCCGTCCGGCTTGAACGTGGCGGCCGCATAGGCGGCGACGGCTGAAGCGATCGAATCCTTCCCGCTTCTCCGACCTGCAACGAGATTTACCGGGTCAAAATAAAAGTTTTGTGATACCATCTACTTAGCACCAATCAGGTGCATGGTTCCGGCCCGGCCAGGGACGAGGAGGCCGGCTGGCGGACCGGGTCGAGCCGGCGCGAACGCGCGGACAGCGCGCGCTGCTAAGGCGCTAGCGCTTCTTTGCGAGGACAACCCCGGCGCTAACCTCGGATGGCATCACGCCGGGGCCGTCGCTTGCCGCCGATCGGGGTGATGGGGCCGAGTTGATCGGCCGCAAAGGAATAGTGCGCGCAACCCTAGCGACGGACAAGCGACCGATTCGGGTGTAACGGGCTATGCGGGGTGGTGAACTACCCCTGTGAGGCCGGCACGCGCATGGAATCGCAATTCCCGGCCCTGGTGACTATGTGAGGGTATGGAGAGCCCTAGAATTAGAGCACTTCGGCAAGCTCAGCTATACGGATACCTTATCGACCGCACTGGCAGGCTCTACTACCCCGGCGGCAGTCATCCTGTTTGTAGCGTGCAGACTGCGCAGGAGATGGTCAGAGCTGGGTGGCTGGTACGCCGCCGAGATGGCAGATACGAGATTACACCCGCTGGACTGCGCGTGCTGGAACTAGAGCCCCCAGCGGCCTGATAAGCCCAGATAGATGCGAGACGGGAGCCTGCTTAAGCCCTGACCACCTTCAAGATCGCCGCCGCCAGCCAGTTGGCGCACGCCGGGGCGATGGCAGTGGCGTTTAGCGCAAGCGGGAGATCATCGAGGTGTCGACCGCGTAGCTCTTCGCGATCTTGGCCAGGGTCTCGCCGGCTGCCCGGCGCTTCAAGGCTTCCTTCCTCTGGAAGTCTGTCAGCTTAGGCTTCCGGCCGAACTTCTTGCCCTCTGCCATGGCGCGCTTACGGCCCTCGGTGGTGCGCTCTGCGATCAAGTCGCGCTCGAAGCTTGCGATCGCGGCCAGCACGGCCAGAAGCAAGCGGCCCTGCGATGACGTGGTGTCGAATAGCGGGTGGCCGAGCGACCGGAACGCAGCACCGGCCGCGCCGATCTGTTCGATCAGGTCCAATAGCTCGCGGGTAGAACGGCCGAGCCGATCGAGTTTCGTCACCACGACGACGTCGCCGGACTTGAGGGCCATCATCAGCTTCGTCAGCTGCGCCTGACCCTGAAACAAAACTGGCCCATAGTAATCCGCCAACACAAGTCAAAATAAGGCCAACTGCGAAAATCAAATTAAAGCCAAAGCGGCAATCAAGCGGCGGAATCCAAGCCAATCGCGCGGTTGATAGCATCCATTAAGGTATCTTGCGAGAAGGGCTTCTGAACAAGCAGCCTGCCTCTTAGCTCGTCCGGCATCGTTTGGTTGCTATAACCGCTGACGAAAACGATCGGAACGCTTCGTCTATCGAGAATATGAACGACCGGGGTTACAAGAGAACCCGCGATGTTAATGTCTAGCAGGGCTAGATCGAACGAGCCTGTCTCAGCCAATGACATCGCCGCCTCAATATTTGCGGCTTCCGAAATGTTCAAGCACCCCAGCTCTTCCGCCATTTCAGCCAACATCATCCTGATCAGGGTTTCGTCCTCGACCAGCAGCGTGGAGATTGTGCGCATGAGGGATCATCCAGGACTAGTCGGGGCGATTCAGTTAGTCATCTGTTCTTATATCAGGCGCCTTCACGCTGACAGGCGGCGGAGCCTCGCCAACATGATCCTTCAGATCTGCGGCGGCCTCCACTAGCCGACCGGCCAACGCGGGATCAGAAGATACCTTCGCCATTTTTAGTAGTGCTGCTGCGGCTTTGCGGGCATGGAAGCGATTCTGCGACATAGTTCCCCGAACAACCCCATTACGCGTAGCTTTGGTGTTTCGCAGAACTCCTGGCATGTGCTTTCGTTCCGCAGGACGTTCAGAAAATGCATAGGCGCGGCGGCGCCCGGCTGGGCTGGGCCTCTGATTTGCCACCTTTTCCCACTTCTATCGGCGTGCCAGGTAGGGCCCCACTCCACCTGGCTGTTTGCAGATGGAAATACTTTGGATGGCCTCGGCGCACCGCCGCGCGTTGGGGCCATTTTTATTCTGCCGACTACCTCGTATTCGAAGGCCACGCCTTTCGCGACCACGCATGGTCCGGTGTGGCTCAGGCGTCGCTTTTGGAGGCCCGGCGGACCACTTCTTTCCGATTAAGAATGATTTAACTGAAAACAGTTGAAATCCTACCGAGCAATTGCACCCTCGATGGAGGCCGCGATGAGATTGGTAGTAGCGCTTGTTGCTGCCACGATTCTTGCGAGTTCCGGATTTGTGGTAGCTCCTGCAAGGGCCGAAAACGGCCAAATCGCCGCTGGGGTGGCCGGGGGTCTTCTCGGCGGGATGTTGCTCGGTGGCGCACTCGCGGCCCGCCCGGCTCCCCCACCACCGGTGTATTACGTACCTGCCGCGCCGCGGGTATACGTCGAAGAACCGCCGCCCTGTCGAAGCGTTCGCGAGCGTTATTGGGACGGATATTCCTGGGTATCTCGCTGGGTCGAAGTCTGCGACTGAAGCAGACAGCGGCTGATATGCTTACGCTTCAAACGCCCGCGCGCGCGTGAGGCGGCGCGCTCTCTCACCATTCCTCGGCTTCATAGTCGTTGACGACCTCGATTATCCGACCGAGTCGCTTCTGGTACGGCCGAGCATGTCGATACTGTCCCGCACCAAGACCAGATCGCGGCGGTAGTCTTTGGAGTGCTCGATGATGTCAGGGATCGGCGGCCGTTTTGTTCCGCCAAAGTGATCCCAAGAAATCGCGGTCTCGCCAGATGTGTTGAACGGCCTTGGCGAACGCTGGAATTGGAATCCACCCCGGCGTGCCGCTGGGGTCTCCATTGGCGCGCCAAACTTCGGCCAGCGTCCAGGCCAGCGCCTCGACATAGGCATCAGTATCGTCACCCCCCTTGATGCCGAGCACGTCGAGCATCTTGCTTGCGAGTAGCTGATACTCGCCTGATGCGGGCTTGACGCGGAGAGTCTGGTCAACCGTCTTGTAGGCCGCCGCGATATCGGCGAGCGGCGGTAGCTTCTGCTGGATTTCAACGGCGCGGGCGCGTGAGGCTATCCAATCGATGTTGTCGCCGAGCGCGATCAGGTCGCCATCCTTGTCGACGGCAACGAATGAGGCGGCATCTCTGGCGGCCCAGATCGGGCCGCACCACTGTTCCTGCAAGATGAACGGCGCCAGCGCCGTGTTCATGATGGCGGCGACGCCTGTGCGTGTCTGCATCACCAGTGAGCCGCCGATGGGGGTCACGACGCTGTTTGCCATTACGCGCCCCCCTGCTGCTGCAGCTTGCGCATCAGCCGTCGGTATTGCTTTCACGTCGCCACTGCGGAGGAGGCCGGTTAGGTTGCGATGACGCTGCGGACCGCGCGCCGCTGTCTTGGCCGAGCCCTGAACCAGGATCTCGCTCGCGCCGCGCCAGCGACGACCAGCACCGGCGGCGTCATAATTGCGGAACGCAAGCGCAGCTGCGCGAAACCGAGGGCCGATGTTGGTGAGGGCGTTGAGCATCAGTTTTGCCGAAGCTTGGCTTCCTGTTTTTCCACCGAATGGACAAACCCAGCGACGGCGACCCAAACCGGGATTTTGAGATAGTCCGCGATCTCTTCGAACGTCGGCCGCTCACCGCCGACGATGATCCGCTGCTGCAGCTCTGAGCAATGGCGCTTGAACAGCGGCCCTCATGTAGGCTTCCAAGGCTGGCACGGTTCGATGTCCTCGTCGACGAGATGCTGCGCCTGCATCTTCTTGCGACGGCCCTTGCGCTGGTTCGTCTGCGTCGGCGTGCTGGTCATTACTTGCTCCCCTCGTATCCAAGGGCTGCTTTGACCTTGCGTTCAAGGTTATCGAGATTCACGACAGTCGCTGACCAAACATCCTCATTCTCGAGATGGGCCAGCAAGGCGCTTTCTTTGACGATCTCTCCGTACCACACGCCAGGTATGTGCATTTTCAGGAACGTCCCAGACGCTTTCTTGGTGGCAGTCTCATGCAGCCCCCTCCAAACAACGAAGAAAGCCGTATCGTTTTTGAACCCGTGCATGTCCAACTGCGTGATGACACCAGCCTGTTCTTGAGGAATGCCGCTATCGACGATGACCCCAAAGGCAGCGAAGCGAATAGCGTCCTGGATCTGCCATTCCCGAGCTGCCCCAAAAATCGGATTATGCGGAGGGCGGAAGTGGCCCCGCGCGATCCATTGCTCGGCACGGCCACGCGTGATGTTCAGGGCGTCGCAGATTTGCTTCAGCGTATAGATCGGTTCGGACATTTTCTCTGACCTCAAACATTGTGTTTGAAGTTATGTCAGGCCTCAAACATCATGTCAATGATCGAAAAAGCAGAGTCTCGCGCATGGTGACCGCGCTCATGAAGGCCTCAACCTTCCGCGTAGCCGCTTCCTGTTCTCCTATCCCCTTCGTCAGAAGTCTGGGCTGCCGCGACGGGAACGAATTGAGAGAGCGTAGGCCGCCGGCCGTAGGGCCGGCGCACTGCGCCCCTCGATGTCGCTGGTGTTCAAATCATTGCGGAAGACGGACTTCAGTCCGGATTGGGGGCGTCAGCCCCACCGGAGTCCTCGGCCGGGCTCGAACGCGGGGGCAAGGGCGCTGAAGGCGCCGCCAACGGTGGGCGAAACCCCTTGAGGCCCGCGAGCGAGTCTGGCCTCCGGTGCTAGCCGTCGGACTCTTTTGACCGAAGCATATATGGAATCTGGTCCGGTCAAATTCGTCCAACCGTCCAACTCTTTGAAATAATGTTGATTTTTGGCCTGCGCGTGCCGACCAGGCGACCCGCTGTCTTGTGAATAGCGCAGGTAAGTTCGCTACCAGAAAGTTGTAACTAATTGAAAAATAATACGTTTTGTGGGCAGCACGGCGACGCCTTCCAGGGGAACTTCAAATATGTGTTGACGTTGTGTACACGGCTACCCTATATACCAATCAGCAGCAGAGAGGGATTTTCCAATGTCAACCGCAGTATTAGAGCGCCCGCCCGCGCGTTCGAAGGGGCGGGTCCAGAAAAGTAGCGCGAACATTCACATTCGCGCTCCGCAGCAGACTAAGCAGCTCATAGACACCGCCGCTGCTGCTGTTGGCAAGACATTGAGTGAATTCGTGCTTGATAGCGCGCGACAGCACGCCATCGATGTTCTGCTCGACCAGCGTCTATTTGTTCTAGACGCGGAAAAGTATGATGCATTCATCGATGCTCTCGACAATCCGCCGCCTGCCGGACCTGCGCTCAAGGCGCTGATGAAGCGTCGACCGCTGTGGCAGAAATAGTCGAGCATCCTCGTCAAGCGCGCGGCGAACTCACTCGCCCCGTGCGCTTGACGACTTTCCACGATCTCGGCCATTTTGATTGCGGAAAGCCGCCGCTTAATGATTGGATCAAAAATCAAGCGCTGAATAGCGAGGGGCAATTCGCCCGAACTTACGTGGTATGTAGTGGCAATGTGGTCGTAGGCTATTACTGCATTGCTATGGGCAGCGTTGAACGCAAACAATTACCGTCCAAGCTGAAGCGCAAGCAAGGTCTCCCCAATCACGCACCTGTCGCCATTATCGGCCGACTGGCTCGTGACAAATCGCCCCAATGGAAGGGCTTGGGCAAGGACCTCTTGCAGGACGCGCTGATACGGATTGTTTCCGTTTCGGAAAACATCGGAGTTCGTTGCGTTCTTGTTCACGCGATCGACGACGAGGCAGCGCAGTTTTGGAAAGATCAGGAATTCCAGGAGTATCCTGACGGTTCGCGAACGTTTTTTATGCCAATTGAAACTGTAATCGAGGCCATGTCTTAGGGCCTTTCTCAACTCAACACAGCGCCGACCGGTTGTTGTCCAGCGCGGTCATGCGGAAAGCCGTCGACCTCGTCGAGGAACAGGTACCGGGCGGGCGTCGATCGCAGACCAACGGCGGAGTTGGCGCCCACAAATGCTATTTGCCACCCGGGAAGGACTTGAGCGTCGCCGTATTCCCGGGGTCGCGAGATCGCGCCTTAGTGACCCGCTGGCGCACGATCGGCGTGCTGTCGATCAAGGGGTCGATGCGCGTGCGCACGTTGCGACGGGCGCTTTCCGTGGTTGGCATCACGTAGAGCATCAGGCCGGGCGCGTTGCTTACGACGTAGCCGACCCAATTCAGCCCGGCTTCCGTTGCGCCCAGCTGGGCCCCCTTCATAAAGACAACGCGGTCGACCGGTGAGGATGCCGAGAGTGCATCCATCACATCGCGGAGGTATGGGGTCCGATCTGTCCGCCACGGACCTGGTTCGGAGGCGGTCTCCGGCAACATCCGATGCGCGTCTGCCCAAGCGGAGATAGTTAGCGGCGGCTCGGGTGCGAGCCCGCGACACCATATATCCTCGGCCCAGCTTTCAACAGATGAGATCATGGCCTCAGGACAATCCGGACTGTACCCAATCCCGCAATCGAGCGATGGCAACAGGATGCTCGTATGTCCAGCTGTGGGTAATACCATCTGGCGCGGATGCGCTCGCCCAATCTATGTGAGTGAGCGAATAATTTCCAAAGGGCAATGGTTCAATTGCAAGTTCAACCAGAAGGCCCGCCCTGAATTCTGTCCATCCGAACGACCAAGAAGCAAGCGCTTGTGCTGCGAACACTGCAATGGTCCCTAGTAACGACAGGATGAAGATAATGGGGATCACAAAAACAAGGAGCAGAAATAGGATTACGACTACGACTCTCAGGATTTGGCCATCAGTAAGCCACGATCCCATCTGCCGGAATAATTCTACAATCCCAATTTCCGCGAGATCCGAGGCGATCGGTATCGCGGCGCGAAATGCAGTGTAGAACAGAATGACCGCGAATGCGGTAAAGCCCATAACGACAAGGGGACGTTCGCTGAACAGAGGACGGAACAAGTGCTCTATTTTCTGAGAGAGCTTTACAGCAAGCCAAGCGTTAAACTGGAAAGCCGAAAGAGCAGCTGCTGCTTCATCACCCGAGCAACGTAAGAACAGGTAATTCCCTGTTGGAATATCCGTGGTTTGCTGAAGAATCGTCTTCGCAAGCATTGCATCAATTGTGTCTCGGGATCGATAAGGCCTGAAAGCAATTAGCGTCAGCAACAGCGAAAGAACCGCGAGCGCGGCGACTCCCCACCAGAATTGCATCGGCCAATCGGCAATATTCTTTATTGAACGTGGGAGAGCGTACTCGGCCCAAACGGTCACTGGTGCAGCACTCATGAAGAGAAGAACTAAGAGAAGAGGTCGTATTGCGCCTGCCCGAGCGCGAATTGCCACGAACGGAGTTGAAAGGAATGCGCAGCCGGTTACCTCTAGGGCTACCTCTGGATAAGTCTTTAGGAAGTAAGCAATAGCGTTCCCACCGTGGCTATGGCCAATAATGAAGATTTTCTCAGAAGGTAAGTGCGTTCGGATTTCGTCGACTTTCGAGCGAATTTGCTTTGCGGCAGCCTGACGGGCGCTCGCGCGGTTTTTGCCGGTCCAAGGCACTTGTTCAAAACGAGCGGTGTCTGTTGGAGGGCTGACTTCCTCGGCTAAGCCGGACTGCAACGCGGGCCAATCTGCGGCATTTGCAAATGTGCCGTGTACCAGAATGAAGGTCGCCATGGTCGCCCTCTCATTACCTGCCGACATCTGCCCGCATTCTTATCCACTCTGCAGATCTAGCAAAGACGTCGCCGCCAGTTCGGTTAGATGGTCGCGGACGAGCTGGTCAAGCACGCCGTATAGCCTCGTCGGATCGATTTCAGCTTCGGTTGAGATTTGGGCAGTCGCCCGCGCAACCCATCCGATCCAACGATCGCGCTCGGCGGTGGCCCGCTCGAAGATTGTCCTTTCGGCACGGTCGACCAGTTCGCCAGATCGCTTTCGGATTCCAATTCGCGAAGCTGAGCTTTCCAGCGAAGCTTCTCACCGCGCGTTTCCGTTGCCGTCTGCGGCATATCGAACGCATCGGGCTTCCGGGCCGCTCGGCGGTGATGATCGAGGTTCTTGTCGGTCCAGCGCTTCGCCTTTGCAAAATCGATCTTGCCATCTACCCGGACGGGCAGGCCTTCCTTTTCCAGCTGCGACACCCGCGATCGACTGACATTGATGCGGCGAGCGAATTCGGCCTTGGAGATAGTCTTAGGGCGTGGAGTAGGGGCGGTCGTCATTGTTGTTGATCGTTCTGTTGGCTGCGATTGACGGGAGAAAGCGAGGCCTCGCACCGCGACATGGGAAGCGTCATCGGGAATTTTGACGGGCGGCTTGTCTTGGTCGGTGATTGCCGCGCGAATATAGTCGGCAACTTCCTCAATTGGATCGCGCCAGATTCCATGGTAGGAGCCGTATCATTGGCAAAGCGGCGCTTTAGCGAGGCTTCGGCTTCAAGTACGAGTGCAGCGTCATCCGGCAGCAGCATCTTGCATATCGCCCGACTGATCATGATGAGGCGCTTCATCGCGAGTACATCAAGGGCATGATTGAGAGCGAAGCTGACAGCCCAGCACGCCTTGTCGTTCTTCTGAAGGGCTTGTTTGACGGTCTTTCGGGGAATGTCTTTGAGCGCGTAGCGCAAGACGGCTTCGGGCTCACCCTCCGGAAGATACACATTCTTATGAGCCGCAACGACCGCGACCTCGGGCAACGCCTGCGCGAAGAAGTGGTTATCCAAGCAGGCCGATGGGTGCCGTGTGATAGGCGTTGGATGCGCTGAATCTTCCGTCATAAATCGCTCTTCAAAATAATGGCTTCGGTCCGCCAAAACGGCGGAAAGTCCTGAAATACAGCTATATTATAGAGGGCGTATGGTTGAGCGTTCCTGAATTAGGGCCAACCCCTTGATTCCGATGGACGTTTGCGCCGTCCGTTTCGGTCTTCCAGAGGGCCTCGGCCCCGCAACAAGGCGTCGGTAATTTTTAGGGGTCTTCAGGGGCTTAGCCGCCCCAAAATGCACCGAGAGGATTGCAACTTAATGGATTTTCAGACCTTGGCGTACTATATTGGTGGGAAGGAGAATCCATGTCGATCCGACGTCCCGCGACCAAGCCCCACTATACCGCCGAGGTGATCCAGAGGTTGGCTGCTGCCAACAACGTTGCAGTTGTCGTGACAGCGAATGACGTATTTGCCCAGCACGTGACGCGGCTCTCCGGCGACGACGTGAATTTCGATCCTATCGAGAATACCATCGTTGCGCTCCAGCGAGCCGGGATTTTGGACCGCGTTCAGGCTGTGCGCCTTCAGGCACGCTATCTGCGCGAAAGCCGTCCGTGACATTTGATCCGTTGGGGGATTTTGCGACGCGCGGCTATTGCGCAATGTGGCCAAGGCGAAAAAGCCAGAAATCGTCCAGCGCCTTCTGCACAACTCGTTCCTGACCGGTATCGATGCCGCCTTGGCAGACCTCAAGGCGCCGCCTTCGCTGAGCTATGACGACGTTCTAAAAACGCACAAACGCTGCCGTATTCCCATGGGCCGGCGAGGATCGGCACACAAACGCGTCTCACATCCATGTGAAGAAGGGCGCCATCTTCTTCGCTCATCCCGACGACATTCGCAAAGCCATCGACTACGCGCTGGATAAGGCACAGGACATGGCATTCATGGCGGAGAAGCCTGGCGAAGTCATGGGCTATCTCACCTACGGTCACCCCTTCCTGGACGGCAACGGCCGTACCATCATGATTCATGCGGAGCTTGCGCGCCGCGCTGGTATCGGCATCGGGCCGCTACCGATAAGGATCGGTATCTTGCCGCCTTGACGGAAGAACTCGAACAGCCCGGTAAAGGCAAGCTCGATGCCTATCTAAAGCCATTCATCCGCAAGGGCTCCGAGATCAAGGACATTGCGGACGCGATCAAGGCGGCGCCGGGCCTGGATGGCAGCGGAGCTGATTCGGTCGCGGGTGAGACAAATGACGCAACGGTCAAGGCCCAATACGAAGCGCAAGAAGTCAAACGCAAGGGTGGACAAGGCGCAGCCGGGAAAGACTAGGGCGGCTCGAAGCGCCTACGTACCCGCGTACATCACATCCGAGACCGCAAATTCCATCTCGATGAAGCGGCGTGCCAGCCTGTGCATGACATCGGCCGCCGTGTGCAGGCGTCGGATTTCATGGGCATCATCCGGATCGGACTTCGAGTGCTTGCCTGCATGCGCAACGGCAATGCGGCAGGAATCGTGGATGTATTTGTGCGGCGGTTCGTTGCCGCATAGGGCAAGAAAGCGGGCGATATCGTCGTCTCCCTGCTTGGATGCGGTTCGCAAAGCCTCAAAATTCGTCACAAACCATTTCCGGGCTGCTTCCTTGCCGTGATGCCGGATCTCGATGATCTTGTAGTAGTTCAAGGCGGCGTAGCTGATGAACCCATTTTGCTGGGCGTTGCGTGCCTCCCGGAAGAGCGCAAGTGCGCGCCGTGCTTCCTCGGAATCCGGAATTTTCCGGTCAAAGATGTATTCATGCGACGTTGTGAAAGCGAGGTCCCGCTTTGTTACGGCAACCGGCACGGGATTTCCCGACCAGCCATGCTCTGCAATAGCAAAGCTATCGTCGCACCAAGCCATCACGCTTAAAAAGCGGTTTGATTACCGTCATGGCGGTCTGCTCGTCAATTTGGTTGGCCGTCAGATCGATGTTTACAGATTGCACGTGATCCTTGGTCTTGGGCATGAGGACCAACTGATACCGGTCGAACGCGACGAGCTGTTCTTCCTTGGGCCACGTTACCTGGTTATCGACACCGATATTGAGAAAGCGCGAGCCGTTGCGGACGCCGAGCCTACGGTAACGCGCCTGCTCGGCTTCCTCGGCATCGTATTCCGAGCCGTCGCCTTCGGGAGGGGCAGGGAAGCGCTCGGCCAGTTCCCATTACTGCGCGAGGCGCCGAAAGAACTCATTCGTAAACGTCATCTCGCGCAGCGCGGGTGCATTCATCCGGTCGTGGTCGGGGTCGAAGTCGACCTCGCGTCCCTTTGCGAACAACGAAACCGCTCCCTTCGGCACGAAATACGCCCGGTGTTTCTGCCCATCGCGCCGATAGACGACCTTCGCCCCGCCATGACTATTCATTCCCGGCGCCGATGGCGGCGGCGCGCGAATGAAGCTCTTCCGGGCCTCTTCATCAACGTGTCGGAGCCGTTCACGAACTTGGCCATTCTGCTCCAGAGCACCAGGTTGCCGCTGGCGTAAGTGAGCCGGCTTTCCCGTAGTGCCAGAACATCCTCGACCAATTTCTTCGTGCGGGAATCGTCGGCCGAGAGAATCACTTTGCACGACCCGTCCTGCGTAGTCTGATTAAATGCGTAGTCTGATTAAAAAGGGTCGGCTCGCGCCGAGCACGGCCTTCTGTTTGGATTTCTTGCTTGAAGGTTGCGATGTGCCCCGCCGGCTCGGTGAACTTGGCGGCAATCGCGAACATTGATGTTCGCCGGTTCTTCACTTCCGAGCATAAGCGGCATCTGTGCTTGACCGGGATCAGTCGAGCGCGGCTCATTGGCAGTCCCTGAGACGGGCCCCCCGCGAGCGCTTTGGCAGTGGCGGGTTTGCTCCTGATTCCAGCAATCGGCTGCCGCTCGCGGAATCTGGTGAGCGCCTTGCATGGCGAGCGAAAATATGCGCAACTGCCTGCTTTTGAATGACGTTGCTGACCGTCGGACTTCCGACATCGTCGTCTTGAACCGGACAAGGTGGCGCTCGTGTGATGTCGGTTGCCTCTCAACGCGCGGCAGCTAGATTTTCGATTTCGTATTGAGGGAGGAAAATTATCACAAGACCGGAACGGCGGCCGCCGCGCTGGCGTCTCGATCCTGGTACAAGTTCCTTTAGGTCCAGGTGCTGATGCGATCCTGATCAGTGTCCTCGTCCGCTTTTGTCGCCGCCTCGCGACTAATAACTGGTCTCTGCTCGGGCGATAGCACGTGACAGCCCATCATCTATCTGCTCGTCTTCGCTATACATGATTGGTTGGCCGCGTTACCAAGCTACCGCGCGATTTCTAAAGCGGGAATATGGGCATCGAGTTCGTTCAGCCGGTCTGAATACGTGCGCGGTTGGCCCTTTGAATTCCAAGGTTTCCCATGTTCACTTCCTAATCTCGCAATGAACGTGTGTTCGGCGACCGTGGCGCAACTTTTGAGACCGTCCTTTACCAATCCTGATAGGTGCCTCGCAGGCCTTTGTTGGCGATACTGCTCAACGGAAGCAGGAGCGACCCACAATGAAGATGGCTGTTTGGAGTGCGCTTGGCGTTTTTGCGTTTGGAGTCTTTGCGGTAGGCGCCTTCGGATGGATATTAAGGCCGTTTATGAGCGAGCCTGTGAGGCAGATGCTGACGAATCTATTAAGCAGCTCAACTGGTATTGAAGCGAAGTCCCCACGAGAAGATTAGAAGCTTTGGTGGAGTAAATTCCGACCACAGCCGTTTGAGAAGTCTGTCGACCAAACGATCAGATACATCGAAAGCGGCAGATGCCAGTGCGACGTGAAATCGTCCAGTCTGACCGCGAAATCGACGACATTCGTCATTTCGCAATTGCCGCGAGCGGCTCGCTCGTCTGATCAAGACTCATCAATGATGAAAGTGGTATCGCTGGGCACCGATCCGCCGGCTCCTCTAGGCGGATCCGTTGGTGCTCGACGCCAGGGGGCGTCCTAATGTTAGTTGCCGACCGCAATGGACGATAGTCTTGGCGAGTTCTTCGCCGAGCTCGGTTAGGACTTCGTTGCAGCTTGCTCGAGCGCAGCATGAATTCCCTCCGGACGTCGGGATTTTGGGTGACGAGGTGACCAGGCGGCGCTGTTAGCCGGCATTTGGATGATCTCGATGCCATCGTTGAATCTGACACCCGCAATGATCTTCGGCAACTGTTTGTGCCTTTGGGCCGCCAAAGCTCGTGATGCGGCGATGACACTTCAGCCTGGCGGTGGTCGGCGACAACGAGCCCGTGGTGCGCACGTCCTGTGCCGCATGGTGACGAACACGCTCTCGATGCGATTGGTCGTGCGCAGGTGGTCGCAATGCTCGGCAGGAAAGTCGCAGAAGGCCAGGAGCGTCGCGGTCCTTGACCAGACATTCGACCGCCCGGCCGTACTTGGCGCGGTATTTCTCGGCGAATTGGCGAGCGGATCCGGTTCAGCTCGACGATCCTGCCGCTGTGGGCACGGCGGACCCGAAGTCTGGATGCGCTGTTGCCAGTGCTGTATCTGCGCGGCATCTCGACCGGGGATTTCCAGGAGGCGCTGACCGCCTTGCTGGGTGAGGACGCGCCGAATCTGTCGCCTGCGGTGATTTCCATGGAAGCACTGAGCAGCCTCGGTTGAATGGTGGCTCAGCTGAGCGGCCTGCCACTTTCTCAGCTCTGTTTTGAGATTAACACTGCGTCAATTGCGGCTAGCTGCGTTGGCCTGCTTCACTTCCAGATTCCATACAGAATGCCGATACCGTCAGCGGCACTCACTTAAGGTGAGCCTCATTCCAAGAAACCTCTTTTCAAGGCTGCCCGTAACAGCGCAGAGGAAGCAGTTGGCCAAGTTTGCGCTTCATGACCATAGACAATCCTCATCAATAATCTGGCGAGCTAGGCGAAAGGATCGAGATCGTTCATCTTGCAAGTATTCGTTCAGGGTGCGACGAAGGCCCAGTATTCGACACTACTGTCGACATAGCGCCCATTGCGGCACATCTACGACGTGCTAGCGCGCCTACAAGAAGCATGATCAGGCTTGGTCGAGCAGAAGAACAGCGCGGGCGATCTGGCGATTCCTTAGATCGGTCGCTTATCACCTGTCTCGGACTGGCGCTGAAAGCAGTGTCGCCCGCCTTTTCGATTCTTCGGGATGAGAGGGTGCTGCGCTTTTCGGGAAGCACCCAAAGACAGCTCACGATCTTAAGCCGGACCCATCTTGCACAGCATAACGCATGATATCGGTGAAGCAGCCTAATCTGCATCGTCGGGGCGCCCGTTGTTAACACCACGAGACCAGCGGCAGCTTTCCGGAGCAGGCCGTCGGGCTCGACGTCGAGACCTTTCTTGTCGGGCTAAGGGCTCTCAGATTGCCGACGGACGCGCACGTCTGGTGCGGCATGGTTATAGTTCGGCGCAAAACGATCGAGACCTGCGTAGGCCTGGATCCAGTGCAGTCCGCGATCGTGCTGCGACACGCCCAGTATCTAGGTGCAGTACTTCCGGCGTTCAGAAGCAGAACGCGCCTTCCTGTTGCGAATACGAGGTCAAGCGCGCAAAAGATGCCGCGGTTCTCGTTGTGGCATCACTTTTGCTTGCTGCTGGGTCGCTGGCGGGCAGATCTCAGGTGGAGATTTAGAATGTCTGAGTTGTCGAAGCTGAACGTACTTGCGCTGCCTTTTGCGGTAATGATTGCGCTGTTCCCAGCGTCCGCGAAAGCGCCGATCTGGAGTTCGAGCGATCAATACGGTACTTATTCCCTTAATGGCTATTCCTGGAACAACGACGTATATGGCCAAGGTGCTGGGCCTCAGACGATCTCGGTGCATGCGGTCAATCAATGGAATGTGTGGTCGAACCAACCTGAAACCGACGGCATCAAGAGCTATCCCCACCAGGCCTTCAACGTTGGGAAACGGCTGAGTGCGATTAACAACCTGAGCTCAAGCTTCAATCAGAGCGTCCCGACTGGCGGCCGTTGGAACTTCGCCTACGATATCTGGGACAGCTCAAATGGTTATGAGATAATGCTCTGGACCAATTACACGGGGAATCCCGACGGAAGCGGCGATGTTAAGCCCATTTCTTACAACTACACTTCTTCCGGGGCCGCGATTCCCGTCTACAAAGGCATCAATGTGGGCGGAGCGACTTGGAATGTGTTTGAAGGCTGGAACAAACACAAGGTCATTTCGTTTCTACGCACTTCCAAGACCAACAGCGAGACCGTGGATCTCAAGAGTATCCTGCAATGGATCAAGTCGAAAGGATACTTCGGCGACATAATCGTCGGCAGCGTCCAATACGGCGTTGAGATAACCTCGTCCCCAGGTGGACTAAACTTTGACGTCAACCATTGGGCTGTGACCTCGAAGTGACTACTTTTTTGGGACCGTCGGCGAGGTGATCGTCGGCCCGGAGTGGGCACGGTCTTTGGGCGTTTTCTGTAGCAAGTCGGTGGCTGGAATGGCAGCTTCAGTGTAAATCTGGCCCGGCGTTGGCATGCCCCGCTCAATTCGTCTTCGGAAGCATGGCGACGTTCAGTCTGTAGTTGCCCGCATCTTAGACATCAAAGCCAGCCCAACGTCACCACCGGAAGGGCTGACCCGCTGCAGCACGATCGCTAGGGGTAAGGTGGACTCTTCGAGACCATCAAGACCGAACATGGGTGTTATGCGGATTGACACTTCGCGCTGGGAGCGCCAGTACGGAAAGAAGCCTAGCGGGCGCCGCTATTGGCGCTTTCGGATCATCTCGCCCCAAAATACAGCCCAAGATTATGAATTCAGAACGGTCATACCGTTGACCTTCCCCAGCGCGTGCCGCGCCGCAATGGAGAAGGCCCGCCAGCGCGGTTCGGCCCAAATCGTGGTACTCCCTTGAGGGACCGTACGCGGCGGACCATAGAACGCGTTTACCGCAAGACGCGCCGACGTGAGGTGTTCTGCAGGCATCGCCAGTCCGAAGCACTGTATTGCAGATCGAACGAGGTGGGCTCCACGCCAGATCGAGCTGCTGCTAGTTTGATGGATATCGGGTTAAGCCAAACCCACCTTGCGCTCGAACTCAACCGGGCTGAGATAGCCGATCGTCGAGTGTCCTGCGGGTAGTGTTGTAAAATCTGTCTGTCGTCCTTGCATCTGCTGCAATGGTGGCGATATCAATCGCTGGACATTGCCTTCTTGATCACGACGCTGGCTACACTCGCGCTGGAAGATAAGCTCATCAATTTGCAGATTGGAGTAATGCTTGTTGGCGGGGATCGTCTCCAGCGTGTGCCTGGGCTTCTACCAGCGGCTCTCAAGCTCATCAACAACTATGGGCCGACTGAAGCTACGGTCGTGGTGACCTCGGGATGGCTCTTCAGCGACAACGCTGTGCCGCATGGCCGCCCGATCGCGAACACGCGGGTGTACCTGCTGGATGCTCATGGTGCGCCGGTTCCGTTTGGGGGGGACCTTTTGCTCGGGGGGGGGGGGGGGTGGCGCGCGGCTACCTGATCCGCGATGGCATAAGATAAAGCATTGCAAAATCGATTGCTTGGGTTTTCTGACCACGCCCGGAGATGACATCGGGCGCATACATGCGAGCCCAATTGCGCGACGTGTTGTAGAACAATTGCAGGTCGGGCTTGATGTCCCAAAGCGGCGAGCCCTTGATCCGGCCGCAGTCGTTCCGCTTCGGGCGCAGCTTGCCGGGCGTGAACTGATCCGGCGCGGCATCGAGTGGCGGGAAATAGCGCGGCTCCTTCTCGTCCTTGAAGGTCGCCCACACCCGCACCGCCGCATGTCACCTTCAGACCTTCGATGGCATCCGGGACAATTGGCCGTGGTCGGAGATCGGCTGCGCGGCGACACCGCCGACACCGAGGTGTGGGATCAGCTCGCAGAATTGATCTCGACGCCGATCGATGGCTTCCCGATCCATCTGACGTTCGTCGATAGCGGCTTTCGCCCGGGCAAGGCGGACACTCTGCCGCTCAATCGCGTTTACGAATTCTGCCGCCGCTTTCCGAAGCGCGTCCGCCCGACCAAGGGATCGAGCGCGCCGATGCGTGTGCCGCTCTCCAAGATCGAGGTCAATCCATCCGGCAAGGCGGCGAAGTTCGGTCTCGATCTGGTGCGGCTCGATACCGATCACTGGAAGTGCTTGGTGCACGAGCGATTGCGCTGGCCGTCCGAAACGCCCGGCGCATGGAATGTGCCGGTCGGCATCGATGACGATTACTGCCACCAGATTGTCTCCGAGGCGCAGGTCAAGTCACCGACCGGGCGCCGGGAGTGGATCAGGCGGTCGAAGAACAACCATTTCCTCGACTGCGAGGCGATGCTGGCCGCGACTAGCTACCTCATGAACATGTAGCGGGTTGGCCAGCCGCGAGAGCGAGAGGCGCCCGCCAGGACGAACGAGAACCCGCCGCCACCGAATGACGTGCGACCGACGCACCGGACTTTCCCGCGTGCGCCGCGCCGGATCGTGCGGTCGGGCTATTTGGGAGTGTGAGCCATGGCAAGGAAATCGGGCGCGCTGACATTCACGCAACAGCAGCAGGAAGACTTGCTGACCGCGATTGCATCCGGCGCCGAGCGCGTGAGCTATTCGGACGAGTCGGTCGAATATCGCTCGCTCTCCGAGTTGCGGGAAATCCTCGCGGGCATCGATGCCGATCTGAGCGGCGCCGGGGTGCGCCGCCGGACGTTCCGCATGGTCGCGCGTGGGAATAGGGTCTCTGAGCGATGCCTGTCGCCACCGCGACCGAGAAGCCGCGCTATCGCGTCAAGGCGCCGTCGATCCGCAATCAGGCCGATCCGGCGGCGCTGCCGCGGAAGCCGCGCGCCCTTAGGCGCCGCCAAAGTTCAGCGCCGTTAAGGCAGCCGGTGGCCCACTGATGGTCAGGCCATGGCAGGTGCTGATCGAGCAAACTCTGCCGGGTCGGAAGAATCATGGCGTTCGTCACGGATCACCTGTCGAACCAGTTTCCTGCTATGACCGGTTTGGCGCACGATCTACTTGATCCGCGTTCCGCTTTTCGACAGGGCCAAGATCGTCGCATTGGTCTCTTCGCGGCGAAGATATCCGTCATACTGCAAGCGCTCGGCCGCAGGGAGCAGTTTGGGATCGATTGTTGTCACCCCGATTGCGCTGCGGATCTGGCGCATCGATTTGCGGACGGCATCGAATGTCGAAAACCTTCACCGGATCCCGTCGGCCAGAACTATCGCTCGTCTCATGACGGTCGGACAGGATACGCTGTCGAAGGCAGAGACGGTCACTGTCGCGGCGATCGAAGCTGGCGTACCAACCCTGGTCGAGGCGCGCGAGATCATAGTCGAATTCCACTTGATGATCCGGCGCAGGAGCCGCCGCCGAGTTGTCGCTATGGATCGAGCGCGCTCGCGCCAGTCTCGTTGCCTCATTCGCCCCCGCGTTACGGATGATGAAGCGGCGGTTCGGGCGGCGATCACCTTGCCTTGGCCCAACGGAGGTGCGAGCGAGGAGAAGAACGACATGACTTCACCTCGCCGGAGGCGTTGACGACCGGTCACCCGGCCCTGGTGACCTTGCCCCACGGGCTTAATCCAGCTTGAAGTTCGTTCTGGCCCACAACAAGGACCAGAGCATGAAGCGCAGCCGCTTTTCGGAAGAGCAGATCATCGGGATTTTGAAGGAGCATGAGGCCGGCGTTTCGGTTGCCGATCTGTGCCGCAAGCATGGCGTCAGCGACGCCAGCATCTACAAATGGAAGGCCAAGTTCGGTGGGATGGAGGTGTCGGAGGCCAAGCGGCTGAAGACGCTGGAGGACGAGAACACACGGCTGAAGCGGCTCTTGGCCGACGCCATGCTGGACAATGCTGCCTTGAAGGACCTCGTGGGAAAGAAATGGTGACGCCCGCGGCCAAGCGGAAAGCTGTCGCCCATCTCAGAGGCGCCTTCGGGATGAGCGAACGGCGGGCGTGTAAAACCATCGGCTGCTGCCGCATGACCATGAGATACCAGACGACCCGGGCGGACGAAGCCGGCCTTCGCCAGCGCATGCGGGCAATCGCCCAGGAACGTCGTCGTTTCGGCTATCGACGCCTGCATGTGCTGCTCAAGCGGGAGGGCTATCTGGTCAACCACAAGAAGCTCTTCCGTCTGTACCGGGAAGAGAGGCTCGCGGTGCGCCGCCGTGGCGGCCGCAAGCGGGCGATCGGGACCCGGGCGCCGATGACGGTGGCGATGGCGCCGAACGACCGCTGGTCGCTCGACTTCGTGTCGGATCAGCTCACCGATGGCCGCCGCTTCCGTATCCTTACCGTCGTCGATGACTGCACCCGCGAGTGCCTGGCACTGGTGGCCGATACCTCGCTCTCCGGCACCCGTGTGGCGCGGGAGCTGGACCGGCTGGTGATCGAGCGCGGCAAGCCCAAGACGGTGGTCAGCGACAACGGCACCGAACTCACCAGCAACGCCATCCTGACATGGACTGATCAGAGCCGGGTCGCCTGGCACTACATTGCGCCGGGCAAGCCCATGCAGAATGCCTTCATCGAGAGCTTCAACGGCCGGCTGCGGGATGAATTGTTGAACGAGACGCTGTTTACCTCGCTGGCCCAGGCCCGCGTCGCGCTCGGATGCTGGCGCGCCGATTACAACGATGCACGCCCACACTCGCGGCTCGGATGGAAGACGCCGTCCGAGTTCGCCTTCACCTGCCATCCGCGCCGGGATCTGGCGCTGCGCTATGCCGAGGGCTCCGCGCCAGCTCCCGTCGCTACCACCGCCCAACCGGGCAAATCCAATAGCCGGAGCGAACTCAGGATTGGATAAAACTTGGGGGCAAGGTCACTGGCTATCAACTGCATGGATGTGAAACACGTGCTTCGAAATTCCAACCCAATTGTCGCGGCTTCCATTGGTGAATTGCTCCTGTTAGCGGGTTCGTGCATCGCCAGTATATCGCCGCGGCCGAGGGAGCGGGGGCCGTCTTCCCCATCAATGGCCGGATGCGCGATGAGTTGCTCAACGAGACCCTCTTCTTCGATCTCGACGACGCCCGCACCAAAATCGCTAATTGGGTCGCCGACTACAATACCCGGCGGCCTCACTCGTCGCTGAAATACCTCACCCCTGCGGCCTGCGCTGCCCACCTCACCGCAACGGACGAGCGGCTCCGCAACCCCGACCAGCTCCGCGGATCGTCCGTTGTTCCACCCGCGCCACCTGGCGTACAAACCGGCGAGCTCTAACCGCCGCTGGATGAAGGTTCAGTGGCAGGTCAGGGCTTGTAAGAGCGGCGGGAGCAACACAATGGACATTGGCTCCATAAGCGCGTTGGAACTAGTGAGCCTGGGAATTGCCTCGGTCCTTCTCGTCGCAGTTCTCGTCTGCTAGAGCGGGTTCCGACCAAATTGAATCGTTTGGGATTCCCAAATCAGGCCGGTTCTGATTCAAGCTGTCTGCCGGCGAAGGAGGCCGGCGGGCATGGCGGCATCTCTTTCGGCCGATCTTCGTAAGCGTGTGGTCGCCGCTGTTGAAGGCGGCATGTCGCGTCGAGCGGCTGCGGCGCACTTTCGAGTCGGAGTGTCGAGTGCGATCCGCTGGGTAGCGCAGGCGCGCGAGACGGGCGAGGTGATGGCGAAGCCGCAGGGCGGTGATCGACGCTCGCAGGCGATCGAGGCACAGGCCGACCGCATCCTCGCGCTGATTGCGGCCAAGCCCGACAGCACACTGGAGGAGCTGAAGGCGGCGCTCGCGGCCGATGGACACGCCTTCAGCATCTCCGCTTTGTCGCGCTTCTTCCAGCGCCGGAAGATCACGCTCAAAAAAAGACCGCGCACGCCGCTGAGCAGGAACGGCCGGACGTCCTGAAGAAGCGGGAGGAATGGTTCGACGGCCGGCTCGTCCTCGATCCTGACAAGCTCGTCTTCCTCGACGAGACCTGGGCGTCGACCAATATGGCGCGTACCCGCGGGGTGCGCCCCGCGGCGAACGGCTACGTGCCTCCATCCCGCACGGCCACTGGAAGACGACGACCTTCATCGCCGGGCTGCGCCTGTCGGGCATGGTCGCACCGATGGTTCTCGATGGGCCGATTAACGGGCTGCGTTCCAAGCCTATGTCGATCACGTTCTCGTTCCAGAATTGCGGCAAGGCGATATCGTCGTCATGGATAATCTCGGCAGCCACAAAGGCGCCGGCGTGCGCGCGGCAATCGAAGCGGCCGGCGCAACTCTCCTCTATCTCCCGGCCACAGCCCCGACTTCAATCCGATCGAGAACGCCTTCTCCAAGCTGAAAGCACTGCTGCGCGCCGCCGCCGAACGTTCGGTCGAAGGACTGTGGACTGCCATCGGGCGTTGCCTCGACCGCTTCACGCCACGCGAATGCGCCAACTACTTCGGAGCCGCCGGATACGCGCCAACCTGATCGGGAACCGCTCTAGTGGTGGGCTACTCGAGACTTCTGCGATTTGTAGGTGAGGTTACCTCTCCGACAGACAGCGTCCTCACCTCCGTCAACTCAGGTGATACTTATTGAACAGTTCGCCAATCTCGGTTGCGTTAATCTTTTTCAGAATAAGATCGCGCAGGAACGCTCGTCCTGGGATCTCAATTTCCTTGCCGTCACGCAGTCTACCCATTGCTGCAAGCAACTTGCGAATATCATAAGTTGAGTTGAATACCTCAGGCACGCCACGTTCAATCTTGAGGAGTATATAAACGGCTTCCATCGCCGTCCGAACCGAGTATTCCGTCGTGAAGATACAATCCCGTTCACCCGACTCCGCGAACTGGCCGATGAAGGCGAAATTGACTGCCTCTTTAGGCACAACATCTGGCCGGTCGCCCATCTGCCGCGGCATGAAGAAGGAAGTGACGTAGGGCATCATCACCGGCACCGTTTTGGCTGCGCTCGCGGCGAGTTCCGGTATGCTCGGGACCGGCACACCGAGGTGATAAAGCCATTCTTGCGTGATTTCCTCGCCCGTACAATCTTGCATCGGTTTCTTCACGTAGTCGCCGGCTTTCTCGACGAATAGTGAATAGAGCCAGGCAACGACTTGGTCGCTGCGCTGGTGCTTGAAATGCGGCTGGCGGTTTGCGGTCCAACTGAGCAACCAGCTCGAGTCTTTCACCGTAACGATGCCTCCTGTGACGACCCTGCCGCTGAACGGATCGCGTTTGGCAATCTTGTGAATGTATGCCGGAATGCGTGCGTCCAGGGTCGTGATGGTCGCCGATTCCCATTTGGTTGCAGAGATATTGCCGCCAAAGACGTCTGGACGGCCAAAGGCGGCATCCTTAGCCGCAATACGCCGCCACAGATCCCAGGCGGGCGCGGGGCCTTCGTCGAGCCTGGGAGCTGTGTGATGGTCCCCCATGTCCGAGTTTTCGGTAAGCGACCCGATCGTCATGAAAACAAGATCGTCGGCGCCAATATCGACACTGCCCACAATGCCATTCTCCAGCCATCGGATGCCTGTGGCTTGCTTGCGTCCGCGTTTTATGTCGAAATCAATATCGGTGACTTCGACACCGTAGCGAAAGTTGACGCCTTGCTCTAACAGCCATTTGCATAATGGCAGAACAAGCGATTCATACTGATTGTACTTGGTAAACTTCAGCGTGCTGAAATCCGGCAGGCCGCCGATATGATGGATGAATCGATGCAAATAAAGCTTCATCTCGAGGGCCGAATGCCATTTTTCAAAAGCGAACATAGTACGCCAGTAGAGCCAAAAATTGCTGTTGAAGAAATCTCTCCCGAACACTTCGTCGATGCGCTTGGCCTCCATCTGCTTACGAGTGGCAAGAAAAAGGGCAATCAGCTCTCTCTGGGCCTCTTCGCTCAAAGTGAAGAGGCCATCGGTATGGGCATTCCGCCCCTGGTTCACCGTCACCCGCTGTAGTGTGTAGTTCGGATCATCCTTGTTCAGCCAGTAAAACTCGTCGAGCACGCTGGCGCCTTCAAGTTCGAGCGATGGGATCGAACGGAACAGGTCCCAGAGGCACTCGAAATGATCCTCCATCTCTCTACCACCTCGAATCACGAATCCCCGTTCCGGGTCTTGACTACCGTCCAACGCGCCCCCCGGAAGATTCAGTCGTTCGAGGATGGTGATACGGTCGCCACTCATTTGTCCGTCGCGGATCAAGAAGGCTGCGCCGGAGAGCGCCGCTAACCCCGAACCAACGAACCAAGCTGTCTTGCTATCCACACCTGCGGGTTTGCGGGGGCGAGCAAAAGCTTCGTAGTTTCCACTGCTGTAGTACATCGTGAGATTCCATCTAGTTCGACGTGACAATCCGTCAGCTGATAGTCAAAAGATGTTTGCAGGCGCCGGACACGTGTGCGGGACGCCGATCGTCAGGCCGCCATCGACCACGATTTCGGAGCCCGTGAGATAAGAGGACTCGTCGCTGAGCAGGAACAAGACTGCCCGTGACACTTCCTGCGGCTCGGCGGCCCGCCCGAGCGGAATGGGGAAACTGGAAGGCTCGAAATTCTCAGTCATCCGAGTGTTGATTAGGCCCGGATGGATAGAGTTTACGCGAACGCCGGACGCGGCGGCCTCCAAGGCAGCGGACTTGGTTATGCCCCGCACGCCGAACTTGGAAGCAACGTAGGCGTGAAGCCCAGCAGTCCCCCTCAACCCCTCGATCGACGAGATGTTAACGATCGAGCCTCCGCCCGCGCGGCGCATGGCCGGTAAGGCAGTCTGCATACCCAAGAAAACACCGGTGAGATTGACTGCAAGTGTCTTCTTCCACTGCTCGAGCGGGAACTGCTCGATGGGAGCCATGCTGGCTATGCCTGCATTGTTGACGAGGCCGTGCAGCGCGCCGAACTTGCTCTCCGCAGCCGCGATCGCCTGGCACCAATCCTCTGGCTGAGCGACGTCTTGACGCACATAGATCGCGGATGTGCCAAGTTCGGCCGCGAGAATCTCTCCTTCCTTGTGAAGAATATCGGTGATCACGACTTTCGCGCCCTCGGCTACCAGCAGGCGCGCATGAGCAGCCCCCATGCCTTGAGCCCCGCCGGTTACCAGAACGACTTTTTCGTTCACACGTCCCATAACTTTTGCTTCCTCGATCAGTGGCGGTGCAGGGTCTTCCCAGTATCAGGCGTGAGGATCATGCTGACGGAAATGTTTGAGAACCCGAACCTTGGAAGTAAAGCAAGTCGCGAGCCGCGGTCTGCACCATGCCCGCTTAACTCCTGTCGATCTATCCTGTGCCGCGCATCATCTGCAATGCCCCCAAGCCTGCAGCAGTGCTCATGTAAATTGGCGCGAAAGCAGTTCGATAACGAGTTCACGTCGTGAACAAGCGTTCGCGGCGCAGGCGTTTACGTCGGAGTGTTGCATTGGCCTCGCCAAACTGGGCCACCTTCTTGATGCCGACAATTCACGACCGAGTTTCTTCCAATTTTGGGTGAATTGCCGCTGACCGCAAGTGAGGCAAGACCGGTTCCGCACAAGCGCGCACGGTACTGAGCTCTTTGTGGGTCGCAGCGGTAGAAGCGGGGCGCAGAACACATGAAGTTCTCCCAGTCTTGCGAATTGGAATATCCCCTTATGTGCAATCGCCGCGCCGAGAATCTGATCGCAACGCAAACTCAAGTGGCTCTTGCAGTTGCTGGAGGTCTTCCGACGTGCTAGCGCGACGTCGGTGTTCGCGTGGCCTGCGTTTCCGACCATGCACAGCATAACGTCTTGGCACCAGTAAGAGAGTCTCATCGATACTTTCTGTCCGGAGGCTTGGTCATGTCGAGCCTTCGACATCGCGTCGTCAATCTGACAAGCGAGGAAGGCAACAGAACAACAGCCGAAAGTTGCCAGCGGTCTCTCGTACCAAGTTCGGCATCCGCAGCCGAGTGAGCCCTATAACCCGCTCGAGGTGCTTGGCATCGACGTTGCATAATGACAGATAGGAGGGCGCCTTGACGTCATCGTCGGCGAGCATGCTTCGCCGGAATGAATGCACAATCAACAGGCGCATTCGGCCGCACCGCATAGCGGCCTGTCTAGAATGGAAAGGTCAAGCGTGTTTGATGTTTTCGGATCGTTTAACGGTGGATTGATGTGCAAGGCGCAGAACTCGGTACTCGGCCTGGCGTAGCGACGATCGCGATCACTGGATCGATCAGCCCCGGCTCGCTGCTTGATAATGCCCCGATCAATCCACACCATGAAAACCCAACTCGTCCATAGCCGTTACGGACGGCCGAGCCTGCATTGGGGCCAACGCAATACAGTCGCTTCAGGGATGCTCCAACAACCGGATAGGCGCGGTGAGATGAATTAGCTCAACTCCCAATCGGTGAAAATAGTTCGAAAGCGAGGAGAAATGTGATGTCCGACGTCAAAGGCATTCCGTTTGATGCGCCCCTTTACCATGGGGGCAAAGATCGTGGCAGCTCGTTTCTCGGCTGCCAAGCCATAAGCCTTATGTTCAGGGTGGGACACGAGGTGAACCGTCTATTACCGAACGGGCTGGTACCTGCAGCAAACCCTGCAATCGCCATTGTGGGGGTCGCGAGTTATCGCTCAAGCACTGTCGGGCCATACTTGGAGTGCTATTCGGGAGTTCAAGTTCGTGATCCCGGTGGTGAGACTGGCTATTACATTCCTTACATTTACGTGACAACGAATGATGCAGCGCTCGCCTCGGGACGAGAGGTTCTTGGTGCTCCAAAAAAGCTCGCGCACATTACTTTGATCAGAGAAGGCGGCCTAATTCAAGGCACGCTCGAGCGTCCGGATGGCAAGCGCCTGCTGACCCTTACCGCTCAACCAGACCAGCGCATGAGCTCGGGTTCGCGACAGATGTATTCTGCGCGGACGAATTTCTACTCGGTTCGGCACCTGCCGCCCATCAATGAGTCCGGGAAGGGAGCAGTAACGCAACTCGTCAAATGGTGCACGGACCGAACGTTGCGACGCGACGAGCGTGGCGAAGAAATTCTATTTACTGGACCTATCTCCCTAACTTACGACTCCCCCTCGATTGTCGATCCCGTGCACAATTTGAAAGTTGGCCAAGCCTTGCTCGGCATATACGAGGAGTATGACGCCATGCTCGAGGCCATTGATATCATTTCGCAAGAATTAAACCAGGTAAACAGCTGATTGATGAGCTTGAGGAATTTCATCCAATCCTGAGTTCTGCCCGGCCTGTCGGCTTGCCCGCTGATGGGCCGTTATAGCGACGCGAGCTACAGTCCAGACGCGCAGCATGACATCGCAAAGGGGCAAATTGCCTCGCCGGAGGCGTCACATGTACAAGCATACTCGCGCCAGGCGCCTGCACGGCGGATAGCCTATCATGGAGATGGCGTTCGTATCGCCCATGACGGTTGGGGAATCGTCACAGCTATTGGCGATAGGGCAGGCAGCGTCGGCATCAAGTTGACGGATGCATCCGTCCGCCCGGCTCGCATCGACTGTCGCAATCGTCGCCATGGCATCACGGCTTAGACTGCCGGTCGCGGGCGGACCCCAATCAGGATTTCAGGGGTATCCGCGCGTGTTCCATCAAATGATGACGGACCGGCGTGAAATGGACGCGCATAGCGGGACCGCTTAAACCGGTTTCTTAGTTGGAAGATGACCGCTCCTTCTCCTACTATCATGCCGCAAGGGCCGTCGTCTGCTGTTGTTGCGGCTGTGGGCATGTGGGCAACGCGGCGGCGTTGTCCATCATGTCCACAGCGGGCGGTCCCTGTTGCCGCGCGCCAGACGGCTATCGGCGTGCGGTAGCCGAGCGCCTGGTCAGGGCGATGCTCGTTGTAGAAGGCGATCCAGCTGGAGATTTCGTCCGTGGCCTCGCGGCCGTCGTGTATCCCTTAAAGGTAGATGTCCTTGAGCTTGAGCGATCGCCAGACACGTTCGATGAAGACGTTGTCCATCCAGCGCCCGCGTCCGTCCATGGAGATCCGGATTCGGGCGGCCGAAAGCGCGCCGGTGAACGCGGAGCTGGTGAACTGGCCAGCCTGGTCGGTATTGAAGATCTCCGGCTTGCCATGCTTGGGCAGGGCGTCGCGCCGCCACGCAGAACGAGACATCCATCGCGTTTCGACACTCGCCACGCCAGGATGGCGCGGCTCGCCCAGTCGATAATCGCCACCAGATAGAGGAAGCCCCGTCCGACCGGGATGTAGGTGATGTCGGCCGCTCAGAAGTGATTGACGCGCTCCGATTGTGAGTTTGCGCAGCAGATATGGATAGATCTTGTGGCCGGCGGCAGGGCTCGTTTTGCGAGGTCGTGGCCCGAGCGCCGCAATCGCCATCTTGCGCATCAGCCGTTGCCCGCGCTTGCGGTTGATCCGCAGCCTCGGGCGCGCAGCATCGCATTCATGCGGCGCGAGCCGAGAGACGGCCACGCCGTGAACAGCTCGTCGATCAGGCGCATCGGTGCGGCGTCGTTGTCATTGGCCGGCGGTCGCGGCCGGTAGATGCCGTAACGCGCAACGCCGACCAGGGCGCATTGTCTTATCGACAGCGTCCGATCGCCGCGGTCGAGCATCGCTCGGCGGCCCGGCGCGCTCATCTTCCGGACCTCTTGGCTAAAAAGTCCCGCTCGGCATGCAGTTTCTCGACCTCTCGCTCGCGATCGGCCTCGGCATCCCGGCCGACACCGACGTCGAAGACTCGCATTCTCCAGCAGCTGCTTCTTCCAGGCGTAAATCTGGTTGGGTGGACCTCGTAGCGCTGGGCCAGATCGGCAACCATCGCCTGTTCCCGCACTGCCTCCAGGGCAATCTTCGCCTTCAAGGCGGCGTCAATCTTGCGTCTCGTCTTCGTCATGGTTCGCTCCGTTTAAACGGAGCGGCCGATCTCCTTAGCCCCGGTCCTAAAACCGGATCCATTTCAGCCAGAGCTGGAACCTGGCTATTTCTCTAAAATGTTGGCTTCAGCCTCAAAAGAGGAAACAACGCAGCGGGTTACAGCGTCTTGAGGTATTCGAGCAACGCCTTTTTGTCTTGCTCGCTCAAACTAGTCCCGTACTCGTGGCCGCATCGGCTGTTTCCAGAATTGATGTCATTACAATCCGTGGTGGATAATGTTTCACTCAGAGGCTCCTGGGTGGCAGCAAGACCAACGTTTTCAATGTCGTATTTCCGTCCAATGCTAAACTGCGATTTGCGCTGCCCCGATGGCTTGAGCAATTCCGCCAGGGTAGGGACCGAGCCGTTGTGAAGATAAGGTGCGGCGGCCCAAATACCCTGCAGAACACGGGCCTCGTAGGCGCCCCATGGAGGGAGCCGACTGCGAGATGCTCTTTCTGTCCCCTTCCGCTTGGCCTTTTCGATTGCTTCCGAGGTGCTGACAGCGTTGAAAGCCGTTACCAGATCCTGCAGGGTTGGCGGTAGTCGTACCAGCCCCAGAGACTCCCGAGTCTCCGACGACCCCGGATCTGGCGCCGTCGCGACCCGTGCGTTGGAAGGGGCACCGCCGGCCAACAGGTGTTCTGCGATCGAACCAATGACCGAGGTTGCAAGAATGTTAAAGATCTGATCGTTTTCCTTGAGCGGCGCGGTCGCGAAGGGAATGTACGCTCCATTCAGCACGCCCGTCTTCGCTTTCCAGGCGAGGACATCGTATTCTCGTGTATCCGTACCGACGTTCTGGACCACGGTTCTCCATGTTTTGATGAATGGAAAGCGCTGCTCGCCGTCTTCAATCCCATGGCACCCGCTACATCCCCCTTCAGCGGGATATCTTTCAAAGATCATTTTGCCCCGGATGGCTAAGGCAGCGTCAATCTTCCAGGGCCATTTCGGAGGGCCGATTCGCTTCACCAAGTTTTCAAGCTCGCTAAGACCGTCGAAATTGGTGGAATTGTCATTGAGGAAATTGATGAGCGCGCCCTGACGCTTCGGCTCGAACGTAGCGAACACCCCTAGAACCTCGCCAACGTTCCGGGCCAGCCCCAAGATGTCACTTCCATTCTTTGCAAATCCCGGCCATTGCGTCTTGTCTTGCCGCGGCGCATTCCAAAGGAATGGGTATCTCACGGGAGCGTCAGCGGTTTTTATGTTTTCCGGAATCATGAAATCGGGTGGCGGACCGATGTCCAGTCCGGATAAGCGGTTGAAGATCATCCCGACAGCATCCAGACGGCCCACTCCCCAGCCGTTTTTGGGCAGGGCTCGCGCCATAAGCGTGTGAAACCGCAAGTACCACCTATCTACCTGCCGGCGAAGATTCTCAACATCGGTCGGATCGGGAGTTTCGGATTGCAGAACAGCTGCAGCAAACGGAGCAAACGAGTCGTCGCTAGAAAGCACATCACCGACTGCCTTGTCCAAATCGCCAAGCAGCGCGTAGAAGTCCACGAGCCCGGGACCACCATCGACGCGATACACCTTGCCTTCAACTTCGATCTGGCGCGTATGACATGCCGAGCAGGTCATTCCGACAACCTGGAAACCTTCAGGACCGGAGGCATGAAAGCCGATGGGAAGGTTGGCTTTGTTTCCAGGATTGGCTAGATAGCCGTACCGCGACAGACCATCCGCGAGGAACGGTTGCCCGTTCCTTTGCTTTAGCGCCTGCATCCAGGATAGCGTGATCAAACGCGAGCCCTGATCGCGCACATAGAAGTCCGCTCTCGCCGTCGCGGTCCAATCTACACCTTGATCAACATATATTGGATTGGCGTCAGCGCCCTGGGCGCTCGATCTTGTCGTGGCTGCAACGGTTAAGCCAATCAGAAAGAGAACACGAAGCATGGTATGGCCCGCCGTCTTTTAGACTCGCCTGAAGAGCTGTTCGCGGTACTAAAGTCCTCTCGCCGTTGCGGCAAGTTTGATCTTAGCCCTCTAACCTAGTTATTATTAAAGGTCTCAGACCAACTAAGTTCAACCTACCAAGTTTTGGAGTGATGCCGGTTGCCTGTGTATCGGCCGCCATTTGAAATCGCAGAACCTCATAGCTGGCTCCGGAGATCTGGACAGGGCGATAAGCGGAGTTTCTGCCTGACAGCGGGTAAGATTGTCCCGCGCTTAAGGAGAGATGATGAGCAAACGAGCCCGCCGGCACTACGCACCAGCATCTAAGGCCATAGCTGGCCGAGCAGTTGGACGTGCACCCGAACCAGATCACGCAGTGGAAATCCCAGCTTCAGGAAGCGGCGGCCGAGGTATTTGGTCCTAGCGGAGGCAGCAGAACGATCGATCCTGCCGTGGACTTGAAACGCTGCACGCCAAGATCGGGGAGCTGACGTTGGAGAACGAGCCGATGGCGAAGTGACGACGTGCGCGACGTTGCTGCCGTCATTGAGAAAATTGCAATCCCATAATCTTTGCGAGGTCACCTTTGCTAGCAACCGCGCGCGCTCGTAATTCCGGCTTTTGGTGAATCGACATCCGCAGCGCATTCGGAAACATCGCAGCGACATCATCGAAGCCTGGCGGCGCCAGCAACCGGTCGGCTCTCTGCTGAGATATTTCGTTATCGTGCAACACTTCGAGGCTGCAGACGCGAGCGATCGTCACGGCGCGGCGCCAGATTCGCTGATGGTTCATGGATTTTGCTTTTAGCTCTGATGCCGGTAGCGGACTGGCTGCCGGGACTCAGAAACCGCAAACGTGAACGGCCAATGTGCTTTTGGGGTGCCCCTTGGACATGGGCGCACCGCCGTGCCAACGCGGCTATTAGCACGCTGGCCCATTGATGGCTCCGATTGCCATCAGTAAAAGGATCCATCTGACTGCTTATGGCGAGGATATCAGACTGCAAGCTTGCTCGAATGACAGCCGTCGCGAGCAAAGTTGTCCCGGCGCTACGTCTTGGGTTCTTGGGGCGCGCGACCTATCACTTGCCAACGGCGAGAAACTCGAGCGCAGCAGGGAGAGCCTCAGGCAGCTCGCTAGCCGGGTTGGAGCTCGCGTTGATGCAATCGAGGAGGCACTACTCGGCGTTGTCGGCCAAGGAGCTATCGCCGCGGCAACGCGGCCGAAGGAAGCCGGAGAACGACGTGATCAGGTGCTGCGCGATGCTCTCAGTCGCGGCCTCGACGAGGCGCGCTATGCCGCCAGCCGCGCTTTCCGGCAATACGATGCCGCGGACCCAGCGAACCGGCTGCTGGCGAGCGAGCTTGCCGGAAACAGGGCACTTGTCCACGTGCCGGAGGTCGAGGGCAAGCTTGCCGCGCATAATGCGAGGACACCTGCTCCCGGCGTTGCTCCGGCCTCGCTCGGCGTCTTGGCTTCCAACCTGCGAACCGTCTGGTCAGCGCCGACGACCGATGCCCGTGTCAAGAAGCGCAGCGGGCGCACCTTGATCCACGAGTCGCCGCTGAGATCGACGACGCGGCCTCGGAGATCGTTCTCATCGTTCACTGGGTGGGTGGCGCCCACAGCGAGTTGCGCTTGCCGAACCGCCGGCGCGGACAGCGTAACAGCACCTCTGCCGATATGATGCAAGCCGTGCGTCAGCTGGTGCTGATCGCCAGCGACGATCTGATTGCCGGCCTGCTCAACCGCAACGGCCTCAAGACGGGCAACGGCAATCGCTGAACCCCCGCGCGCGTCACATCAATCCGTTCGCACTACCGCATCCCGGTGTTCAAGCCCGCCGAGGACGGGATCGAGCCCTGGCTCAACCTCAGCAACGCCGCACAGATCCTAAAGCGCGCCGAAGACGCTCCGGCTGGCCGCTGAGGCCGGCGAGATGGAATCTATCGATCCGCTGTCGGACGGCCTTTGGATCTTCGCCCGCGCCGAGCTACTGTGGATCTGCGCATCGATCTGGGCGAGCAGTCGCTCCGAGACGTTCATTGGGACCAATCGTTCCTTGAAAATCCAAAGCGAATTGGAACCTCCTGGTGATAGATCCATTTAACGAGAATGGTCGAAGGACTTAGGTTGTACGTCGCGTTCGCGGTCGATGCCGCAGGAGTCGCGGGGGCCACTTATGAATTCACCAGCCATAGCGACAGAGGGGCCAAGAAGCGGCTGAGGGGTATCAGATGCCCACGATATCATCGAGCTTAGGATCGACCATAGGTTGGTCGCTCGTCTGAAACGTGGCTAGGTGAACCGTCAAGCCCTGCTACTGCGGGGCGTCACCTCATCTGGCCTGGGGAGCCAGCCGCCGTAGGGAATGCTCTCGAGGTCTTTCGTTGAACAGCTGTTGGAACAGCCAGGAAGGTAATCACGAGGTGCGCCCGGAAACGGAGCTTTAGCTAGCTGCCGTGGTCAGCTGCGGGCTGGCATTTCTGATCGCCGCGTTGACGATCGTGTCACTGAACCAGCCACCGACCAGACGTCAAGACGTTTAACCGAAGATCCTTGGTGACGTCGACCTCACGGAGGGATCGTGTTCGGGCATCCTGGGGACGGCGGCTCGGACCCGGTCTTGGCATCTCGGACAAACGGGCCATCCTCGCTTGGTGGGTGCCAGGAGATTGGTCGATCGCGTCCTGCTAGGCGTTGCGGGCGCCCGACAGTCTGACGGCGCCGATAACCTCGACGAGATCCTGGATCCCCTGGGTGCTCTCGACGACCCATGGCGGCCAAAAGGCGGCGATCTACATTCTTCCCGGACGACGTGAGGGGGCGCGCGATATGAGCCGGAAGGGACCCCTGATCACATTCTCCAGCGCTATGATGGGCTTCGCTTGTTCGTGCTCTGAATTTTCGGCGGGGCGGTCTCGGGCATCATGAGCATGGCACAGAGCCCGGCTGCGCTAGCGACAAGCATGTACCAGGCGGGCGCCAGCGCGTTCCCGGTCAGGTGGATGAGCAAGGTGACGAGTGGTTGAGCGGTGCCTCCGAAGATCGCTATTGCAAAAGCGTAGATCATCGCGAAGGCGCCACCACGAATGTTCTTGGGCAAACCTTCTGCCATACTCACATAGAAAGCGCTATACGGAATCGTTCCGATCAGGGTGAGCGCGCCGAGGCCTCCGAGAAGTGCGAGGGCACTGCGGCTCTCGGAGATCCAGAAGAACACCGGATAAGTGATCAGCAAGGCAGTGATCTGCGGCCATATCATGATGTGCCGGCGGCCCGCGCGGTCTGCGAGCCAGCCGCCCAGCAGTGCGGCAGCAATTCCTACCGAATTGCTGATGAGCGTGGCGCCAAAGGCGAGAGGCGCGGAAACTTGCAGGGTGTTCAGCGCATAGGTGGTCATATATCCCGTAACGTAGGTGATGATCGTGCAACTGGCCAAAATGACGAATCCCAAGCTCATGATGCGGCGAGCGGCAAGCGATCTCCTTACAGGCTGAATGCCGGGAACCGGTGCTTCGGGGCGGTGCAACGTTTCGGGCAGGGCGCTCCGCAACCAGAGTCCGAACGGCAGCGTAGCGGCGCCGAGCAAAAGCGCGATCCGCCATCCGTACGCATTGAGTGCCTCGCTTGTCATGGTGAGGGAGAGTATTTCGCCCACCAACGCGCCGGCCGTCGCAGCGATCTGTTGGCTGGCAGGCTGAAACGAGACAGCAAGACCGCGCCGTTCGGCCGGGGCCGCTTCCATCAAATAGGCGGTCGTCGGACCAACCTCACCGCCAAGCGCGAAGCCCTGCACCAAACGTGCAAAAATGACCAGCAACGGAGCGGCAATTCCTATTGTCTCGTACGAGGGCGTAACCGCCAACACAAGGATCGCGGCGCTCATCATTGCAAAGCTGGCGGTCATCGCGGGCCGACGCCCGAGACGATCCGAGTACGAGCCGAGCAGGATAGCCCCGATCGGTCTAGTCACAAAACCCGCGCCGAACGTTGCGAGTGAGAGCATAAGGCTGGCGAACGGGTCACTTGCCGGGAAGAACGCCTGACCGATCGGGATAGCGAAAAAGCTATAGGTCCCGAAGTCGTAGAATTCGAGAATATTTCCGATGGTTGCTCCCCACACGGCGCGGCCGGTCAAGCGTTCGTCTGCCGGAATAGGGACCGGCTCCAGCTTCTTGCGAGTAAATTGCCTGGCCATCCTCGATCCGTCTGAAGCGTGCAATCGCTGGCCTGAACATTTCGACCAGTCAGCCCGCGCGCGTTGCATTCCATTTTCTCTACACGTCGTCTAGCTTGAGGTGGCCGGCCAACGCCCCGGTGCTCCACATCTGCCTGACGCAGGCCAGGACGAGCTCAGGGCGATGAGTGCAACAAAAATGCCTGTCTGCTGCAGCCCCATTCAAACCTTGAACTGATCGCGGCAATCGCCAGCAAAGATGAATAACGGAACGCGCTGCAATTTGTCGGGTGGGTTCCGCCGTTGTGCTCCCGTGCAATGGCGCGTTTGCGACAACATTGGCGAGCGCCGAACAGGTAGTGCCTGTTTTTCATACCGAAGGGCCGCCGCGCGCGTTCTGCTGGTTGCGCCCGGCGGAGCATCAGGCGATTTGGCTGGCTTTTGCTCCGTTGCTTGTTAGTTGCGCGCAGCCGCCGCCTTGTCGGGATTGATCCGCTGCAGAATGCAGGATCTTCGTGCGATCAAAAGACAATAGGAGTTCGCATTGTTGACGGCGCCATGAAATCGATCGACATCGCCGCGGCGCCGTAGGCATCAGGCGGCCAATTCGGTCTGGCGAGCAGCGGCTCGGGACGCTCATCCGAAAGAGGCCGCCGCCGATGCCGATGACGAGCGATACCGTGCCGACTTGCCGGATGAAATCAAGCCTCCCGGCAGCCGGATCGAGCATGCCAAGCAGCGGGAAGACGTACAGTGCGAACGGCGCCAGGCCCCAGATTATCAAGAGCACAAATCTTGCGCGTCTGGTTGTAGCCGACCTTGACCGCCTCCTTGTACTCGTTGCTGACTTTGTTCACGTCATCGTAGCCGTTCGGCTCGAAGAAGAAGTGTCCGGTCTGCCGCGTCAGCATCGCAAACCAGCCGATGAGGCCGGCCATCGCCGGGTCCTTGAACAAGAGCGCATATCAACCGAGGAAGATGAAAGCGCTGATCAAATGCAGCGTCTGGTTAGTTCTGCTCTGGTGATCGTAACCGTAGTCATCCCACCGCAGGCTTGCAGCATGTCTGACAAATGGCTCATGATCAACCTCGGTCACTGACGGCGTTGACGCCATAGGCCGAGTCCGTAACAGATGCGTGAATGAATTTGGTCGATATGACCGGGGAGCCCAGATCGACCACGATCTCCCTTTATCCAAATTAGCTGCTCATGGCCACGGGACATAGCGCTGGGGCATCCTCAACGCTCCCGCCACCGGCAAAGCCTTGATCTAATTGATTACAAACGCCGTTCGCGACGACGCTTGACACTGCCTCCTTCGATCCGAGCCGACTGCGGCCATTGAATCGGCTCGGCCGCGAGGCCCATGCTTATGACAGGTTCACAAAGGGCCGCACGAAGGGCGCAGTTGGAGAAAACAATCAGCAAGACCTCATTGCGGGTACCGACGAAGCCGGCCATGCAGCCGATATGTTAGCAGATTGCAGCTTCTTATGTGGAGCACCTTGCGCTCCGCATGAGCAATAAGCGACTCACTATCTCAAAAGCTGGATCACTACGGCGCACCGTGAGCCTGAACGTCGCCCACTACAACCTTTGCCCCGTCCGTAAAACCCCGCGGACAACGCCATCGATCGCGCTCGGCGTCACGGATCGGGTATCGGCGATCGATGATTTGTTTGGTCGAGCTTGATCCCGCTCGCAGAGCCGGCGGGGCCGATGTGGCAGGCCGGTTGGCCGATGCCTATTCCATAGGATTTTGGTGCTGCAAGCCGTTGTAATCCCCAATTTGCGGCGATACCATCTGATCTGATCAAACAGCCGCGGCTGCTCATCTGGACGCGCCGCCGCCGCTGCAACGGCTTGCAGACGAGCTCTGGGCCTTTCACAGCAATGTCTTCGATTATGCCCGAATGACCTGTCCGCGAGCTCGATAACAAGCATTTTGACGAGGTCTTCACCAGAACCGTCTTCGAGACTGAGCATCCCGGAGCGCTCGTTTGAGCTCGGCGAACTGGTGGACGATGACGAACAGCGCGATCATTCCGGCGCCCAGTTCAGTGATTGCCTGACTGGCCAACAGTCCGTTGAAGCCCCATATGGCCGGGAATAACAGTACGGCCGGGATGAAGAGAATGCCGTGCCTTGCCAAGGACACAAGCGCACTGAGGCGTGCTCTCCCGAACGACTGAAGCATTGTCGTCACGAAACTATGAATACCGAAAAGTCCAAAGAAGAGATGGAAGACGATGCAGGCCGAGACGGCAATTTCGGTGACCTTTTCGCTATCGCTGAACAGGCTGACCAAGGGCCTGGCAAGACTAACAACGGCCGCAGAATACGCAACGGAAAGAGCCACAGTCATGGAGAGTATGAACTTCGCAGCCTTCAGTACACGAGCAAAGTCGCGCGCGCCCCAACCGAAACCCAGGACAGCTTGAGACCCTATACAGAAGCCGGTGATAGGCAGTGCGCCGATCGTCAAGATTCGCACGGCTATTCCCAACGCCGCGATGGAATCGTCGCCGAATGGCGCAGCAGCCCCGTACAAAAGCATAACAGCAATAGCAGATAGAACACTGGTCATGGTCGCCGGCGCCCCTATTAAAGCCAGCTGTCTGATGCGATCTGCTCGCAACGAGATGTGAGATATCCTAATGAGGACTACTCCGCGAAGCTTCATAAAATACGCTATATATAGGCTAATACCAGCGATCTGAGATACCAGCGTTGCGAGGGCTGCGCCTCGCACACCGAGGTCCAGTAAGAATATAAAGACAGGATCAAGCGCAGCATTGAGTATGAAGGCGGTAATCATCGTCCACATGCTGAATCGTGTATTGCCTTCGGCTCTGACGATGAAGCCGTTCACGATGTTTAGAAGCATCAGGGTGTACCCGAACAAAAGCGTCGCCGCGTAGTCGAGCGCAGCGGGCATGATGGTTGGAGTGGCCCCGAGCGTCACGAAGATCCCTCGCAGATTTAGAAGTAGAGCGACGGTAGAGAAGAGGCCAATCGGCACGGCTAGCGCGAGTGCGGTACTTGCGCCTCGACTCGCCTCCAGGTACTCACCGGCGCCAAGATGACGAGATATGAAGGACGCTGCTCCGACACCAATCCCCTGTCCGACTGCCACGAGCAGGACCACGATGGGCAAGGTCATGCTGACAGCTGCGATCGCCTGCGCGCCAAGTGCGCCAACAAAGATTGCGTTGACGACCTCCTGTAAGGCGTTGATCGATAAGCCAACAACAGACGGAATGGCGAGCCGCAGGATAAGGCTCACGAGATTGGAGTCCGAGAGATCGATGTGCTGCCTTTTATTTGGCAAGATATCGCTATCGCTCTCCACGGCGAATTCCGCATCCGGCTCATTCATGGATAATAGTGTGCCGAGCTCTTCGGAATTCGCTGATCGTCTGCAACAGCTCCTGTTGCAACACCGTACAAAGATTGCGGGTCACCTCATAACGGACCTCGGCTGGATTATACCTCGTTTCGATCTGGAGATGCCCGGCTTGATATCCGACATCGAACCAGAAGAGGTGAATCGCGGCCGCTTCATCCATGTCGTTGCCGATCCAGATTGGAGAAGGTTCGTTGGCTAAGAGACGGCGTGGAAAATGGCGCTGCAAACCCGCTCGATAATTCAATCCAATTCTGGGTAGGGGCAGGCGATCGATCCGGCTCCGCACGGCTGGATCTCGGTTTAGGAACTTCATGGCCCGAAAGCCTATTCCCCTGCGCGGCAGGACATTACGCTGTCGGTATATTGAACGAGCACGATCGAGACGGGGCTCCCTTCCGGTGAGACTCAAGGGAAGCGGAACGAGCTCGCTGATAAAGCCGATGATCTGAGATGGATCGAAATCGTTAAAAAGCGGACCTCGGGTTGAGATAAGGCTATCAATCCAGAGCGAATAGTTCCCGAAAACGCGTCCAAAGGCGCCAGATATGGCAGCAAGAAACACATCAACGTCCTGACAATCCGCCGATCCGGCCGTGATGTTGAGGAGATCAGATGTCGCTTTTTTATCAATCTCAAAATGGTACTTTGCCTGATCTTCCCAAGGGGATCGGAACTTGGCGTCCTCGATGCGACCTTCAAGGCGTGCAGAGTGAAGCTCTCTCGCGGTCAGATTCGAAAAGCTCGCGCCGCCCGAGGAAGTGTCGCTGACGTGAAAAATGAACTGATGGTAGTCAATCCTCTCCCAGAATTTGAGTTCGGCTGGCGCTTCGCTGGCTGCGTAGCGTTCAAGGCGCTTCAACCATGGAGAGAGCATTTGTATGTTCTCAGGACCACTCACGGTGTGACCTGAGGCAAGGGCGTTGTACGCCGCATCCAACGCTTCCAGAAACAGTCGATAGCCTATCCCGTCCGCTACAAAATGATGCATCAGGACCAGCAGATAGTAATCGCCACTTTCCGATGTGCGGAACACCGTGACGTTAACAAGAGGCGTATGGCCGTCAAACCGAAACATATGTTGACGTCTTGCTGAGACGCTCTCGATTGCCTTACGCTGCTGTAGGCCGGCCATTCCGACAAGATCGATCTCCTCCACGAGGCGTTCGGCCACGGAAGGTCCGATTGTCAGACGTAAACCATCGTCGGTTCGGGCAACACGGAGTCTGAGGCCTTCGTGCCTATCCATGACACAGGCAAGGGCTCGCTCCAGGATTCGGATATTCAGAATGCCGCTGGGCAAGAAGAACAGATCGCCGATGTTGAAATGCTCATCGAAGCCGACAAGACGGTTCCAAGATGCGATTGCCGGGATAACTGGCAATGAGGCATCCGCGGAAGGGAAGGTATGGAGTGTAACCGCCGCTCCGTCTGCCGCCAATTCCCTGATGGTCGGTGTTCGATAGATTTGGTCGACACTAAGATTCAGTCCGGCTTTGCGCGCCAGCGTGACGCAGCGCACGCTTAGAAGAGAGTCTCCGCCGATATCAAAGAAGCTCTGATCGATTCCGACCCACTTGGCGCGTAATAGATCTTGCCAGATTCCAGCAAGAATGCGCTCCTTCCTCGTGCGTGGCTCAGCAGATGGAACAGGCCCGACCTCGCGGTAAGGAAATGACGACAGGCGAGCACGATCTATCTTTCCGCTCGCCGTAAGGGGGATAGTATCAACCAAACGGAAGGCGGCGGGAATCATGTAGGACGGCAGTATGTGGCGCAGGTGAGTGACAATATCTCCAGAGCTTAGACCATCGCGAGCCGGAACCAAGGTAGCAGCCAAGCGACGATGGTCATCCGCGCCTTCTGCGACGACCGCCGCTTTTGCGATTGCCGGATGAGACTCAAGGGCCGTTTCGATCTCCTCCAGCTCGATGCGAAAGCCCCGTACTTTGACCTGGTTGTCCGATCGGCCGCAAATCTCGAGAAGGCCGCTGGTTGAGATGCGTGCGATATCGCCACTACGATAAAGAACGTTGTATTGTCCGTCATCATACGGATTCGGCACGAAGCAGCGGTTGGTCCGATCTTGATCCCGCCAGTACCCAGCGCTCACGCAGCGTCCCGCGATGCAGAGTTCACCGGTGACACCGACAGGGACTCTCTTCAATTGTGCATCGAGCACGTAGAGTTTGACGTTATCGATTGGGCGCCCAATGGGCACGAGCGGCGAGCCGTCGTAAGCATGCGATGTTTCATAGACCGCTGCATTGGATGCACATTCCGTAGCACCATAGAAGTTCCACAACGGCACGTCCGGGAAATACGCACGCCAGCGAACCGGGAGCGAGGGAGGCATCGGTTCGGCGCTGCTTGTGACCAACCGCAAGGCGGTCGGTCGCGCGTGCCGTTCTTGGGAAGCAATGAGGCCGGATAGGAGTGGCGGCGAGGCAAATAAGTGTGTCACGCGACGTCTCGCCAACGTGCACAACAACAAATCTGGGTCCAGCAACTGCTCTTGGGTCAAGATCAGCGCGGGCACACCTCTCAGAAGCCCCCCAAAGTACTCCCATGCCGACGCAACAAGTGATGCGGACTTCTGGACAACCATCACGTCGGTACGGTCGAAGGGAAAGCGTCGCCACATCCAGTTCAGTCGGTTGAGAATTGCCGATTCCGGTATAAGAACCCCCTTCGCCTTCCCGGTTGAGGACGATGTGTATATAAGGCTCGCAATTCCCCGGTCTGATGATTTGTCGCTGCACTTAAGATCGTACGCGGGCGCGCCGCACCCTTCAAGGGTCAATAGACAAATCGACGGCACGTCAAAACCAAGATCCGAGGTATTTGCGTGAACCAAAAGCTTTGCCTGACTATCTCGCAAGATATGTTCGATCCGATCACGCGGATAATCCGGCGATATAGCGACAACAATGGATTGTAAGGCTCGTGCCGCAAGAATAACAGCGGCCACGTCAGGCGACCGGTCGACCAGCATGGCGACAATATCGCCAGCCCCCACCTCAGAAGCACGCAGTACTGACCTGATAGCTGTTACGCGCTCACGCAGCTGGTCGAATGTGATCTCACCGAAATCACCAAAATATGCCACCTGGCTGGGATTTGAGACGCTGATTTGCTCAAACGCTTCGATAAGCGGACATTCAGTCTCATATGGCTGCGCCGAGCTATTCATCGAATCGAGCATAGTGACGTCTGACGCGCTGAGGCAGTTCAGATCTTTAATGGGCGCAAGCGGCTTCTCAACGCAGGCTGCAATTAGACAGCGCAGATTGTCGGCCATGCGGATAATCAGATCGCTGGAAAATATGTCTTCCGCATATGCGAGCTGGAGGGCAATTTCATCGCCCTGATCTTGTGCATACAAGGTCAGATCGAATTTTACATAGCCGGTCTCATATTCGCGGAATGTGAGATCCAACTCATGTTGGCCAAGTGGCTCCGCGGCCTCGGAGTACATGTTGAACATGACCTGGAAGATCGGTGATTGTCCCGCTTCGCGATATAGCCGGGTATCCCTTACCATCCAGCCGAACGGATAGGCCGAATTTGCGATGGCATCGCTGACGAGGCCCTGGATGCGCAAGGCATGAACCGCAAAGGACTCGCCGACATCGATCGCGGTGCGGATTGGCAGCATATTCAGGAAAAAGCCAACAATTTCGGCGCTGCCAGGTTGATCCCGTACGACGTGCGGTATGCCAACGATAATATCGTCCTGACCGCTATACGTCCGCAGCAGCAGTTTGAAGCAGGCGAGGAGTGTTGTCGACGTGGTGCACTTATGTCGGCGCGCAAACTCACGTACCTGATTGGAGAGCTCGCTGCCAAGCAGAACCGCATGCGAAGCGCCGCGGTAAGAATTTGTTCGCGGCCGCGCTCGTCCCGTTCCAAGCGAAAGCACCGGGGGATCATCGGCAATCTGACGACACCAATAGCTACGTTGGTTAGCCAGCGCCTCTGCAGTAACGTGTTGTGTTTCCCAGACCGCGTAGGTCGAGAGCGAGGTGCGCTTCTCTGGCAAGAACGCGGCGGCATCTACGTACCTTTGTCGAAGGTCCCTGAGTAGAACAGAGATCGACCAGGCATCGATGATAATTTCATGAGCGGTGATCAGTATGAGATGGTTGTCAGGGCCAAAACGGATCATGCGCGCGCGAAACAGATGGCCTTGGCTGAGGTCAAAGCTGCCGTTCAGCTCTGTTCGCCGTAACTCTGCGATCAGCTCCTCAGCTTCCTGCGCCGTGAGATGAGATGCATCAGCCAATTCAAGACTTGCGCATTGCGGAGCATCAAAAAGCTGAACCGGACCGTCCTCGTCCATAAAGCGCGCCGAAAGTGCCTGATGGGAGTGAACGACATCGGTCCAGGCGCGATTGAACGCCGCCAAATCGATGATGCCCTTTATTCGCAGGCCGCCTTGAATGATGTAGTTCCTGGCAGACGGATCGAGCTGCGAGAGAAACCATAGGTGCTCCTGAACTCGCGTCAGAGGCGACCGCATGAGCTTTCCGTGCGTCGGGGCTGTGCACGGTTTGGAGTTGGCTCGGGCCGAGATCGAAGCCGCAAGAGACCGGATCGTTCCATTCAGGACCAGCCTGAAATCCGCTTTCACTCCGAGCTTGGTCTGCAACTGTCCCAGTATGAGCATTGCCCGGAGGGAGTCTCCGCCCAGACTCATGAACTGGTCATTCACGCCAATGTTCTCAATACGCAGAACGCCGCACCAAATTTGACGCAGCTGGGCTTCGAGCTCTGTTTTCGGCTCCTCGAATGGCGTCGCCAATAGAGGGCGAATACTGTTCGGGTCCGGCAATGCTCCAAAATCTACCTTTCCGTTTCTGGTCAGTGGAATACTGGCGAGGTGGATGATCCTTTCTGGGAGCATGTAGGTGGGAAGCGCTTCGGCAAGAAAGTTCTGAAGCTCGCCTTCCGTTGCTTCAGCCGGAGCTGACACATACGCGATGAGTCTTCTTGATCCAGTTTCCCCCTCGGCCCTGGTTATATCTCTCGCCATAAGCTTTACGCCTGCGCAGACGGACGCAACCGCGACAGCGCCACGTACCAAATGATGAGCGGCGAGGCGGGCCTCGATTTCTCCCAGCTCAATTCTGTGCCCGCGGATTTTGACCTGACGGTCCCGTCGACCAAGACATTCCAAAAGACCATCGGAACGAACAAGCCCGAGATCACCTGTCCTGTATAGCCGCTGGAACAATGAGTTGTTTGAGAACGGGTTTGGCCCAAAGGCATCCTTGGTGCGAACATCATCATTGACGTAACCAGCGGCCACACCAACGCCGCTAACACAGATTTCGCCGACCTCTCCCGTGTTGCACAGCCTCGGTCCGTCGGCGACATAAACCATAAGGTTAGAAATCTGTTTGCCGATCGGCACATAGGAGTCAGCCAGTGCAGGCGCTGCGGAAACCAGATGATGCGTAACGCCATCCGCGCACTCGGTCGGCCCGTAGTGGTTGAGAATGGGGACCCGGGGATATAAGGCCAGCCACGCACGCGCCAGTCCGGGTGTTAGATGTTCTCCGACCGTTGAAATAATCCGCAAACTGTCCAGAGCTCGCTCAGCCGCCGCAAGCGACTGCAGATATTCAACAAATATTGCAAGCATCGACGGAACGAATTGAACAACCGTGACGCCGTATCGTTGAATTGCTTTGAGAAGGGATACTGGCGATTTCAGTGTCGCATCATCAATGATCGCGATCGAGGCTCCGACGCAAAGCCCTGCCAGAAGCTGCCACAGCGAGATGTCAAAGCAGTGCGATGCCGTCTGCGCGATGCAATCCGTCCGAGTGAGGGTTAGGGCATCAATCTTTGCCACCAAATGATTGTTTAGGGCTGCGCGTTCGATCATTGCGCCCTTAGGCTGGCCCGTCGAACCCGACGTAAACAGGATGTAGGCGAGACCATCCTCGCACGATGGTGGCCCAACAGGCGAAGTCCGGCCCTCGCGCAGCGCCGCCTCTATCGCTATGAATTGCGTCGTGCCTTTGCTGCTCGCCTGCAATTTGCTGAGCCAATCCAGCTGATCTGGGCCCATAATCAGCGCGCAGCGACTCTGCTCGATCATGAATGATGTTCGCGAAGCCGGTAACGATGGATCGAGCGGCAGGTACGTTGATCCAGCTTTCAATATTGCGACTACCGCCGTCGCCCAGTCGAGGTCCCGCTCACCCCAATAGCCAACGACTAAGCCGTGAGCGCCCCGCTCTCGTAACGTCCTTGCGAGGGCATCCGATCTTAGTCGCAGCGCTTTGTAGGTAAGTTTGTCTGCGCCGTACCTCAGCGCAACCCTTTCCGGATCCGATCTAGCGAGGCGATCGATTGCGGTGATCGCGTCGATCGGCAGTTCCACAAGCTGATTTCTGCTTGATCGATTTTCCGTAGGCATACGCGTCCCGCCATTCGTCGCCTTCAGCGACCCTTAAATCAGAACACCAATCGAGCGTGTGTAATGCGTAGCCACCCTGGTTCTGCCAGTCATAGTGTGCCGGTTTGCCTGCTTCTTAGCTTCGCGTCCTTCGTTCACACTTTTCCTCTATGATCGGGCAGGGGAACACGGCTGGACGCTAGGGTCTCAAGTTGGCGTTGGCATCTACCAGATCTTGTAGTGGGCACGAGATAGTCTGCATGGCATCCTCAACCAAGCGCGCACAGAGACGCGTCGCGCACAGAGACGCGTTCCGGCTTGTGAATTCTTTCATTTGTAGGCGCCTGCACAATCATTTGGTGCGCTCCTCATGAAAGCGGGGACTTGGCGCTCGCCGGGCTACAGGTCGCCCGCGGTGACCAAGCGGTAACATCGATTGTGCAAGAGCCAACACAGGGACGTGTTACCGTTTTCCACGAGGCCGGCGTTGTTCGCATAGACGCTGAAGGGCAGTCGTTGCGCGCTCAAGCGTTTTGGCGCTCTTGGCCATAATCAGATAGCTATGGGCGGCGTGCCGAGGCGCGGGCGTGCAGAACCATCACCGCCAGGTCCTTGGTCTGTTGATGTTCGCAGTCGTTCACCTTGGCGCAAACGAAACGCGCTCAGAAAGGTTTGCTGTGAACGGCAGGCGACGTCCAGTCCACCAGAAAGGGTGTACCGATACGGCTTTGCGAACCGGAATTGTATTGCGGATGGCGCCTTCGCTTAGTCTCCACGAGACGCATGCTCGGCAACTCCTTTTCCTAGCGCAGATGCACCAGAATAGTGTTGCGGCAAAGCCACTCACCAGTACGGCGAAGCCGGAGCCGGACTGTTATTATCACGCGGGTATTCGTGGTAAGCTGGAAGACGCGGATGATGAGCCTTTCCTGCGCGTGGCGTTGCGTGATTGATCGCTCGTGATGAGTCTTCCCAACCAGCCGGACTTCGATAAGGCGCGGCCTAGCCGGTGCGCTCCCTGTGCGGGTAGACGGGTCCCGCGTCCAGGCCGGCTCCGCTTGTCGGTGATATCCATCGGCTTTCACGGTTTCGCGTGAGCCTCGATAGGTGAGATCGAAAGCCTGTCCAGGCGAACAAGAATGTCCTTCTACTCCTGCGGCGAAAAGGGCGGTTTCCTGCTGCGCAGCATAGTGTCGGATGCTACAGCGCGATTGTCAGCTTCAAGACCATTGTCCATAACCTGACGCATGCACCCGGTACGAAGTAACTGGAGCCCCTCGATTTCCAAGCGGCACGGTGCTTGCTTCAGTCGCGGTGCCATCACCGATGACAGCTTGAAGGCGCTCGGTTGTGGATCTCGAAAGCGCCGCGGAGTGTTTGATGCGATCTGGAGTTCGTTTTTGGGGAGCGACAACGATTGCGCTGGTCGCAAGCGGTGCGGCCAATTCGGCGGATCTTGAGCCAGCAGTACAACTGCCAGCGGCCCTATGGAGCTCGTCCGGAGGAGATATTGGCGGGCACGTCGACGTTGGTAACGGCCAAAAATCCTTCAGTAATCCCTACGGTCCGTCAGTCTATGGCGGCTTCCTCGATGCTCCTGAGTTCCTGGAAGGCGGCCAGATCGGCTGCAACTGGCAGAAGAATAGCTGGGCGTTTGGCGTCAAACTCGATCCCAGCGGTGCTGCCTCCAACAGCACAAATACCTGCCTCGTGGTCTCCGGCATTGTGCGGAGCGCAAACTGCAAGGCAAGTCCAAACGTCTTGTCCCCGCGGCCGGTCGCCTCGGTTACGCTTTTGGCGCGCATGGCCACACGCTGGCCTACCTCAAGCAAGGCGTGGCTTGGCAAAACAATCAAGGCGACGTCATCAATAACAATGAGTGTGGCCAATGTCGGCGACGGCGCGCTCGACTTCCACAAGGCGCTCGACGAGGTCTTTCCCGGCACACGCCACCAGCGATGCTGGATGCACAAGACTGTGAACGTCCTGGACAAGGTCCACTCTCTGCGCAGGCCACTATGAAGAAGGATTTGCGCGAGGTCTGTTGGGCGCGAACCGAGCGTCCGCCGAAGCGGCGATCGACGTCTTCCCCGAGAAGTATTGGGCCAAGTACGGCCGGGCGATCGAATGCCTGGTCAAGGATCGCGACGCACTACTGGCCTTCTACGATTTTCTTGCCGAACATTGGGATCACTTGCGCTCCACCACCAATCTCATCGAGAGCTTGTTCGCCACGGGGCGATACAGGATGGTGCGGACGAAGGGCTCCTTCTCGCCAACCACCGCCAGGCCGATGGTGTTCAAGCTGGTGATCGCCGCAGCAAGGACTTGGCGGCGGCTCAACGGCATAAATCAGTCGCCGAAGGTCGTCGCAGTTGTCAGATTCAGCGACGGCATTTGAGGGCATCCAAGCGCCGGCAAACCAAGCGCCTGATTACCTCGTCACCTAAATCCCGAATAGCTCAGCTTACTGGGCCGATAATTCAATGGAGTTCTTAATGACTAATGATAACGAGAAGGAAGCCCCACCGGCTCTGTCCACCGGTGCGACGCATATGCTCATCGAGCTATGGGGAGCGAAGAACCTCGACGATCCGGCCATTGCAGAAGACGCAATCCGAAAAGCCACCCGTGCCGCGAGGGCGACATTACTCCACCTTCACGTTCACAAGTTTTGTCCGGGTCACGGCGTCTCCGCAATCGCCTTGTTGGCTGAATCGCACATTACCTTACATACTTGGCCTGAGAGGTGCTACGCGGCCGCTGATGTCTTCGCATGTGGCAACAGCGATCCTGCGAGCGCCGTGCCAGTTCTAGTTGAGGCGTTTCAGCCCGAACAGTCTGACGTTCGCAGCTTCCGGAGAGGTGTGTCAATCAAGCCGACGCGTTGAAGCAGATGGTCGATCTTCTTGGAATAGCCGGCCTTGTTTCCGACCGCCCGGGTGAGGGTATCGAACTCACTGCCGCAATCGAAAAACATCTTGGGCTAACATCTCGTATCACAGCTTAACCGCGAGGCTCCGAGCACTCACCGCTATGAGACTCCGCTTTCGTTCTAGCTAGTGGGTCCGCATCCGACGGGTCGACAGCGCGGAGTAGAAGATCACGATCCAGGTCAACAATTATCGAAACACGTTCATCAGCCACGACAAATTTCGACGATCCTTCGCCATGGATCGATCGGATTTCTGATCCAAGGCTGATCAGTCGCGTCTCAAACCCTTTGACCGATTTGATCCAGCCGCTCTTCACGCGACCGAATTGATCAAGCACGATCCGGGCTGAACATGCTTCGATCGAATTTCTCTGCAATGAGTGTGTGTCTGAATCAGATATTGTCCGACGCATAGAAGTAGCTCAACAAGGTCTTTCTTCAACAAACGAGTCGAAACCAGGAAATGCTCCTATTAAACGTGCTTCCTCAGTCAGTTGAGCGGGTGTCGCATCATTGCGCGAAATGCGCATCGAACTTGGAATAATCGAGATTGGACCGGGTATCCGCCAGTCCTTCTCACGAACCAGCTATCGTAAGTGATGGTCGTGCCAAGCGCCCGCACCCAGTGACTTTCATCCGAATGCCGGCGCACCCTGTACTGAACGTCGCAACTGCATCCGGTGGCTGTTGCTCACGGGCTTCGGCAGAAGCATCCGTTTGTTAGCCGTGCGTGTTAGCAGAATCCGCACCGCGGTGGCCTTTTCCTTTACGTCCGCATCGAGTCGGGTCTGGACGAGAGCATTCGAAGCCATAGCGAACTCCTCTATGCGCGGCTAGGTAATGCATTTTTAATGACGTGCGCCAGAGACGTCATAGCCTCGTGAGCGGGGTAAGCACGGCGGCCAAACCCGCGCCTTTTCGGCGAAGCCGATGCTGCGGGCCCCCGGTCCAGGCAGCGGCGTGACCAGATGGGGTGGAGGCCTTCCCTGTCCTCCTTGCACCTCGATCAGGGTTGCGTAGATCGAAGCCGGGAGCTCGGATCGTCAGCTTGACCGAGAGATAGTCACGCTCCGTGTCCTTGGCGGTCTTCTGCCTAGGGGGCGCCTAGCTTGACACTAGGCCCGAAGATTCAGAAGTGCGGCCCTTCGGAGGGGGTCTCGACGCGGACCAGCTTGGCCGGCGCTGAGAGCGAGGTGCGAATCGGGCCGGAAAAGCCGTTGCCGTTCGAGGTGAAGGTGCCGACGGTCGCCTTTGTCGTGTCCTTTTTTCAGTTTTCAAGGCTACGCCCATCGCGGCCTCGATGGCTGGCCACAAACCGGGGGCGGTTACCCGCATCCCGAAAGGGGCCGGGACCCAGTAGAGGGACGGCCAGGGTGCGACTTTCTTGTTTTGTCGCGAGGAGTTCATACGCAGCGTGGATGCTTACCATCCAAAAAATCAATTTTACCAATGTTGCGGAATGTTGCATTGGCAGCAGCACCTGACGCGCTCTGATCACGTGACTTCTTTTGTCGCGCGACGCGGCTCGGCTGAGGAACGGCGTCGCGTTGGCGTCGAGGCGCCTGATGGAAGCAACAGAATGGCAGATCGAACTCGCGAAGGAAATCATCGCCAAAACCAAGGAATACGCAGCGGGCGGCGGCGAGATAACGCTCGCCGCGGAACTTACCTTGTGTGGCCTCATTCGCTGAGTTGACGAACCTGACCTACGACCTGAAGCAGTCCAGCTGCATGCAGATCGAGACGAACACGGACGATGCCTGGTCGAAATCTCAACCATATCGGCGCCACGGTTCAAGCTGTCCACGGCCTGTTCGCTAAGAAGGCCTGAATGAACAGGCGCGTCGTCATTACCGGAATGCGCGGGCTGTGCGGCCTAGGCACCTGCGCCGCCGCCAGCTGGAAAGAGATGCGCGAAAGCCGCTCCGCCATCGGCCAGATTGTCAATTCCGAGCTTTACGAGCTGAAGGTCAGGATCGCCGCCGACTTCAAAGCGCGATCGGAGCAGGACATCGACCGCAAGCAGCTCGTCGATCTCGACGCCACGTCCAATGTGCTGCGCCAGCGCAAGCTGCGCCTGGCGCTGAACAACGCCTCTGCCTTCGACGGCACGAACGGTTCTGGCATTCGGCCAAGCCAGTCAGGAGAGTTTCGGTTCACCGTCTAGCGGGTCGAACGGCCGCATGGTTTCGCGCTTGGTGCGCGTCTTGCTTAACGAGAGAAAAGACACGTAACAGCCAGCCTGCCCTTGGAATCACGCTGCAGGCTGTCGGATTTCCGACATCGCCGTCTTCAATCGGACACGGCTGGCATGGAAGGCTCGTCTGATGCCGTCGCCTCTCAACGCGCGAGGGCTCGGTGTTCGAGTTCGTATGGGAAGGAGCGTCATGACCACCATCGCAACTGCGGCGCCCGCGCGGGCGTCGCGAACTTGGTACAAAATCCTCTACGTTCAGGTGCTGATCGCGATTCTGATTGGCGTCCTCGTCGGTTGGCTGTGGCCGTCGCTCGCCACCAACGACTGGGTCAAGGCGCTCGGTGACGGCTTCATTAAGCTAATAAAGATGGTGATCGCGCCGATCATCTTCTGCACCGTAGTCTCGGGCATCGCGCACATCCAGGATGCGAAAAAGGTTGGCCGGGTCGGCCTCAAGGCGCTGGTCTATTTCGAGATCGTCTCCACCTTTGCCTTGGTGCTCGGCCTAGTGATGGGCAATCTTTTTCAGATCGGCCACGGCCTTGCGGCCAAGCCTGATGCCGCAGCCGTCGCCAACTACGTGAAGCAGGCGGAAGCCTCGAAAAGCGTCGATTTCATTCTCAATATCATTCCCGACACCGTGGTCGGCGCGCTCGCGCGCGGCGACATCCTGCAGGTGCTCTTGTTTGCGATCCTGTTCGGCTTCTCGCTGATGGCGCTGGGTGAGCGCGGTGCAAAGTTGCGTGGCATGATCGACGACGCGGCGCACGCGGTGTTCGGCGTCATCGCCATTATCATGAAGGCAGCGCCGATCGGCGCATTCGGCGCCATGGCATTCACGATCGGTAAGTTCGGACCAGCGGCGCTCGGCAATCTGGTCGGTCTCGTCGCGCTGTTCTATGCTACGGCCGCGCTGTTCGTGGTGGTCGTGCTCGGCCTGATCGCGCGCTTCGTTGGCTTTTCGATCTTCAAGTTTATCGCCTATATCAAGGATGAGCTCTTGCTCGTGCTCGGCACCTCGTCCTCGGAAAGTGCGCTGCCGCAGTTGATGACAAAGCTCGAGCGGCTGGGCTGCTCCAAGCCCGTGGTCGGCCTCGTGGTACCTACCGGCTACTCCTTCAACCTCGATGGCACCAACATCTACATGACCTTGGCAACGCTGTTTATCGCTCAGGCGCTCGGGGTGAATCTCAGCTTCGGCCAGCAGCTGACCATTCTCGTCGTGGCGATGCTGACCTCGAAAGGCGCAAGTGGTATCACCGGGGCCGGCTTCATCACACTCGCGGCGACGCTTTCAGTGGTTAATCCGGTGCTGGTGCCGGGTATGGCAATCGTGTTCTCGATCGACAAATTTATGAGCGAGGTACGCGCCCTTACTAATATCATCGGCAACGGTATTGCCGCGGTGTTCGTGGCCTGGTGGGAAGGCGAACTCAACCAAGCCACGCTGCATGCGCGGCTTAACCCGAAAATCGATCCTACCCACGGCGAGACCTCGAGCACGGCGGGGTAGGCGGCCCATTTCTATCCGTCATTCCAGGACAAGTCGAACTCGGGTGTAACCGGATTCGCGGGTCTTAGTGGCGCAAGTCGGCGGCAGCCGATTTCGATTGGGCACCCGGAAATCTCCCGCCGTCTCTGGATTGCCGGTTCGCTCGCTTCATGAGCGCCCCGGAATAGCGTCTAAAAGGTTGTCCGTGAGACGAGGGGAAGAAACCGCCGGCTTGCCGGGCGGCTTCTCATCAGTGCCGAGTATGAACGACTGCTTGAAAGTGGAAGTCCTCTATCCAACCGCATGAGGGTGAAGTGTTCTCGAAGTGCAACGACGCCATCGCGAAGGGGGTCTGAAGAAGCCGTGGAGCAAAGCCGCGGACGGACTAATCTAACGCGTGATGAGGTTAGCTCAAATCGATCCGGACCTCGCCAGACGGCGAGCTCAGCGGATCAAATATCAAGATCGCCTCGCACCTGAAGTTCATCAGGTCGCCCCAATTCTTGCGCGCAGATGCTACAGGCATAAGGGCCGGAGCGGTCGTTTCGTACATTCCCACGCAGAAGCCACGACCGCTGCACATTAGCCACACGCGTTTTTCGGTCACCCGCGCTACGCCTATCATGTCGGTTTTGAACAGAACAGCTGGGTCTTGCAACATCTATCTTTGGTCGTTCCACATGTTGCCAGCTAGCCGGTGTGGCTTAGACTCATCAGTTGGCTGCGATCCCACTTCGTGCTCAGGAATTAATTTGACGTGTAAGCGGTCGCGCAGTTCAAAGGAAGTGAGCGATGGAGATGGCATATGTATTCGGCTCTTGTCGGGATTCTTGTTCTTTTGAGTATCGGCATACTATTGGCCCACGCGATGGATGCTTTTCGCTCGCGTTCGTGACAGCAATTTCCGATATCCTCTGATGCAAACAGTGGTGCGCCTGCCTCAGTTCTGACGACAGATCGCGCCCGGTGAAGCGTCGAGCCCTCAGAGCGCCGTCATGAGTGCAGAGGCCTCGTAAGCCTAGCGATGTCAGCGGCGTCGCCCTTGGCCGCTCCGGAGAGCCGGCGGCGACTTCGGCGATCCAAGGGGGTCCGGAATTTCGGCGAACTGACCAAGGATGGATCGTATCCTTCTCGCAAGCGCGCGCGAGGCTCAGATCAGACCCGATCAGGAAGTCGCCGATATAGGTGCCGTCTAGCTTCTAGTTGAACCGTCTCAGCCAATCCTTTCAAGGTCGACTAAGCACCTCTTAGATTGTCATTCGCTTAGGCTGAGAACCTTCTCGTCTCATCCTGCCGCGCTTGAAATGCGGCTCGACTGGTCCTGCACTTACCGCGCCCAAGTGCCTGCGGACCCTCGTGAGATCGCTCAACACATCCTCCAGGATAAAGTTAGTTTTCGAGCGGCATCATTTCGGAAAAGAACGCTGTTGACGCTGCCTGCTCGGAGCCGGAAGCCCCTCGAACTTGAGCTCCACGAGTGGGACCAGGCCTTCGCTTGTAAGCGGCAAGCTGAGGCCGTCAGGCGGCGTGGTTCCATGGCATAAGCGCGTCGATTTCGCTGCTCGGCCAGCCGTTGGCGATACGCTGAAGCGTGAGGGTGAGCCAGGCGAACGGATCGACGTTGTTCATCTTCGCTGTCTGCAGCAGCGTTGCGATGGTCGCCCAGGTTCGCCCGCCGCCGTCGCTGCCAGCGAAGAGGCTATTCTTTCTCGTAATTGTTTGTGGCCTGATGGCGCGTTCGACGATGTTGGAGTCGAGCTCGATGCGACCATCGGTCAGGAAGCGCTCGAAGATGGCACGGCGCGAGACGGCATAGCGGATCGCCTCGGCCAGTTTTGATTTGCCGGAGATCCGCCGCAAGCTCTGCTGCCAGAGGTCGAAGAGATCTGCGACGACCGCTGCGGAGGCTTGCTGGCGCGCGGCAACGCGTGCGTCGGGGCTTTGACCGCGCACGGTCTTCTCGACCTGCCAGAGCTTTGCCATCCGCTCGACCGTCGTCGTTGCCACTCTCGAGCTTCCTGCAACATGCAGCTCGTAGAACTTGCGTCTGCTGTGTGACCAGCTTGCGTCAGGATAAGTCCTGGAAAGGAGGAAGAATGTGATCTGAAACCTTTCATCGTGACCCAGAGGGTTCGACGCCCTCCCGGCAAAGGCGGAGCCCGCCAGCCGGAAGCGAGTCTTGCATGGGTGACGGCAACGTCGCTCGTGAAGCGTAGACAGCGGGTACCAAAGCCCTGTGGCAAGCCTCGAAATCATGGTCGTGCTGAAGCCTTCGCCGTGTTGGGTCCGGGGGCAGCACCGGGAAAGCCGCTATGGCCAGGCTCATCGGTTCGGCCGGGGTCTCCGAGCAGGGCAAAGGTGCGGGATGGGTCACCAGGAAACCTGAGAGATCCCGTTGGTGTCCACATGGAAAGCTGGCGCGGAGCACCGGCCTCAACAACGCTCCAGGCCTGGTGTCCCGACTTGGCGGGCATCGGGAGCGCGCATGCGAACACGAAACACCAAGGCATGTGGAATCCGGAGGCGAAGACATAAGCTGACGGACATGCGCAGCGGGAAGTCGTAGCGGCTTCGTAGTACTGAGGAAGGCGGGGAACTGGGCTTACCGGGACCCACTGGAGGGAAGGGAGTCGCCACGCGTTAAGACCATTGACGAGAAACACGGGAGGGAACGCTGAGTCCTGCAAACCTGTCCACGAAACGACAATGGATAGCCGATCTGGCGAGGAAACATCCCGAGCGGGTGCTGACCTCGCTGCATCACCTGATCGACCGTGAATGGATGCTCGAAGCCTATCGCCTGACGCGCAAGGATGGCGCGCCCGGCATCGACGGCATGACGGCGACCGATTATGAGGCGAACCTGGAGGTCAATCTTGATGATCTCCTGGCGCGCATCAAATCCGGCCGATACGTCGCGCCGCCGGTGCGACGGCACTATATCCCGAAAGCAGATGGCACCGAACGGCCACTGGGTATCCCGACATTGGAAGACAAGGTGGCGCAGCGGGCGATTCTCCTGCTGCTGGAGCCGATCTACGAGACGGACTTCTTGCCGTGCTCGTACGGCTTCCGACCGGGACGGTCGGCCCATGAGGCCCTGCACGCGCTACGTAATGGGTTCATGGAGCAAGGGCTGCGCTGGGTGGTGGACGTCGATATCTCGAAATACTTCGACACCATCGACCACGCGCACCTGCGCCGATTCCTCGATCAGCGAGTCACGGACGGCGTCGTCCGGAGGATGATCGACAAATGGCTGAAGGCGGGGGTGCTCGAAAAGGGCGTCCTGCGCCGCACGACTGGTGGAACGCCCCAAGGCGGCGTGATCTCGCCACTGCTTGCAAACATCTACCTGCACTACGTGCTGGATGAATGGTTCGAGCAGGTGGCACGACCGCGGCTCAAGGGGCGGTGCCTTCTGGTTCGATACGCTGATGACGCGGTGATCGCCTTCGAGGACCATCTGTCCGGCAAGCGATTGCTGAATGTGATGGGTAAGCGGCTCAGTCGGTACGGACTTCAACTCCATCCGACCAAGACCCGCTTCGTAGACTTCCGGTTCAAACGCCCTGATGGGCGTCATCCTGCGACGGCGGGGACCACGTTTAACTTCCTTGGCTTCACCCATGTGTGGGGTCAATCGCGGAAGGGTAAGAATGTGGTCCGGCAGATAACGGCAAAAGACCGTTATGCTCGCGCGCTGGCTTCCGTGACGGAATGGTGTCGGCTCAACCTGCATCGTCCGTTCCGGGAACAGCACGCCCATCTGTCACGGGTGATCCGGGGGCACTGCGCCTACTACGGCATCTCCGGAAACGGCCGACGGATTAGATGGTATCACCACCAGCTCACGCGGATATGGAAGAAATGGCTCGCACGGCGTGGCCGCCACAGCAATCTGCCGTGGTCACGCTTCCGGGCCATGCTCGCGCGACATCCGCTGCCGCCAGCCAAGATCGTCCACCAATATGCCGCTCCGTGAGCGAAGCTTACGCGTGAAGAACCGGATGCGGGTAATCCGCTCGTCCGGGTCTGTGAGGGGCGGGGATGGCAACATCCCCGCCTACTCGGCAGCCAGCCAAGGTGATGCCATCATTGCCGCGATCGGGTCGCGCCAACTTGTTATAGGCGGCATAGCCATCCACCTGCAGGATGCCGCGATAACCATTGAGATGCCGGACCGCGCATTCGCCGGAGCGGCTGTCTTCGAAGCGATAAGCCACCATCGGGGGACCGCTGCGGCCAAAGGTTCGGTCATCTCTGGCATAGGCCCATAAGTAGGCCGTCTTCGCCGATCCGGAGCCCGGAGCGAGTGTCGGCAAGGTGGTTTCGTCGGCAAAGACCCGTTCGGCCTTCTTGACCTCGCTGAAGATGTAGTCGGCTACGATCTCCAGCTCGAAGCCGAGCTTGCCCATCCATTGCGCCATCAGCTGGCGGTCGAGCCCGACCTTGTCGCGGGCGTAGATGGCCTCCTGCCGGTAGAGCGGCTGGCCATCGGCATATTTGGAGACGGCGATCTGGGCCAGAAGCGCTTCCGTCGGAATGCCTCCTTCAATGATATGGGCCGGGGCCGGCGCCTGGATTACGCCGTCCGCGTTCTTGAAGGCATACTTGGGACGGCGCGTGACGATCACACGGAACTTCGCTGGCACCACATCCAGGCGCTCCGACACGTCCTCGCCGATCAGCACCTTCTGCTTGCCGGCATGCTTAGCCAGCTCTTCCGGCTCAATGACGGTTTCGATCCGTTCCAGATGGGGTGCAAAGCCCTTGCGCCGGCGCGGTGCACGCTTGCCTTCCGCTTGCTCACGGCCCTTGCTGACCTGGGCCTTGATCGCGGCGATGCCGGTCTCGATCTCCTCGAAGACAAAGGCCCGCTGTTCATCGTCGCCGTTCACAGAGCCGAGCTTTTCCGATCGTCGGCCGAACCGGGCGCGGTCGAAGGCCTTCAGGATCTGCGTCAGCCGCTCGATGCGCGCATCGGCATCGGCGTTGCGCGCCCTGAGATCGGCGACTTCGCTCTCCAGAGCATCGGCGCGGGCCGCCTTCTCGGCCATGGCAAGCACCATGGCTTTCAACATCTCTACGTCATTCGGGAGGTTGAGATCGGGCGGCGTCATTGGCCCGACCAGAGCACATTTTGCCCCGTTTCTCTTGCCCTTTCAGCTCACTGATTCACTTCGCCGCAGCGCTTTTACCCAACAATCTCCGGCGGCTTGACCGCCACGGTCCGGACCCGCTTCCAGTCCATCCCATCCACCAGTGCCATCAACTGCGCCGGGTTGAGCTGCACCCGATGATGCCCGATCCGCGGCCAGCAGAACTTCGCCTTTTCAAGACGCTTTAAATAGAGGCACACGCCGGACCCATCCCACCATACGATCTTTATTCTGTCGGCTCTTTTGGCCCGGAAGACATAAAGCGCACCGTCGAACGGATCTGAGCCCGCATCGCGCACAAGCGCAACAAGGCCATCGATACCCTTGCGGAAGTCGACTGGATGGCTGGCGAGGAACACCTTCACACCCGAGGGAATCATGCCGAACGCACCGCCCGGATCACCCGCTGCAAGTGCGCCTCGTCGACGTCCACGCCGGCACGCACGACCACCTCGCCAATGGCAATCTCAATCACTGTGCCTGCCACAGACGCCACCACACCCTCGCAACTCGAGTGCCGCGAGCGATAATGCCGCTCGGCCCGAGCATCACGGCGCCAGGCGAACAGCTGCGACGGGTGAATGCCGATCCGGCGGGCGATCGCCGAGACGCTCGCGCCAGGCTCCAGCGCCTCTGTCACAACTTGCGCTTTGAACTCGTCCGACCAGCGTCGGCGAAGCTGCCGCGGCGCTCCCTCAAGACGGTCGGCGACCGCTTCGATCATATGGAAGGTTCTAGTTCCAGAACTAGGCGCAGACATAGAAGCTCACATCGGCTCACAAACTCAGCAGCCGATAGCCGATCGCTTACCCACTCCGCCAGACGGGGTTTCCTTGCCGCTTACCTTCGCTTCCGTCCCTCCAACACCCTTCCCATGCTCTTGATCAGTGATCTGAACATCCTGAACTCGTCTCGACCGAAATGCCCATCGAGGCTATCTTCGCGTCGCTCTCTGACCTAGCCTTGATTGCCTGGTCGACAAGCCCATCGTTCTTCCATGCCTGCGAATGGACGCCGTGCAGCGAACCCGCTGGTGGATGCGCTGGCAGATCTCAAGGATACCAGGCAGGCGCACATCACGGTGTAGTGGAATGGCGGTTCTCTCGGCGGCGCAGCCGACTGCGTTGATCGCAGAAGATTGTTTGGTGATTGAGTAGATATCGACAAAGATGTAAGCGGTCATCACGGCTGCAATAGCAAATACCGATATTCGTGCGGGGCGCGGCTCAGATGCGATGATAAAGCCGGATAGATGAGATGCCGCACAAATCTGGGGTGCAGCGGGGTGCGAACTGAGGCGCTGGCTTGCGCGGTTCGCGAGATCGGGTGCTACTTGATGTATTCCGAATATTCGAAATGATCGATCAGAAACGTGCTTGTGAACACGACCATCCAGCCGACGAATGAGACTGTGGCAGCCTTCAACGCGCCATAGCTTCCTCGGCCCGCCGGATGCCGCTACCATATTACCAGCAAGGGGCTCGCAGCGCATAAGTACTTCGTTCAGTGCGCTTCGGCACTTATTGTGTCCAGGAGCCTTTGAAGCGCTTGCGCGTCATGACGCTGTGATTCCTTGCAAACCGAGCTATCCGAGCCCTCTACGGCAAGCGCTTCAGTGCATGTCTGCCGGCCCCTGTCGATCGCCTTCGATGCGAGTAGCAAGCTTACGAAACCACCAAGAGATAGAATTGTGACGAAGAAAGCGATGTCCGCGGCCGATGCGTAGAGAAAACTGAGGATCCTTGAAAATCGAACTCCGGACGACTCCTGGATAGTGGGGGTGGTTGGGGTCATGATCGACTCCGTTAAGCCAACACTGCCCCACGCAAGGCAATAATGAACACCGAACTCACGGCTCAAAACCCTGAAGAGGCACTCGGTTTGTCGGTAACGCGATAATAGGTCTTTTTGAGGAAAGAATCCTCCGGAATCTGCTCAACAGACCTCTCCTTCCTGGTAGCTGAACGTAGTCGAACGGTCGCGCTACGCTCCGACCATGCGATCGTTCTTGTGAGCTTGCTATCCGGCGCTTCGACCGAACTTGCGCAACCAAGACGAAATCAAGGCGCTCTACCTCGGCGCTCGCCGAGAAGTGCCGTCAGCGAGAAGCCGCTGACGCATGCCTTGCCTGACTTTGATTCACAGAGAGGAAACTAATCTGGCTACGAACATTCTAGCGCGCAAGATCAATCAAGACGTTTATTCTCGAACTATAGGGGGAGCAATCGACATGTTCTCGAAGATCTGCACTATTACCCGATAATCGACGGTATGGGATCCGCAGGACTTGCGCTAGGACGACAGTGTGCATGGGGCTAGCGGGGTGCCGCCAGCCGGGCCTCCTGGTCAGAAAGTTGTGAGATGAACGCCCTTATAGTCTTAGCTCCCATCGAGGCGAGCGGCGATAGATGTTTCGATACGGAGGCAACGATTTTTGGAACGGGATAGGAGTGTCAGGCACTCCCGTACCCGCGACTGGACAGCAAAACTGATCGGAGTATCAGTTGTGGTGCAGGAACTCACTTGGCGTGATGGCGAGCACTGGCAGTTTTAAGGCGCTCCCACAAGCAGCACCCGCTGCAGTGCCCCGCGAATGACTCCGTCGTCGTAGACACGAACACGCGTCGCCGGTCCACGGCCTTGGCTTTTCGACTCCGATCTACCGCATCGCTCGCCTTTAATCCTGTCGGGCAGGGAGAGGGGTTAGCAAGTTTTCGTTCGGTGACTCACAACACCCAACCCGTTTTCTGGCCGCGCCAGCGCGCAATTCGTGTCCAACACCTGACAGCAGCACAACGCCCGTCAGGTTCAGGACATCGGTTGGCTTGGGCGCAGTGTAGGGTTTTCAAAGCATAATCAGACGCTTAATGCGTGCCGACGAAGATGGCACGGCTGTTGCTGTTGAGATCCGGCAACACTGAAGTCAGGGCCCGAGTGCATCCAGAGCGCAAACGAGCGATGCTCCTTCCCTTGAACCCGTGTGCCCCCGTGTCTGAGGAAGACAAGCTAGCGAAAAAGTCGCGCAACTTCTGGCAATCGTTTTGGAGAACAACATGGTGCTGCGCATGGAGTCCCCAGCTCCTCCGATCAAGGTGGAGAACTGGCTGCGTGGCCAGCCCCTCACGAGCTTCCAGCCGGGAAAAGTGTACATCGTCGAATTTTGGGCAACTTGGTGCGGACCCTGTGTGGCGGCGATGCCCCATCTGGTGCAGCTGCAAGATAAATACAAAGACGGCGGAGTTGAGGTCCTCGGAGTCGCGGCTTACGAACGAGCCCGAACCGCGGACGAGGCCCGAACCAACTTGGATGCATGGTTGACCGAAAACTTCTCAAATCTCAACTACCGGATCGGATTCGACTACACAGGGAACATGAACAAGCTTTGGATGGATCCCAGCTTTTCTGTCGGGGTTCCCACCTCGTTCGTAGTCGACCGTGACGGTCACATTGCCTTTATCGGTTTTCCAACGCAACTCCATGACGTTCTGCCAAAAATTCTTAACGGCGGCTGGCGCACCAGCGATGAAGCTAGAGCCGCCGATGCGGAGCGGATCGCCGAAGGCGAACGCACAGTGCAGGAAATGACGCGCAAGCGAGCGTTGACTGAGCCGATCTTCGCCAAACTTACGCCGGCGATGAAGGCGGAGGATTGGACGAAGGCGCTTTCGGCGGTCGAAGAGGCCGTCGCTGTGATGCCGGACGACGTCAACTTCCGCGTGCTCCATGCGGATCTGTTGCTTCACAAAATGCGCGACTTGCAGACCGGCTTGCCAGTCATGCGCCAATTGGTTCGCGACGCGATCGACAAAAAAATCCGAGCTGTGGATGGCCGGGGCGGCGCGCCAACTCTTCGATCCGGCGAATGACAACTCCCACTTCCCGCCTGCCGAGCGCTTTGCGATGGGTAAGGAGTTGTCCGAACACATCCTGGCACTGAATCCTCCGCAAGGCGGCGACCGCTCCAAGTTCCTGTCCTATGGGGCGATCGCTCAGTATTATTTTGAGAGCGGCAACAAGAATCGAGCGATCGAGTTGGTCGAGGTGGCGCTGAAGTCGCTGGACGGTCCTGAGCCTATCCCCGACGAACTGAAACAGCACGTTATGTCGCTGTTGGTCCAAGCGCTCGCCAACTACAAGGGTGAGAAGGCTTGCTACGGGGCTCTTTGTGCGGCTCCGCAAGACGGGTTTCCGAAAGAGTCAAAGCGCAGGGGCCGGAAGAGAAGACATGAACAAGGGCAATAGTCGGAACTGCTCACAGGCCAATTCGTGCATTTCTCCGGTGGGCCAGTGGCAACTAAACATCATCGAGCACAGCGCTGGATCGTTTGCGGCAGGTTGGAGTTCAAATTGCGATGACCTCCGGCCGGATCGAGGCGGACGTGATCTTGTAGGTGAAGCCGCGCCGTCATCGCATGACGCAAACACTCTGACGGTCTTAACGTCTACATGAAAATGCCGAACGATTCCTTCGTCACCAAAATGCATCCTTGCGCACAGCCATGGCGGCGGCCGGACTTACGCGGCCATCACCATGCTTCTGCAGGCGGGCGACGATGAACCACGCCGATCCGCATGCCTGGCTCACCGTAACTATCGAACGGATTGCGCAGGGCTGGCCGATGTCTCAGATCGATGTTCTCAGCTTGAGGAACCCTCAAAACTTGAACTCAGCTACGCTAGCGCAAAGAGGGAGTGAAATGGGCAGAAGATTTCAATCGCAGCCCCCAAACTCCGGGCATTATTGCGTCGCCTCGGACAGCGGCGCCAAGGATTTGGCACATCGCGTCTGGATCGAAAGGGTCTTACGCCGCGCGTGGCAGAAACCGCCGGCGCCATGATGGTTCAAAATGACAAACCACCCACCGCAATCGGCGTGGTGATCCCGTTCGTGTTCCGTCACTGGCTAAAGCAGCCCGTCCGCCTTGCGATCGTCCTCGTCGGCTTCTTAGGGGCAACGGTGGCCGACTTGTTCATGCCGGTCTATTCCGGCCATTTGGTCGACGCGCTGATATCAGGTCCGTCCGACCAGGCAGCACGGCAGGCGGCGTTCGTCGCCTTCGGCGGCATTCTCGCGCTTGGCCTGCTCTCGATCATATTCCGGTTTACAGGCTTGCAGGCGATCGTGCCGTTCACGCTGAAGACGATGTCGGATGTAGCGCGAGAGGCCTTCATGCGGGTGCAGCGGTTCTCGACTGACTGGCACGCCAACTCTTTCGCCGGCTCCACCGTGCGCAAGATCACGCGCGGCATGTGGGCCCTCGACCTGCTCAACAACACGATCCTGATGGCGTTGTTGCCGTCTCTGGCCGTGCTCGTGGGCTCGATGATCCTGCTCGGTCTGCGTTGGCCGATCCTCGGCGGGGTGATCGGCCTCGGCGCGGTGATCTATGTCGCGATGACAATGGCATTCACGATCGGCTATATCGCGTCGGCGGCGCGCGTCTCCAACACCTGGGACACCAGGCTCGGCGGCACGTTGGCAGACTCGCTCACCTGCAATGCTGTGGTGAAATCCTTCGCGGCGGAGGAGCGCGAGGATGCTCGGCTTGACCGTGTCGTCAGCCGCTGGCGGAAGCGGCTACTGCGCAGCTGGCTGCGTTACAGCGCCACCAGCACAGTGCAGCTTGTGATGCTGCTGTGCTTCCGCGCTTCCGTGATCGGCGGCGCCATCCTGCTCTGGATAGCGGGACGCGCCTCGACGGGCGACGTCACTTACGTGCTGACGAGCTACTATGTCATCCACGCCTATTTGCGGGAGGTCGGCATGCACATCAATAATCTGCAGCGCTCGGTGAACGACATGGAGGATCTTGTCACCATCCATAGCGAACCGTTCGGCATTGTTGATGCGCCCGATGCCAAGCCGATGGACATTCTGCGCGGAAGGATCACGTTCGAAGATGTGACTTTCCTTTATATCGGGCATCACGCGCCGCTCTACGACGGATTGTCGATCGACATTCGCGCCGGCGAGCGCGTCGGTCTGGTCGGCCGTTCCGGCTCCGGGAAGACCACGTTCATCAAGCTGGTGCAGCGGCTCTACGACGTCTCCGGCGGCCGTATCCTGATCGACGGCCAGGATATCGCGAAAGCGACGCAGCAATCGTTGCGCAGCCAAATCGCGATTGTGCAACAGGAGCCGATCCTGTTTCACCGCTCGCTGGCGGAGAACATCGCCTATGGCCGGCCCGGCGCCAGCATGGCGGCGATCGAGCAGGCGGCGCGGCTTGCCAACGCGCACGACTTCATCGTGCACCTGCCGAAAGGCTACGGGACGTTGGTGGGCGAGCGCGGCGTAAAGCTATCAGGCGGCGAGCGGCAGCGTGTCGCGCTGGCGCGCGCGTTCCTCGCCGACGCACCGGTCCTGATCTTGGACGAGGCGACCTCCAGCCTCGATACGGAATCGGAGGCGCTAATCCAAGAGGCTATGGAGCGGCTAATGAAGGGACGCACCTCGATCGTGATCGCACATCGGCTGTCGACGGTGCGCAGCCTCGATCGCATCCTGGTATTCGACCGTGGCGAGATCGTCGAGCAGGGCACCCACGGCGCGCTTATTGCGCGGCCGGGCGGCATCTATCGCGGGCTGTTTGAGCGGCAGGCCATCGAGCTCGGTCGGATCTCGGCGGCAGGCCAGACTAAGGCATGGCTGGCCGCATCCTCGCAGTTTTAGCGTTATCTACGTTGGCTGCAGCTGATTCGCATCGCGCTGGTTAGTCCTCCGGCATCGCATCGATGATCATCGGGAAGTTGTAGGACTGTCTTTGAGGGAGACCGTCTCTAAAGCGGGCACAGAGCGAATGAAGGACAATCGGAGAAGGGCCTTTTTGCTGGCGAGTGTTATGACCAAAAGGGAAGAAAACTATTCGGCCGTCCTCAAGCGAGATGTGAATGTCCTGGAGGTAGTAGTGGCAGTGTTGACCAAAGCTGCTTTCGAGTTTTGTGCGACTGTTTCAGGATAGCGAATTTCTCAAGATCCCGTCTGGCGACCTTAAATTGCGCCAACTGGATAAACGTCTTGAGCGGCGGATCTAGTGTTCATGCACCGACTACGAGAGACTTTTCCAAGACCAGATTGTTATCAATTAAAGCCAGGGAACCTCGTCATCCTTTTGGCATCATCCTTAGCAGGCTGACCTGCCGCTAAGAATTTCCTCCAGAAGGATTTAGAGTCCGCCCTGACGAAGGACGGACAGATGAAGCGGAAGCGGTTTACGGAAGAGCAGATCATTGCGGTGCTGAAGGAGCATGAGGTCGGCGCTAAGACCCCCGATCTGGCTCGCAAGCATGGGATCTCTGAGGCGACGTTCTACAACTGGAGGGCCAAGTTCGGCGGCATGGAAGTCTCCGAAGGCAGGCGGCTCAAGGCGCTCGAGGACGAGAACGCCAGGCTGAAGAAGCTCCTGGCCGAGCAGTTGCTCGATGCGGCAGCGCTGCGGGAGCTACTCTCCAAAAATGGTAGGGCCCGCCCGCCAAGCGCGCCGCAGCGGCGCATCTGCAGGCCAGGCTCGGTCAGTCGGACCGGCGGGCCTGTTTGATCGTCGGGGTGGATCGGAGCATGATCCGCTACCGCTCGCGCAAGCCGGCTGACGCCGAGCTGCGGGCTCGCTTGCGTGAGCTTGCTGGCGAGCGCGGGCGATTCGGTTGTCGCCGGCTGTTCGTCCTGCTGCGGCGGGAGGGCGAGCCGTCCGGCATCAAGCGAATCCGTCGGCCGTGAAGAACGCCGGATTTCAACTCGGGACGAATTGAAGTCGGACCGTGAGCTGGGCGAGGAACTGGCGCAACAAGAGCTCGAGCCAGCGGATGAGACGCCGGAAGTTGTAGCCCGCTGCGGCGAGAACGGCATTGGCGGCATCGCCCTGGCGGTGCCACAGGTAGTTACGCCCCATGCGATGCTCGGATTTGAGATGGCCGATGACCGGCTCGACGGCGGAACGCCGGCGCAGCTCGCGTTTGATCTTTGGCGTCACCCGCCGCTTCTGGCCTGAGATGAACACCCTGAACTTGTAGTCGGGTGGCGCATTGTGGCCGCGATAGCCTTTGTCGAGAACGAGGCGCTCGATGATGTTGCCGATCAGCACCTCCATTTCCGGGATCACGATCTTGAGCGTGTGACCATCATAGGGGTTGCCGGGCAGCGCCTTCACATGGGTGACGAACTGGCCGCCTTTGGCGTGCGATAGCGTGGTGGCGACGGAGACCTTGACCCCGAACTCGTAAGGCCGGTGAGCCTTGCCCTTGCCGATGCACTCCACCTCCGGCGCGTGCAGCGAGTAGACCTTGGGGCCCCGCTGGCGCTGCTTCTGGTCGAGCACGCATCGCGCCAGCGCCAGCATGCGGTCGAGCGCGACCCCATCGAACAAGCCGACGTTGCCGTCGAGCTTGCGGGCGATGTCGCGGATGACGCGGCCGAGATAGGTTCGCAGCGTCCTCAAGGCCCGATTGGCGCGCTTGAACTGCTTGGCATGGGCATAGCGCTGGTGCTTGATCAGGGCAAACTTGCCGACTCGCCCATAGGACTGACGCAGCTTGATGCCGGCGCCCTTGGCTAGCCGAACCAGGATCTCGCGGGCCCGGTTCAAGAGCCGCGCATCGGTTGGGAACATCACGTTCTTGGGCTGCACCGTGGTGTCGACGATGACCCGATTGAGGTCGGACGGCTTGATCGCCTCGGTCTTGGTGGCGACCGCAAGGCTCTCCTGCAGCAGGGCTTGCAGCTTCTCCTCGCCCATACGCTGGCGCCAGCGCGTCAACGAGGAGCGGTCGAACACCAGGCGGTGCTGGAAGAACTCCTCGCCGCAGAAGAACTGGTAATAGGGATTCTCCACCCAGCGCTCGCATAGCACCTCGTCGGAGAGGTCGTAGGTGTGCTTGAGGATGGCCAGGCCCGCCATCAGCCGTGTCGGCAGCGGCGGCCGGCCCGGCTTGTCCTCGTAGACCGCGCCGAACCGCTCTTCGAGGAACGACCAGTCGATCGTCCGCGCCAGCTTTACCAGGGCATGGTTCAAGTCGATGATCGCGTCCAGCCGCGAGCGCAGAAGATCGGCTTGGCCGCCGTCGCGTCGTTCCTTTGGCTTCATCGTTCCCTCCGGTCCACCGAAGGAATCATGACCCGCGATTCGACGGAATCCTCAAAAGCAAAATTGCAAGCTTTTGGGCCCCCAAAGCCCGAAAGCTTGCAATCTCAAAACGCCTCTCGCCAGAAAATTCGACTCCCGCTCAATGGCTTGGAAGTTCTTCACGCACGACGAATCCACCGGCTCTACCGGCAGAAAGGGCTCGCGGTGCGCAAGCCGCTCGACTTCATGTCCGACCAGTTCGCCAACGGCCGGCATTTTCGTGCCCCGATCGTCATCATCGCCCAGACAATCCGAGCTAACTTGTTGGCAACGGCGATCGCGACGACCATGGGCCGACGTAGAGCTTCGATCCAGCCGCCTCCGACTCGTGAGCGTGCCTTCGGATATCGAACGACGTTCAGTGCTCAATGAGAAGCAAGTGCCTGAGATAGGAATCGCCCTGTTTCGTTATGCGGCCGAGCCGGTCCTTCCCGCCGGTGGAGTTCTGCTTACGCGTCAGGCCCAGCTAGGCGGCGAACTCTCGCCCCGAGCTGAACATGGTCGGGTCCGGCACAGTCGCGGCAAGGGCCGTGGTCGTTATGGGACCAACGCCGGGAATCAAGAAGCCTTGATTCTCGACGCTCTTGATTGCAACGAACCGCATGTTGGGACGGGTAACCGCTTCGCAGATCGTGGCCGCGTCAGCGGCGTCGTTCTTGGCTCCTCGCCGCACGTACGATTTTACATAGGCTGGCGGGATCAATCTCACCTCGTGACCGAACCGCCGAATCTCGCGCGCCCAGTGGTGAGCGGTGGCGCAGGCTCCGATGCCGACCGCACGGTGCAAGCGAGGAGAAGAACGACATGATCTCGCCTCGTCGTAGGCGCTGGCGATTGGTCAAGTGGCCTTGTCTGTCAACTGTATGGATGTGAAACACGTGCTTCGAAATGTCCAATTCAATTGTCGCGACTTCCATAGGGAATAGCTCCTGCTAGCGGGTCCGTACATCGCCAGTATAACGCCGGCACCGAGGGAGCGGGGCCGTCTTCCCCATCAACGGCCGGATGCGCGACGGGTTCTTGAACGAGACGCTGTTCTTCGGCCCCCAGGATACCAGGCGCAGACTCGCCACATCGGTCGCCGACTACAACAACGAGCGGCCGCATTCCTCGCTGAACTACCGGACCCCTGCGACCTATGCGGCTCACCTCACCTCAACGGGCGATCGGCTGCGCAACGCCGCCCGGCTCCGCCGATCGCCCTTGCTCCACCTGCGTCACTCGGCGTACCACCCAACCGGACTCTGAACGCTGCTGGATGAAACTTCGGGGCAGAAGGCGTGCGAGTTCACCTCAAGAGGTCACCTTCATCATTTGACTCCCTGCATTGTCGTGTTCAGCCGTGTCCAGTTGAGGACGTTATGTTCTCAACTGGACACTAACACTTAGGTATTCTCCACCTCTGAGCGAAGTGCATGAATTGTTTTCTCTTCAAGCTGGGCCTGCTCAATGTTTTGGATTGCACGCTGATTGCTCGGATATGGTGAAGGATATGTTGCGATCATGGCGGTCCTGCAGCTGCCCGTCTAAGGATACAGATGAAGCTTGCTCGACTGATCCTGGATACCTCTCAACACTGGCCGGCTTTGATTAGCATTCAACCAGGCGACCTGGAGCGAATGCAAACCAGTGTGATGGGATTAAGTCGTGGATTTGGTGCGGCGCATACGGCGAGAACTTCCCAACCCACAGCAGGGAGTAGCTAATATGGCAGATTGGTCTGCTTCGGTGCTCGCAGACGCGTGCAAACCTTGCGATTTGGCTGGGCACTACCTGCAGCCGCATCAATTCGCTCCAGCATCCTTGTTGGTACTAGCTATCAGATGTTCTCAGCTAGTAGCTAAGATGGGGCATGTCGTCTGCGCGGCGCTATGTGCGGACGCCGTATTCCGGGACTGGGCTTCTCGCGCCGATATCTTGTGTGTAGAGAGTGTTGAGGAGCTCTCCGCGTTGATGAATGTTGATCCGGTAGAGTGGATGTTTTCCGTGGGAAATCCATTCATCTTGCCACCGAATGTGTTTGCCCTCGATGGCATAGTCGGTCTCTTGGGCCGGCCGCGCCCAAGACATCGAACGAGCTCCCGCATATTGTGTCAATGGACCGCCTTGGTAGGTAAAAGCGCCTTGACGGCCCACTCGCTTCGGCAGCCGGACCCTCATTGGTCGTCGAGCCATAGCAGCTGCAGATCGAACGAACTTGTCAAGTGCTTTCTGTTCCTGCAACGGGTCGTGATCTCCACATGACAGTTTGATGTATGAAGGAAGGTTCGCCAGAAGCCGGATCGTAAAGGACAAAAATCCGCGCGTGACAGGTCGGGTTTACTCACGTTTCGCTTGAGCGCACTTATCTCGCGCCAACTCGTTCGATGTCGCGGGACCGCTCCCAGTTGAAGATGTTATATTGGCGGCATACATGGCCATTATCTATCTTCGCTGGACACCACGGCGTGAATCTTCTGCGCGCCATGATGGCCAACCTCGGCCACTCACATGAAGATGCAACGTCACTGAAGCACTGCAGCAGTGCTGCAACTCCTGTAGCGTCGTCGTCCTCTCGTCAGCCCGGCTGGGGCCGCTTTACCTTGCGTTGCGCGGGATCAATTTTGCCGTGCTACGGTCGGCATGAGCCTCCAGCGGCTCAGCGCCGACCGAGGGTAAACACCATCTTCGAGAGCCGGGCGAAGGGGGCGCGGGCAAACTCGACGGCGGCGAAGCTCGCCTGCAAGAGCGGATTCAGCGGATGATATGACGCTGGGCGTTGCGCCGAGATTTCGATGAGGCCGAATCGGCGCATGGCGTCGAGCACTGACACGCTCCAGTACGCTGCACCTTGCGCATATGAGAACGATATGACGCCAAGACCACTCTGTTCCGCCAAGTCTGTAAAGCTCTGGCGGTTGAACAGTACGAAATGACGCGGCGTGTGATAGCCGGCCCACGAACAATGCCGGAATAGCCGCGCATCAAGCGCGTCGAAGTTTGGCGTCTTGATCAGCACGCGGCCTTGAGCGGTGAGAAACCCTTCGATACGGCGTAACAGGAGCGCGGGGTCGCGTACATGCTCGATGAAATCGAGCGCTAAGACCAGATCAAAGCGTCGATCGGTCTCGAACTGCTCGAAACCGCCGAGATGATAGGCATGTCCGCGTGTGACCGCCTGAGCTTGTGCGCCTTCGTCCAGATCGACACATTGCGTGAAGCTCACTCGCGGTGAACAGGACTTGACCTGGTCGAGCATCCAACCGCTGCCTCCGCCGATAGGGAGAGAATAAGCTCCTAGCTCTTCTTCGGGGACTAGGTGGGCATGGAGATAAAGAGAGCGGGCTGAGATCGGCAGAAATGTACAGGTCGGCGAGTAAGAGCTGTGGCGCCATTTGATGGTACGTCCGGTGGCAGGAGGGCAAACAAGTGCTTCGTTTCCGGTTGCAGTGGAGCGTGACGATAGGGCAGACGCTTGGATCGCAGCACTCCTTGGAGATCAGTATGTTGTGTGGATGACAAGCTTTCGCCGTGGGTTAGGGGGTGGAGATAGCGCGCGCTTTTGCACGGGCGAGTTCGTCTTATCTCAACAAATCGAAGACCTGGTCGAAGGTCGCGATATCCGGCATCAATGCCGGCGATGCCGTCCTCGGCGATAATGCGTCCGCAGACGTGTCGCATTGCCGCTATTGCAGCTGCATGGCGTGGTTGGGCCAGATCACTGTGGAGATGCCGGCATTGCGATATGCAGAGACCGGCGTTCGATAGTATTTCCTCGGAGCGATTGCGACTGGCAGGCAGTTCTGCCAGGTACTCGCGAATGGGAGGATCTCGTCCGCGGTGCTCTTACGCGAGTGAATGAGGATCGCGTCGGCTTCCGCGGCTGCGTAAGCGCTAGCGCGTAAAATTGCCTCGTCCGTTCCGTGGCCGGCGATCAGCTCTTCGATCCGTGCCACGGGGACCAAGGCGTCCGCACTGTATCTTTCACTGCTCGCAGCCGGACGGAAAGTTCATCGATATCGGCTAGAGATGCCGATCGCCAACAAACAAGTTCATCTTCGAAAAACAGCTGTCCACTAGCGCGATCCCGCCAGCGCCACGCTGACGGAGCTTGCGAGCTAAGAGGCGCGCATTGTTGCAATTCCCGAAGCCGCCATCGCCGTCAACGAACACGGGGAACTCGGTCAAGTCTACTATGCGTTCGACCATATCGACGATTTGGCTCCATGATGCTTCGTTGGCATCGCGGCAGCGGAGAGAGCAGGCCATTGACAGGCCCGATCTCACAGGCCTTTGAAGCCTACGCGCTCGGCGATCGCGCCGGAGAGCGCATCATGAGCTTCCATGAGGAAGGAGAGCTCGCGGTTGGAGCAAATCTCATGGCGCAGCATTTCTGCAAGTGAGGAGTCAGCGCATCCATCAGGGCCGTGGGCGAGAAAAGATTGTGATTGATTGATCTTGCATGCCACTCCTTTGCGTTCGACCGGCCGGACGTTCAGGGCGTGCTTCGTTCAGTTCTTGATCAAGGCAAGCCGCTCGGGCAATCTCGCAGCCCAACCGATAGGAGACATGCTTCTGTCATCTCGATCAATTACCAGCGTTGGTAGTTGACTGGGATCACAACGTGTTGCAAGTCACAATAGGATGCCGCGGCGAGACGGGGCTAAGCTAAGCCTGAACAATCAGAGGATGTTCGTTGGTGGCGGAAATTCAAGGCACATTCGCATCGGCAAACCTTGCTGTGCTCGACGTCGAGTACGATCCGGCATCTCCATCTGCTCCTAGCCGTGCGACGTTCTCCAAGGCGAAAGGGGTAAGGACTTAGGTACTCGTGAAAGTTGCGGTCGCTCACCTTGTGTTTCGGGCCCCACTCTCACCGCAGATCAGGGGAAAGCGTCGCCTGTCTTAAGGCGCTCTTCTTAATCTACATTAATTAATGTCGCGGCTGCTCCAATCGGCGATGTCGTATTTCCGACCATGTCGCAGTTGCGTTGGCTTTTAGTGCCCCAATCGATCGCCAATTATCTCAAGCATTTGTCTCCACGCCTGATTCTCGCGAGCGCGGCAACTGGCACGAGCCTTGCTGTTCCGATCCCAGGTTCTCGGACCTTGTGGAGGACCGCATGGTCGGTATCGTCTACGTCAAGAAGGCTTCCAACTTCGCGCAGATCCGCGGGGGCCCCGATAACCGTCATCATCGCTGGCCGCCGAGCCGGTCGAGCCCGGCATTGCCAAGCGGCCCAGCTTGCTGCAGCTCACCTGCGTCGTCAAGACTGGGGCCCCGGATCGCGGCGCACCCACCATCAAAGCGGAGCAGCACTCCATTCGTGCCGGACTGCGATTCCGCAAACGTCAATTTCGCGTATCCCGATGTCGTGGTCGCCGATGGTCTTGGGCTCCGATCGGCGGAAAATTGGCACATGGTGCGCCAGCTCGCCGCTGTCCTTCGCGCCGAATATGGCTGCTCAGGTCCGCTGGCGCAAAAGGGCTGGGTCACCACCTCCGCCCGGCAGATCGGTCATACCGGCAAGATCATCCGGCCAGAGCTCTTTATCGCGGCCAGGATTTCCGGCGCGATCCTGCATCGGGGTGGCGTTAAGGGCACCGACCTGATCGTCGCCATCAGCATCGAGAAAAACGCGCCGATCGCCAAATTCGCCCATATTGGCAGTGGCGCGAACCGGCTGCTGGCAGCGCCGATGACCGGCATCGTGCGCGTCTGCGGCCGCATTCGTGCTTTCAGATCGCGAGCTAGAGGAAGCTGTCACGATCGAGGTAAGGTTCGAAGCCATCGTGGTCGGCGCCGGGATAGCCGGCATCCCTCCGTGGTACCTATGGCCAAGTTGGACATGAGGACGTTTCGGCCCAAGCGCGGCGAATATTCGCCCGCGCCCAGTGCCGCGACACGATCCGGAAAGGTGGCCACCAGTTTTCGAAGGAGATCATGCAAAAGCAAGAGACTGAAGCCTTGCGCTCTAATCGTGGATACCAACTACGGAGGCTAAAAATGCATGTCGAGCCCTCAGTGAGCCTCGAAGAAAAGCTGTTCTATACCCACAATCACATTGATCTCGGTCGTTCCTATACCGGGGTCCGCGCGCACAATGCCGTCACCGCAGCTGCTTACGCTCATGAAAGTCGGCCCCGCGCGTCGTTTCGAGCCCAAAGCCAAGTGCGACGCGGAGATCACCCTCGACGGCTGCATCGAATGCGATACCCACCGCGTCGTTGGCGAGTCCTCTGGCGACATGAAGTGGAGCTACCCGTGCCACGGTTATGGTGTGCTGTTCTAGCTTAAGTGAGAGCGGCGCTGCAGCTGACGGTTTCGGTTGACCTGCCCCTTTCTGGGCGCCTTCTCGGAGAGGTCAACGAATCCGGGAATAGCACTGCCGCAGCGCACGAGTGTTCAGGCTGGATGAAGAGCCGAGCAAGGGCGTCGCGCAGCGAAATAAAGCTAGACCCCGCCTAAAACACTCAATCGAAAGTGCAAGGCGGCCTCTTGGCCGTCCTCGTGAGGCGCCACATGGACTTATTCAGTTTCATCGAATGCGCGAAGCAAACGCGCTCTATAAAAGCGCTGTTCGATCTTCTTGTGAGCTGTGCGAGCGAGGAGGGCTTCAGTGAAGTCGCTTACGGAGCGCTTACTTTCGCGGAGCCGCCTCGTCTACTGGGGTACCTACCGCCTACGGGGACGGTGAACTTCCCGCCAGACTGGTGCCGCCGTTATTATGAACGCAATTACCGTGTCATCGACCCGGTGGTCAGGCGGACACCAACGCTTCCGGGGCCGTTTGTTTGGGACGAACTCGCCAAACTGGAACCCGGCGAGAGGCGCGTACTAGACGAGGCCAAAGAGGCAGGTCTGAAGCATGGCATGAGTGTGCCATTGTTTGGGGCATTGGGCCGAATATCGGTGGTATCGTTTGCATCCCCATTCGACGAGGCCGATCCTCAGTATCGTATGAGTCACCTCAAAACACTGGCCTGGCACTTTCATCTTGCGTTTGCGGAGATCGCGCCGCCCTCCGATAGCGGCTGTAACGGAAAACTTACCCTGTCTGAGCGCGAAAAAGACTGCCTGCGCTGGGTGGCAGAGGGAAAATCGTCTTGGGAAATTGGGAAGATCCTGCAGGTCAGCGACAATACAGTCAATTTTCATGTTAAGAACGTGATGCGCAAGCTGGGTACGACGAATCGTACCCAGGCCATCGTAAAGGCGATTCGCCTCAACCTCATTGAATTCTAGGAGCGTCAGCGCTGGCCACTGGATGCTAACTGACCTGAGCGTGTGGCGCCCGCTCGCAGGTTTCTCGATGGTATGACGACCCAATCTCGTTGAGAATAGCAGCGAGCTGGATGCCGCATCAGTATATTTACAAAAGGCCTGCGCCGGTCGCCCACGAATGGACCGCCGCCAGTTCGTGGCTGTCGCATTTCTGGCACCGCACGGCTTCTGTCAGGTTCAGGACACCTAATACTATCCGCTGGTCGCAATTGCTTTGAAGGCTAAATCAGCAGCTTAGCTTTTGCCGAGCGCCACTGGCACGGCGGTTGCTAATAGATGCAGCCGTCACTCGGGCAAGCGTGAGGGCGTGACATAAACAGGACGATGCCGTCCTGTTTGGTGCCGATGAGAGGTATTGTGAAAAAATTACCGTGGGAGCTTCACCTTGTCCGCAAGCTATCTGTTGCGGCCGTTGTAATGTTGGCCTCATCACAGGCTAGCCCCGAAGATGATTGGATGAGAGCTGCTAGGCAGATTTTCAAACCGATCCCCACGATCATGCCTGCTGTGAAGGACAATCCGGTCACTCACGACAAGGTCGAACTGGGCAAGATGCTGTTCTTCGATCCGCGGCTGTCAGCCAGCGGGATCATCAGCTGCAATAGCTGCCATAATCTTGCTACCGGCGGAGTCGATGCCGGTCCGACCTCGGTCGGGCACGGCTGGCAGCAGGGTCCACGTCGGGCGCCAACTGTTTATAACGCGGTATTCAATCTTGCGCAGTTCTGGGATGGACGTGCCGCAGACCTCAAGGCGCAAGCTAAGGGACCCGTGCAGGCGCGTGCCGAAATGAACGCGACCCCAGATCATGTGCTCGATACGTTGAATTCGATGAGTAACTATGTGGTCATGTTCAAGAAAGCGTTCCCGAACGAGGCGTCGCCGGTCACCTTTGATAACTTCGCGAAGGCGATCGAGGCCTTTGAAGCGACCCTGATTACACCCGCTGCTCCATTCGATCAGTACCTTGAAGGCGATACGGCTGCTCTCAATGATCAGCAGAAGGCGGGATTGAAGCTCTTCATTCAAACGGGGTGCTCCTCTTGTCACAACGGAATCAACGTCGGTGGACAGGATTACTTCCCGTTCGGCGTGATCGAAAGGCCGGGCGCAACCCTGCTTCCGGCGTCCGACAAGGGCCGATACGCGGTCACCAAGGCGACCAGCGACGAGTACGTTTTCCGCGCCGCGCCGTTGCGCAATGTCGCGTTGAGGGCCCCATACTTCCATTCAGGCCAAGTTTGGAGCCTTAAGCAAGCGGTTGGCGTGATGGGTGAAACCCAGCTTGGCATCGAGCTCAGCGATAAGGAAAAGAACGATATTGTTGCGTTTCTGAATTCGCTGACTGGTCAGCTGCCTAAGATTGAGTATCCGAAATTGCCTTCGCGTACCGACGCGACGCCGCGGCCCTCTTTAGGCAGATAGCATGGTTCTTCCACCGTAGTGGGCATTGCGCTCTTTGAATGCAAAGGAACAAGGCGCGGGCATTCGGGTGTCTGCGATGCACAAAGTCGAGAAGGCGGAGCAGGATGGGAGCGGGGACACGAAAGCAAGTGCCCGATCAGCCGCCGGATGAAAGTGCAGCTATGACAAAGCATCTGCTAACACGTCGTGCGTGAAGAACTTCCAAGCCATTGAGCGGGAGTCGAATTTTCTGGCGAGAGGCGTTTTGAGATTGCAAGCTTTCGGGCTTTGGGGGCCCAAAAGCTTGCAATTTTGCTTTTGAGGATTCCGTCGAATCGCGGGTCATGATTCCTTCGGTGGACCGGAGGGAACGATGAAGCCAAAGGAACGACGCGACGGCGGCCAAGCCGATCTTCTGCGCTCGCGGCTGGACGCGATCATCGACTTGAACCATGCCCTGGTAAAGCTGGCGCGGACGATCGACTGGTCGTTCCTCGAAGAGCGGTTCGGCGCGGTCTACGAGGACAAGCCGGGCCGGCCGCCGCTGCCGACACGGCTGATGGCGGGCCTGGCCATCCTCAAGCACACCTACGACCTCTCCGACGAGGTGCTATGCGAGCGCTGGGTGGAGAATCCCTATTACCAGTTCTTCTGCGGCGAGGAGTTCTTCCAGCACCGCCTGGTGTTCGACCGCTCCTCGTTGACGCGCTGGCGCCAGCGTATGGGCGAGGAGAAGCTGCAAGCCCTGCTGCAGGAGAGCCTTGCGGTCGCCACCAAGACCGAGGCGATCAAGCCGTCCGACCTCAATCGGGTCATCGTCGACACCACGGTGCAGCCCAAGAACGTGATGTTCCCAACCGATGCGCGGCTCTTGAACCGGGCCCGCGAGATCCTGGTTCGGCTAGCCAAGGGCGCCGGCATCAAGCTGCGTCAGTCCTATGGGCGAGTCGGCAAGTTTGCCCTGATCAAGCACCAGCGCTATGCCCATGCCAAGCAGTTCAAGCGCGCCAATCGGGCCTTGAGGACGCTGCGAACCTATCTCGGCCGCGTCATCCGCGACATCGCCCGCAAGCTCGACGGCAACGTCGGCTTGTTCGATGGGGTCGCGCTCGACCGCATGCTGGCGCTGGCGCGATGCGTGCTCGACCAGAAGCAGCGCCAGCGGGGCCCCAAGGTCTACTCGCTGCACGCGCCGGAGGTGGAGTGCATCGGCAAGGGCAAGGCTCACCGGCCTTACGAGTTCGGGGTCAAGGTCTCCGTCGCCACCACGCTATCGCACGCCAAAGGCGGCCAGTTCGTCACCCATGTGAAGGCGCTGCCCGGCAACCCCTATGATGGTCACACGCTCAAGATCGTGATCCCGGAAATGGAGGTGCTGATCGGCAACATCATCGAGCGCCTCGTTCTCGACAAAGGCTATCGCGGCCACAATGCGCCACCCGACTACAAGTTCAGGGTGTTCATCTCAGGCCAGAAGCGGCGGGTGACGCCAAAGATCAAACGCGAGCTGCGCCGGCGTTCCGCCGTCGAGCCGGTCATCGGCCATCTCAAATCCGAGCATCGCATGGGGCGTAACTACCTGTGGCACCGCCAGGGCGATGCCGCCAATGCCGTTCTCGCCGCAGCGGGCTACAACTTCCGGCGTCTCATCCGCTGGCTCGAGCTCTTGTTGCGCCAGTTCCTCGCCCAGCTCACGGTCCGACTTCAATTCGTCCCGAGTTGAAATCCGGCGTTCTTCACGGCCGACTAACACCAAGTCCAAAAGGCTATGAAGACTGACGCATATGACCGGGCTGTTGATGTAGGCAAATAGTGGCTCGACTTAGGCCTGAATCGTTAACAGACACAAACGGTTTTCGCTTGCCGTGTCTCCACGCGTTCAGCCCAAGGTCAAGCGGGATAACAATTGAACCCAGCGTTCTGCAGCAAACGGCGGCCGCAGAATACCCAGATGTCGAGCACAAGGAGTAAATACCCTTAGCAAAGGAATGTGTGAGCGGGCTGAAAGCCGATCCGGCGCTTCCACGTGAGATGCGTGAGCTGAACAGTGCGTTGCGGACCGCAGAACGGAAGTAGGCCTCGGATCGAATGTCCGTGGAAGCAAGGGAGGTGCTCTTGAACCGGGCAGACGTCCGGTCGTCTGCGTGCTCATCCCTTGACCATGCATCACCATTGTGCGTGCCGGGCCGTGTCAGGTTCGCCCATTTAGCCCCGCGAGTTTGGTGGTGATCACCTTGAACATAAAACGGTTTGCAGGCAGAAGTCCTTGCATATTCCCGGAAAAACTGAACGCGGTTAGGTGACCGTTCCGCGGCAGATGAATAGCTCAAGAAAGCCCCGGCCCGAGGGCCGGGACTTTCGATCGCCGTTCGAAAGAGATCAGTATCGCAGAACCGGCGGACTAAACTTGTAATTGAGCCGCAGGGTCAGGAGATCGAAATCCTGGCGGATGCGATCGGTCGCGACCACACCAGCGGCCGTGGTGAAGTTCACGTTGGCGTCTGGCATGAACAGGTGGTCGTACTCGACGCCGACAGTCCAGTTCGGCGCAAAGCCGACTTCCACACCCGCGCCGACAGCTGCGCCCAAACGCGTATTGTCGGTGCTCGCCAGCTGCGCGCCGGTCAGGGTTGAGGTGACCTGATAGGTGTTGCTCGTCACCGCAGCACCGCCCTTGGCGTAAAGCAGAACGTTGTTAGAGGTGTAGCCGACCAGGCCGGTGATTAGGCCGAACGCATCGGTCGCGCTGCGGTTGGTGTTGAGCGGGAAGGTGGTGCTGACATTGGAGCCACTGAAATCAGCCCAGTTGCCCTGACCTTCAATACCAAACACCGCCTGGCCCATCTGCTGGCGATAGCCGATCTGGCCGCCAACGGTGCCACCGGTCGCATTGCTGAAGCCCCAACCGCCGTTGATACCGATGTACAAACCGCTCCAGTCGTAGATCGCGGCCGCGACCTGCGGCGGTGGCGCCTTATAGACGGGCTGCGCAGCGAGATCCGCGCTGAATGCGGGTGCGACCGCGCCAAGCGCGAGGATGCTGCAGGTCACAAGCAACAAGTTCTTCATTTCCAGTTTCTTTCCTTTAGATGGCCCCCAGGCCGCGCGCGTCTTAGCAACGTCATCGGAGATTGCTGTAACGGCAACGCAACACTCGCTCGAAAGAAATAGCTTGAAGCTGACGCTGCGTTAGGTTGTAGGCTTTGGAAATCATGATCAAATGTGCGCAGCGCAGAAAGTTATCGCGTATGGGAGAGATGCGCGTCAATGCCAACATTGGAGGGAAGGGTGTTCGAATCGAGGCTCGCTTATAAAGGCGCGCGCGTGGGGCGAGAGCAGCGATGAACGTGTCGGATCGCCTGGCTGAGTCTTGCTCCCCACCCTACGGAGAGAACGGCGCATCCACTCGGAGCATCGTTTGATCAACGGCAGAGGCAACGCCGGCCATTTCGCTCACGCACGCCTATGGCCCGAAAAACAGGTGTCACTCGCTGGTTTGATCATTCTTGCGGTGTCAAATGGTGTGATCGACGCCGGAACCGAGCACCAAGCGGACCTTGCGAAGGATGCGCGGAACCTCATTCATCGCGGTAGAGACTGCGGTCGGGCGAAGTTAAAGCTGCAGCATTAGCAGCACTGGCTGCGGTCTAGCGCTTCATTGAACAGTTGAAAAAGCTGGTACCGCCGGGCGCTGTTTGGTGCCGAGCGGCCAGCGATTTTTGAATTGCTCAATTTCGTCACCGGTTTATGACCGAATTTTTTGATGATACCCAATGACGGATCATGCTTCAGCCATCCGATGTTGATCGCGTGACGGATCAGGATCCCGAACCTTCTTCAGAGTATCGAGTGCCGCACCGGCGCGATCCGCGAATGGCTGAAGAATGCCCTTGATGATGCGCTCGCGCGAGAGCCCGGCGACTGTGCGATGACCGCGTTCAAATGCGGAGCGTCTCAAGGCGGCTAATGTAGCCCGTCTTGCTTGTATCACGGAGACCAACGTATTCGGCGCTCCTCATCTGTCGGCCGTGAAGAACGCCGGATTTCAACTCGGGACGAATTGAAGTCGGACCGTGAGCTGGGCGAGGAACTGGCGCAACAAGAGCTCGAGCCAGCGGATGAGACGCCGGAAGTTGTAGCCCGCTGCGGCGAGAACGGCATTGGCGGCATCGCCCTGGCGGTGCCACAGGTAGTTACGCCCCATGCGATGCTCGGATTTGAGATGGCCGATGACCGGCTCGACGGCGGAACGCCGGCGCAGCTCGCGTTTGATCTTTGGCGTCACCCGCCGCTTCTGGCCTGAGATGAACACCCTGAACTTGTAGTCGGGTGGCGCATTGTGGCCGCGATAGCCTTTGTCGAGAACGAGGCGCTCGATGATGTTGCCGATCAGCACCTCCATTTCCGGGATCACGATCTTGAGCGTGTGACCATCATAGGGGTTGCCGGGCAGCGCCTTCACATGGGTGACGAACTGGCCGCCTTTGGCGTGCGATAGCGTGGTGGCGACGGAGACCTTGACCCCGAACTCGTAAGGCCGGTGAGCCTTGCCCTTGCCGATGCACTCCACCTCCGGCGCGTGCAGCGAGTAGACCTTGGGGCCCCGCTGGCGCTGCTTCTGGTCGAGCACGCATCGCGCCAGCGCCAGCATGCGGTCGAGCGCGACCCCATCGAACAAGCCGACGTTGCCGTCGAGCTTGCGGGCGATGTCGCGGATGACGCGGCCGAGATAGGTTCGCAGCGTCCTCAAGGCCCGATTGGCGCGCTTGAACTGCTTGGCATGGGCATAGCGCTGGTGCTTGATCAGGGCAAACTTGCCGACTCGCCCATAGGACTGACGCAGCTTGATGCCGGCGCCCTTGGCTAGCCGAACCAGGATCTCGCGGGCCCGGTTCAAGAGCCGCGCATCGGTTGGGAACATCACGTTCTTGGGCTGCACCGTGGTGTCGACGATGACCCGATTGAGGTCGGACGGCTTGATCGCCTCGGTCTTGGTGGCGACCGCAAGGCTCTCCTGCAGCAGGGCTTGCAGCTTCTCCTCGCCCATACGCTGGCGCCAGCGCGTCAACGAGGAGCGGTCGAACACCAGGCGGTGCTGGAAGAACTCCTCGCCGCAGAAGAACTGGTAATAGGGATTCTCCACCCAGCGCTCGCATAGCACCTCGTCGGAGAGGTCGTAGGTGTGCTTGAGGATGGCCAGGCCCGCCATCAGCCGTGTCGGCAGCGGCGGCCGGCCCGGCTTGTCCTCGTAGACCGCGCCGAACCGCTCTTCGAGGAACGACCAGTCGATCGTCCGCGCCAGCTTTACCAGGGCATGGTTCAAGTCGATGATCGCGTCCAGCCGCGAGCGCAGAAGATCGGCTTGGCCGCCGTCGCGTCGTTCCTTTGGCTTCATCGTTCCCTCCGGTCCACCGAAGGAATCATGACCCGCGATTCGACGGAATCCTCAAAAGCAAAATTGCAAGCTTTTGGGCCCCCAAAGCCCGAAAGCTTGCAATCTCAAAACGCCTCTCGCCAGAAAATTCGACTCCCGCTCAATGGCTTGGAAGTTCTTCACGCACGACCATCTAGGACACAATGAGCGCAGCGATGGTGCCTGGTGCGGCCGGCAAAAACCGATCTCGAACTGGTGCGGACTGGACTAGCAGTGCGGCTTGGCAGGCCGCCATAAATTCTTCGCTTGTGGGATCGTTCGGCAAGGGAACACCAGGTCCTTTGCCGCGACGAAACGATAGATACGTATGGCCCTTGATGTGATTGCGCTCAACGTGAGGCGGCAGCTTTCGGGGCATCGACATCATTCCACGTTTCTTCAACGCGGGTATCATTGCCATCGGAAGGCAATTGATCAATGGCGATGTCAAGCTGACGGACATACCGAGCTCGCCGTCGCTCTCCGATCAATTTTGGTCGAGGCAATTGGCCGTTCTTCACCATCTCGTTAAACGTGTTGGGCGCCACGCAGATGTAGGCGGCGGCAGCCTCGCGACTGATGAGTCGGGGGGGGGCAAGGGAGGGCGGGAGCGCAGCCTGCCTTGGCATCGCTGAACCCTGGGGCCAGGCGATATCGATTTTCCCGATCCGAGAATCTCGAACAGCATGAAACAGAGATCCTGATGCAAGCAAAAGGCATGCGGTCCGTTCGGAAGCTTTTGAGTGCTATGGCGTACAAATTGATCCAGCCGCTCATCAATGAAACTGCGCCAGCTCGATCACACCGGCATCCAGCGGCCGGTCTTCGGGCCATAGCCCGAAGCGTTGTTCGGTTCGGTGTCAATCGATTTGACAGGCGTGCCGGAAGGTTCTCAGGACCCCCATGAGCTCGACCGTGTGGGTGATTGAGCACATCCGGGAGCTCACCGAGCTCGATTTCTTAGCGTCTTTCGGTTTGGTTGGCTGCGCCTTCGCAACGTCATTTCTGGTCCGGACCCCGTAATCAGGCAAGCAGCGGCTCACGAAGAAATGGCGCAGTTTTATGTGCCATTCTCTTTGAAATTTGCTGGAAATCATCACGATTGCCGTCGCCCCGTGCGTTTGGGAGCTGGAGCGCAACTTAGTTTCGTCCTGTCGGAGCATCTTGAAGTTGTGTGAAACTCGTGGAAATATATTGGGAGTGCCTGATTAGTGAGATTACCATGGCTGAAGTGGCGGTTGAGAATGCCGACTTAGCGGCATTGTTGACGGCTTGGCGTCAAGAGCAGGCCGGCCAGAACGGAGGCGGGCGCCCGGTTCGCTTCGTGATCGAGCTGCGTCAGCCGGTCAGCGACGAGGCCATCGTCCATTCCGTCCAACAAGCTCTGTCGATCCAGGTCAGCGTCTTTCCGTTGTTCCCGAATGCATCGGATTTGGAGCAGTTTCGGCGGCTTTCCGTTCCTCATGTCACGCGTCCAGACCGTGCCGACTTGTTTGAAGCGGCGACAAGCCTTCGTGATCTGCTTGGTGCGGAAACGGTCGAGCCCGATCTTGGGACCGACTACTTTGAGTGCGACTGTGAGCCTCCCGATCCGGGTGCGCCGGAAAGCGCTGATTGGGCGTTTTGGTGCTGGGCCAATGCTGAGAAGGACAAGCCGGCCGACCGAAACTGGGCGATCGAGAGGTCCTTGGTCAAGCAGGCTTGGGAGTTTGCGACTTCAGAAGGACGCCTTGCCAAGGGCAAGGATGTGCTGGTGTTTCAGCCCGACACCGGCGTAGCGCCACAGCATGCAGAACTGCCACCCAACCTTGACGCCGGCCCTCGTTCTGCGAATTTCGTTGAGGTGGGTGAACGCCCGATCGATCCTCTGAGAACTGGTCTAAATCCGGGGCACGGCACGGGTACTGCGAGCGTCGTAGCAAGCCCTGAGCCGGGTGCAATGACCGGTTCGGCACCGCTTGCAACCCTCGTCCCGATCCGATGCATCGAAAGCGTCTCGGTGCTCGACCAGAGTCCTGTCGCGCAGGCCGTCAATCACGCGGTCGAGAAAGGCGCCCATGTCATCACAATGAGCCTTGGCGGCATCCCGAGTCGCGCGCTCCACGCTGCCGTCCAAAAGGCTGTTCGTAACAACATCATCGTGCTCGCCGCGGCGGGCAATTGCGTGAGCGAGGTGGTCTGGCCTGCTCGCTACGCCGAGGTCATCGCGCTGGGCGGAATCAACGAAGCGTTCAAACCGTGGAGGGGATCGTGCTTCGGGCCAGCAGTGGCGTTCTCGGCGCCTGAGGCGATCAAGCGAGTTGCTCAGGCAATAGCCGAGCGGAAGACGCGGATTCTTGACCTTGATTTGCGCGCTTATTTCGACAACATCCGACATGATCGGGATGCTAGAGAAGGTGCTCTGCGAATTGACGACAAGGAAATCATGCACCTTCTGCGGCTTATGCTGAAAGCTTCCGGCAAGAAGGGCGTTCCGCAAGGCGGTGTAATCTCCCCCTTGCTCAGTAATCTCTACCTCAACGAGGTAGACAAGATGCTGGAGCGAGCCCGTGAGGTGACACGCCGCGGCAAGTACACCAATATCGAATATGCACGATTTGCTGACGATATCGTGGTCTTGATCGATGCCCATAAGCGACATAACGGGCTGCTCGGTGCCGTGGAAAAGCGATTGCGTGAAGAGTTCGCCAAACTGCAGGTTGAAGTTAATGATGAGAAGAGTCGCACGGTCAATCTGGAACGAGGCGAGAGCTTCGGATTTCTGGGATTCGACTTCCGCTATCTCCGCAGTCTGCGCGGAGTGATGCGGCCGTACTACATGCCCAAGCTCAAAAAGCGGACGGCGTTACTGCGGGGGCTTAAGGAAGTGTTTCGCAGCTATCGGTCGCAACCGATTAGTCCGGTGATAAGCTTGATCAATCCGAAGCTCCGAGGATGGGTAAACTACTTCCGGATAGGCGATTCCAGCAAATACGTCGCCTACGTCAGGAGCTGGGTAGAGAAGAAGGTCAGACGTCATCTGGCGAAGGCACGGAAACAAAAAGGCTTCGGCTGGAAGCAGTGGAGTAATTCGTAGCTGTACGACACCTTGAAGTTGTTCAACGGCTACAGGGCGGGTGCCGGCGAGGTGAAAGCTGCTCCAGCAAAATAGGTCCAATAAGCCTTGTCATGAAGCAAATGGGAGCGCGTAGTGCGGGAAATCCGCATGCTGCGTGCGAAGAGGCGGGGGCTGGAAACGTGCACAACTGGGAAAACTGGTTGAGCGGCGCGCCAGCCCTCGACCCTACTGTCGAACAGGATCGTCGCCAGCAATTGCGGACCGAAAAGCCGCGCGGCGTGGCATGGAACGGTGCCGGTGGCTGGCTGATCTTCTCGCAATCGCGGCAGGTGAACTTTTCCCGCACCGTCTCGATCAGCTTGAACCGGCGCGGGATCTCCTCCAGCGTCTCGGTCACATCCTCGCCCAGCTTCGCCAGGCGCGATCCGCCGCAGCAGGCACAGCTCGTCGGGGCCTCGATGACGACATGCTCGCGTTCGATGTCGTCCGGCCACGGCTTGCGCACCGGCCGCCTGCGCGTGAAGGAACGCACGGCCTGGGTTTTCGTCGCTGCGGCCTGAGCGGCAAGCTCGTCCTCACTCGCCGTGGTAATGAGTTCTTCGAGCTCCAATTCCAATTGCTCGATCAGCCGCGCCGTGCGCTCAGAGCGCTGTCCGTACAATTCGCGCTTGAGCTTCTCGATCCGCAGCTCAAGATGCGCGATCAGCGCCTCGTTGGCCGACAGCTCCGCCCGCGCACTGGCAGCTATCGCCTCGGCTTGCAGCCGCGCCTCACGTTCGGCCTGCAGCGCCGCCAGGGCACTCGCAAGATCCGATGGAAGGTCGTCCGGCTTCGATATCATGAAGCCATTGAATCAGATCAAGCAGCAGATTCAAACCCAAAACGACTATCCGACCCGCGTCGGACGCTGGGTTTCTTGAGGGTTGCGCCAATCGATTCCGGACAAAAGGTAGCTGATCTGCGCCGGTGATATCGTCACTGCTTCGCCCGCAACCAATGGCCAGATGAACCTTCCTCTCTCGAGTCTTTTTGTGAACAGGCATGCTCCTTGGCCATGGTGAGTCGGCCCCGGGGGTCGCACCCGGAGCCGCCCTCCGAACCGTACGTGACGCTCTCACGTCATACGGCTCTCAACAAGTAACGAAGCAGAACTCAACATCGCCCAATGAGCGAACAGCTTCGGCCTACGGCAGCGGATCAATCTGAGCCAGGTGGAGGCTCTGACTTTTCCATTCTTCAGCCCTTTGTATTTGCGTCGTGCCCAGCGGTTAAGAGATTCGTCGACGTATCGACGGAGGGGGCGATGCGACCGAAGAAGCCCAAAGCGACGGGATCGGGTGATCTGTTCCGGGCCAGGCTGGACCATGTCATCAATGAAGCACGAACTGGTTCAACTCGCCGGCAAGGTCGACTGGGACTGGATCGAGGGGGAGATCGCGCCGCTCTACAGCGAGAACGGCCGGCCGGGGATTGAGGCCTGCTTCATGTTCGGGCTGTTGCTGCTCAAGCACATTTACGGACTGTCCGATGAGGGGGTGTGCGAGCGCTGGGTCCATGACCCGTATTTCCAGTACTTCACCGGCGAAGAGTTCTTCCAGCATGCGTTCCCGCACGAGCGATCGGACCTGAGCCACTGGCGCAAGCGGCTCGGCGACAAGCTGGATCGGCTGTTGGCCGAGAGCCTGCGGGTGGCGCACGAGGTCGGCGCGTTACGCGGCCAAGATCTGGCGCGGGTGACGGTCGACACCACGGTGCAGCCGAAGGCCATCACCTTTCCGACCGCCAAGCTGCTGCATGCGGCGATCAAGGGGCTGAACCGCCTGGCGAAGAAGCACGGGGTCAGGTTACGGCAATCCTATTCTCGCCTCGCCAAGGCCGCGGCGATGATGGCTTCGCGCTGCGCCCATGCCAAACAGTTCAAGCGGCATCAGCGGCAGTTGCGCATCCTGCGCAGCCGGCTGGGCCGGATCATCCGTGACATCCGTCGCAAGATCGAAGGTCGGCCAGTCCTCGAGGAGGCGTTCGCCCTTCCGCTCGGGCGGGCCGCTCAGATCCGCTCGCAGCAGCAGCGTCAGCGCGGCTGGAAGCTTTATTCCTTCCACGCCCCGGAGGTCGAATGCATCGGCAAAGGTAAGGCCGCCGCGCCGTACGAGTTCGGCGTCAAAGCCTCCATCGTCACCAACAATCGGCCTGCCCCCGGCGGCCAGTTCGTGCTGCACGCCAAGGCGTTGCCAGACAACCCGTACGACGGTCACACCCTGCGCCACGTCATCGACGATACCGAGACACTGACCGGATGTGCGATCGAGCGGGCCTATGTCGATAAGGGATACCGTGGCCATGATGCGCAAAATCCGCGCCGCATCTTCATTCCGGCCAGAAGCGCGGCGTCTTCGGAGTGATCAAGCGCGAGCTGCGACGCCGATCCGCCGTCGAGCCCGTGATCGGCCACACCTGAAGGCCGAAGGCCACCTCGGCCGCTGCTATCTCAAGGGCCGCGCCGGCGATGCCGCCAACGTCATCCTCTCCGCCATCGGCCACAACTTCCGTCACATCCTCGCTTGGCTGAGGGTTCTTTGGTGCCTCTTCCTGACCGCCCTCATCGCAGAGCCGACCGCGACAGCGCGCCGCTTGAATCGGCTTCTTAACGGACGACTTCGTATATTCCGACGATTTCGATGTCAGTTCTATCGGCGAACGTTCGCTGCAACGTTGCCAACTGAGATTCGATTGACGCGACTTGTCGATCTTCAGCTTCCGACGATTGCGACAGTAGATAAAATAGCGCATAAGCGGCACTGACTCGCGATTCTAGAATCGAAATCGAGCTTACGCGAGTCAGATGTCCACAGATGGTGCCAAGTTGGCCCTAGTATGCGAGAGGGCGCGACATGCCATTCCGGCACAGACTTCCGTCGTGAAAACCGGTTGAATATGTCTTAGCTCCGAGCGATTCGGTTGTTACGCGGAGTTAACAATCCCCATGTTCATCTCGAATTCAGAACTAGCGGTGGGCATGGCCTGAACGCAGACCAACGTCTCCAGGTCCGCAAAATTTCATTTGAATTCACGATATATCTACCTCCTCCCCGCAACGTACGCGCAGTCACGCATCGGAATGAGAAAGGACAAATAGTCGGAAGTTATGCTCCTGGTCTTCAGGTAGCAGCGCAATGATGCCCTTTCATAACGTATGCCGAAGGAATTCAACATTCGTCCTCAGGCAGAGGAGCGCCGAGGCCGTCAATGTGTTCGTCATAGTCAAGCTCATAGCCTTTGCTCAGCACATCGTGTCCTGATCGGCATCGGCATTGCCCTGGACCGCTCCGAGAATTTTGAACTGGTTAATAAGAATGGCCCGCTCTGCGGGTGAAAGCTTGCTCAACTTAAGCCTCCGAAGTGGGTCGTCATGGTGAGATTAACGTCCTTGTCGGTCCGGCTTCGAAAATTGAAGCGGAGCATCCAACCTCAACCTGAAGTCGCCACAAGTCAAGCGCATGCAATCGCCCAGGAACGTCATCGCTTCGGCTGTCGGCACCTGCACGTGCTGCTAAAGCCGGAGGGCTAGAAGCTGTTCCGGCTCTAGCGGGAAGAGAGGCTCGCGGTGCGCCGCCGTGGCGGCCACAGGCCGGCGATCGGGACCCGGGCGCCGATGACGGTGCCGATGCGCGGAACGACCGCTGGTCGCTCGACTTCGTGTCGGATCAGCTCACCGACGGCCGCCGCTTCCGTATCCTCACCGTCGTCGATGCTGATTCCACCCGCGAGGCCTGGCGCTGGTGGTCGATACCTCGCTCTCCGGCACCCGCGTGGCGCGAGAGCTGGACCGGCTGGTGATAGAGCGCGGCAAGCCCGAGACGGTGGAGACAGTCCACAGCGCGAGCGTCTCCGCGAGCGAAGGTAGCGCTGGAGGGTCGAGACCAGGACTTGCATCCTACCAAAACAAGGAGGCGACACCACGTTTTGTGTGTGGCACTAACGCCTTATAAGCGTTCGGCGAGAATGCGCGTCTCGGCGGAGTCTACCACTCACGCGGGCTTAGGATAAGCAGACATTTGGCGGCAGGTTGATAAGCTCTAGCGTGGGGACGTTGTACTTAACACCCAAGTGAAGGAGATGAGCATGGCGCAACAGCCGGCGTATGGACAGGCCCAGGAAGCTGAAGCCCGCAAGGAAGCAATTCTGAAGTCGCTGAGGCTCAAAAAGTGACGCAGCTTGCGGTCGTGAACGAGAAACTGGCGCGAATCGCACAGTTGCTAGCGCTGTCCAAGTCTAGATCGCATGTACCTTCATCCCGTCTCTCCCTAAGGCTGGGCGGTGAGGCTCAGCCTTAGGGATATTTTTGGTCGATTGATTGGCGGGTGTTTCTATTGACGACTGACTAGCTATCCGTTCGGACCTTCTGTGAGGGAGCATGTCATCTGTTGGCGCGGATATCGAGTTTGCTCGACGACTTCCTCATATCCTGGCTGCGCGAGAGCGGCTTGAGAACCTCTGGGCTGCAGGTACGGATTACGCGCGGGATCTAGTCGAAGGCGCGCGCTTGCATAGCCGCCTGCTGCATCTCGATACGGACTTGACTGGCGAATGCGAACTTAAATGCTGCTATTGCGATCGCACTTCCGATCGATATAGCGACCTGCCTGATCGCGTTGAATTAAGCACTGCTGAACGACTTGACTTGATCGCACAGGCGCATGCGATGGGAGCCATAACAGTAGAATTCCAAGGCGCAAGGGAGCCGATGGCCGATCGCGACTTTTGGCACATCGTCGCGAGCGTGCAACAGCACGACATGGTGCCCGTAGCGTTCACCAGCGGATACCGTTTAGATGGCGCGGCCGTAGAGCGGCTATTTCAGCTGAGAGCAACGGTGTTAATTAAGCACAACTCCCACGATGTGGCCGTCCAGGATAAGATGGAGGCGCGAGGGTACGGCGCCAAATCCAATGCTGCCCTGCAGGCGTTGCTCAAGCGGGGATTCAACCGATCAATTCCAACGCGAGTAGCGAACGATGCGGTGGTCACGCCGCAGTTTAACGGGGATTTTGCCGAGGTCGCGTCTCTTCATCGTTGGTGCCGTCTCAACAACGTTCGCAACTATATTTTGCCATTGCTTCCTGAGGGCCGAGCAGATCGGTCTTCAGTGCTTATCGAGAGAAAGCGTGCTGATCGTATCAACAACATGATACGAGAGATTGACGAGGAGGAATTCGGTCCTGAGACTCGTTGGCGCAGTGCTCTGATCGGGGCGCGCCCATGATGCTGATCGAAAGGAGTTTCGATCGCTTTGGATTTGCTGATGCGCTCACGGCTGAGAACGCTTCGGTTGAACTGAGCACGCGGATTCTTCGCGACTACGCGATCTCAAGCGTTCCGTGTGCTGAGGCGCCGTTCGCCTTTGACTCTGAACGTCTTGCGGTTCTTGCCTACAAAGGCGCGATGGAGCGGGTGAGGGAGCGCTTTTGGACGACGAGCTTTCTCGGATCTGGGTTCTGGGGTGACGCTAAGGACGACATCGTCAGCGCTAATATCCGGATGGTGAACAATTGCCGCGCCCTCGACGTCGTAGTTCGCCGCCTGTTTCTTCTCAGCCTGCCAGCGGAAGAGGAAATACAGCGCATTCAAGATCAGCGCATTCTCTTGCTCAAGTGCGAGGACCTTGATGGCTTGGCGCGTTTCGATCGGCGATTTGTCAATCTCGCGCGTAGCATCGAGGAGCTGTCTTATCATGGATGTGATGTGCGCATCGTCCACGATGCCGAGCGGCTTCATCGAGCGCTGCCGGAGGAGCTCAACGCGGAGACGCGCGACACCGAGTTCGCCATCTATGACGATTGGCGCTTCGATGTCTTCCAGGGAGAGCTGTTCGGAGCCATCCAGAGCGTACGGTGTTACACGCCCGCTATGGCGCGCTTCGCTAGCTACCGCGATCGCCTGACGCGCTATTTCGAAAGCTTGTGGCGGCGGTCGAGGCCAATCGACGGATTTCTCAATCGACTGCGCACAACAGTCGAATATTCCTCCTGCCGTATTGATTATCCGGTGAGCTGGCTGGTACGCTACGATGACGCGCTGCCACGCGAGGACGAGGCGCTGAAGATCGAGGAACTAAGCTCGGTCAGGATCGAGCTCCTTCGTCTAGGACGCTGGGGCCACGTGCGGCGGTTCCTTGACGTGGGTACGTGTACCGGGCGTTATCTCGTAGCCTTGCGTGACGCCGTCGTTCCGGGCGGCATCATTCTCGGAGTCGACAACGATGTCGACTGCGTGCGGTTCACGCAGGCGAAGCTTCGTCGTGAGGCGGCTGACGAGCGCCGGTTTCGCGTTGAGCGCCACGATTTCTGCCTCCCAGAGGCTCCATCGTCGCACAGCTTCGATCTTATTACCTGCATGCTGGGCACGATCCTACATTTCCAGCGCAACGGGGGCGACCGTCCGCCCTACAACGACGCCTTCCAGCGGGCGCTCGGGAAGTTCGCCGATCTGCTCGCGCCGAATGGCCTGCTATTCTTCACGGTTTGGTCCGAACAGGCCTGCCGCGATCTGCGGCTCCTCAGCATCTATTCGCAGGAAGACAAGTGCAGGCTGGCGCGAACAGCCATCAACGACGACGAGTTACGGGAGCGGCTCGCTTGCGTCGGACTGAGGCCGCTCGTTCCGATTCCACTGCAGGATCGGCTCGTTCTCTACCGCTGCGAGCGCGATCGTGCCATCGCCGCGAGCCGCCTTAGCTCGCGCGATGTTCAGGGCGAAGAAGCACACAAGGAGATAGGCCATGCCGAGTGCGGATAACACGCAAGATATGGCCGCGGGGCAGCCAGCGAGCGACATCGCCGTAGTCGTGCGCCCATTCCTCGAAGCGCGCAACGCCTATTTCAGCCAGTTGAACGACCAGTGGCAGGGCGCTCAGCGCAGCTTCAAGGAGAGTTGTTGTGTGCACGCGAGGACGCGCGAGTCGCTGGTCAACGAACTGAGGCAGGACCTCAACCACGCGGCGAACCGATACCACGAAAATCTGCGCGCCTTGTCGCAGGCAGAGGCCGACGAACGGCGCCGCGCCGCCGCCAGCGACTTCAGTCGCTATCTAGTGGATGTGGACCTAGCGCAGCTGACGGCTTGGCAGAAATGGAACGAGCGCAGCCAGGAGGTCGGCAATACGATCGCCCAGCTGCGGCAGAGCTATGCACAACGCTCAAAAGAAGAATACCGCAAATATCTCGGTGAGGTGAAGCGGGCCTGGGAATCGGTCGACATCACTCAGGTCCCGGCCGCGCTGCTCCGCTATATCGTCCAGCTCAACGAGGAGGTTGCGCGGCACGCTTGGTACTCCGGAGGTGGCCGTTGAGATGAACGTGGAACAATCTGATCGAAACGCTGGACGTGAGATCCCGACCATGACTGACATCAAGGCGCGCATTGCTGGATTATCTCCGGCGCAGGCGGCGCTGCTGCAGGAGAAGCTCGGCAGCAAGGCGGCGCCCTCAGCGCCGCAGCCGTCGCGCCTCGTCCAGCGACACGCCACCGGTCAGCCAGCGCCGCTGTCGTTCGGACAGGAGCGACTCTGGCTCATCGATCAGATTCAGCCCGGAAGTCCAGCCTACAACGTCCCGGTGACTGTTCCTCTATTTGGCCCCGTCAATGCTGCGCTGCTTCAGCGTTGTATCGAGGAAATCGTTCGCCGTCACGACATTCTGCGCACAACGTTCGCGATGCGGGACGGTCGTCTTGTCCAGATCGCAGGCGCCGCTCAACCGATCCGACTGCCGCTCATTGAGCTCGACGGTTTGGCCGCCGAACTGCATGAGGCCGAGCTGCAGCGTATCATCACCGCAGAGATCCGGCGCCCCTTCGATCTCTCGACTGGCCCCCTGATCCGCGCTGTACTGTTGCGCCTACTTCCACGTGAGGGCGAGCCGAGCCACCTGCTGTTGTGCGTGATGCACCACATCGTCTCGGATGCGTGGTCAATAGGGGTGTTGCTGCGAGAGCTCGGTAGTCTTTACGAGGCCTATTGGGCTGGGCAGCCGTCGCCGCTTGGGGAGTTGCCGATTCAGTACGCGGACTTTGCTATCGCCGAGCGGCGGCGGCTGGATGACGGCTGCTTGGCGCCCCTTGTCAGCTATTGGAAGGAGCGGCTCGACGGCGCCCCACAGGTGCTGAATCTGCCGACCGACCGTCCGCGGACTGGGAGGCGCAGCGACGAGGGCGCGGTCTCCACTTTCAGCCTTCCGGCGGCGATTGCCGCCAAGGTTCGCGCACTCGGCGAGCGGCTGGGGGCAACCCCGTTCATGACGACGCTGGCGGCCTTCATTCTCGTTCTGTCACGCTATGTGCGTAGTGGTGATATCGTGGTCGGTACCCCGGTGACCAGCCGGAATAGTTCTGAGCTCGAAAGCCTGATCGGCTTCTTTCTGAACACGCTGGTGCTGCGGACCCGGATTGCCGGCGACCCGACCTTCGCGGAATTCCTTTGTCAGGTGCGCGACGGCACCCTTGAGGCGTTCCGCAACCAGGATATGCCCTTTGAGATGCTTGTCGATGCGCTCAAGCCGGACCGCAACCTAGCCACTCATCCGTTTTTCCAAGTCATGTTCGTGATGCAGGCTGCTATCCAGCAGGGCACCACGACCGTTGAGGCCATCGTGGCGCCGTCGGTTGCCAGCGGCAAGTCACGCTTCGACCTGACCCTGTCACTGTGCGAGGTCGGCGGACGGATCGATGGATTCGTCGAGTACAGCACCAGTTTGTTTGACCCCGGCACCATAGCCCGCCTATGCGGGCACTATCGCACATGCCTCGATGACGCTGTCCACCATCCAGAGAAGCGCCTGTCCGAGATCGCGCAGCTATCGGCGGAAGAACACGATCAATTGCGGCGCTGGAATGACACCGCCCAGTCGATCGGGGCGGCCGAATGCATTCATCACATCCTTGAGCGCGCAGCCGCCGCGAGACCTGAAGCGGTAGCGCTGGATTTCGAGGGCCGTACTTTGAGCTATGGCGAGTTGAACCGCCAAGCCAACCAACTTGCCAACCATCTGCTGACCTTGGGGGTTGGTCCCGATGTGGTGGTTGGTATATTCACCGAGCGGTCAATTGAGATGATTGTCGGGCTGTTTGGCATCCTCAAAGCTGGCGGCGCGTATCTGCCACTCGATCCAAGATACCCGGGCAGCCGCCTCGCGTTCATGCTGGCTGATACCAAGGTGCAGGTGGTCCTCACACATACCGCCTGCGCAGGCCAGTTGCCGGAGTTCGGCGGACAGGTGGTCGATCTCGTGCGCGATTGGTCGGCTATCAGCCGTGCATCATCGGACGACCCGCGCAGCCATATCTGTGGCGATCACGCCGCCTACGTGATCTACACGTCGGGGTCGTCCGGCCAGCCGAAGGGCGTGCTCGTTCCCCATCGCGGCGTATGCAATGCCGGAGAGGTCGAGCATCGGCTCTATCGCACCGGCCCAGGCGATCGGGTCCTGCAATTCGCATCGCTGAATTTCGATGCGTCGATCTTTGAGATCATTATGAGCCTGCGCGGTGGCTCGATCCTGCAACTGGTGACCGCCGAGGAGGCGCGCTCCGGAGTCGATTTGGTTCGCCTTGTGGAGGCGCGCGGTGTGACCGTTTTAGCTATGCCGCCGAGCGCGCTGGCGGTTCTACCGGTAGCCGCGCTGCCCACGCTGCGGTTGATCATTGTCATGGGCGAGGATTGCCCTGCCGAGCTCCGCGCGCGGTGGCGCCATGTGCCCGAATTCTTCAACTGCTACGGTCCGACCGAGGCCTCGATGTGGATGACGGGGACTTTCCTTCATCCCGACCATCCTGTGACCATCGGTCGGCCGATTGCGAACACCAGCGCCCATTTACTCGATGAGCATCTGTATCAAGTTCCCGTCGGCGTGCCGGGCGAGCTCTTTATTGGTGGCGTGTGTGTAACCCGCGGCTATATCGGCCGTCCTGCCCTGACGGCGGAGCGCTTCGTGCCGGATCCGTTCAGTGCCACCCCGGGTGCTCGGCTCTACCGCACAGGTGATCTCGCGGCCTACACCCCGGAGGGCGACATCTGCTTTCTCGGACGGCTCGACCTGCAGATTAAGGTCCGTGGCTTCAGGGTCGAGCTTGGTGAGATCGAAGCGGCGCTCTCTTGCCATCCAGGCGTTCAAGCCGCGGCGGTCGCGGTCCGCGACGATCTCCCGTCGGGACGTGGCCTCGTCGGCTATGTGATGCCCGGCGCGGAGGCGCCGAGCACGAGCGAGCTGCGCAGCTTCCTGCTCGGACGGTTACCCGACTACATGGTGCCCGCGGTTTTCGTCATCCTCGATTCTCTGCCGCTGAACCAGGCCGCCAAGGTCGATCGACAGGCGCTCCCCGCGCCTCGGCGCGAGCGGCCGACCCTGGACACACCATTTGTTGCGCCCACGACCTCCATGGAGCAGACGACATGCCGTATCTGGGCCACGCTGCTTGGCCGCGACAGCGTCGGTATCGATGACAATTTCTTCGAGCTCGGCGGCCATTCGCTTCTCGCCACGCAAATTATCGCGCGCATGCGCGATGCGTTTGGTATTGACCTGCCGATCCGAGCAGTCTTCGACCATCCGACTGTGGGCGATTTGAGCGCGCTCGTCGAAGAGGAACTGCGGCGGCAGTCCGTGCCCATTGCGGTGCCGACGCCCGACCGCACCGAGCATCATGCTGTCGAGCCTATTCGCAAGAAATACTCGCTGTCATTTGCGCAGGAACGCCTGTGGTTTCTCCGCCAACTTGACCCCGAGGACCGCTCGTACAACATCCCACTCGAATTTCCTCTCTGGAACGTAGATCCGGAGCGGCTGCGCCAATGCCTAAATACGCTCGTTCAGCGTCACGAGATCCTGCGAACCACATTCCATGCCGAGCTGGACGGCCCGGTTCAGGTCGTCTCCCCGGCCCTCAATCTCGACATGCCGGTGGTCGAGGTGGCGGCAGAGACCGCGGCCGCGCAGAAGGACGACTATCAGCGCATCCGCGCACTCGCCGCGGCGCACCGCTTCAACCTCGAGACCGGGCCGCTGCTATGCGCGAGTTTGGTGCGCTTCGCTGGGGGCGCATGTTCGCTGCTCATCATCGTCGATCACATCATCTTCGATGGGTGGTCCGCCGGTGTTCTGTATGGGGAGATCGCCAAGCTGTACGACGCCACGCTACGCGACCTGCCGTCGCCCCTTGCGCCGCTTTCTATCCAATACGGCACATACGCCGAGCGTCAGAGGGCGCGGCTGCGTGGCGTTCTTCTTGAACAGCACCGGGATTTCTGGACGGAGAGGCTCAAAGGGATTCCGGGTCATATCGAGTTGCCGCTTGATCACCCGCGTCAGCGCATGGCGGGCCATGGCCCCGGCGCGTTATATGTCTTCGATCTGCCCGATGCGGTCGCTGGCGAGGTCCGCGCCCTCGCCCAAGCGCAGCACATGACGAACTTCATCGTCTTGCTGGCCGCGTTTCAGGCCTTCCTGTGGCGCTATACGCGACAAGATACCGTGGTGATCGGTTCACCCGTGACCAATCGGAACGAGTCGGACACCGAGGCGCTCATCGGTCTTTTCGTCAACATGCTGGTGCTCCGCGCCGACTTGTCCCCTGGCATGACATTCCGCGGGCTCGTCGGCCAGGTCCGCGAGACGGTCATTACCGCTCATGAGCATCAGGAACTGCCGTTCGAGAATTTGATCGAGGCACTGCGGCCCGAGCGTGATCCCACCGTGAACCCTATCTTTCAGGTGATGTTCGCGCTGCATCAAGTGGGATCGAGCCCGGACTGGTCCCCCCCAATGATGGGTCAGGGCGCAAAGCTTGATCTTTCCCTTCACGTCTCCGACGACAATCGAGTCTTTAGATGCGTGTTCGAGTATCGCACTGAGCTGTTCGAGGCTGCGACAATCGAGCGCATGTCCGGGCATCTCGCAGGCTTCATCGCGCATGTCGTCGAGCATATCGACCTGCCGCTTGCCGATGCGCCGCTGGTCGGCCCGGCGGAGCAAAATGCGCTCAGCGGTTGGCACCAAACCGCCACGGACGAGGACACCACGGTCCCGGTGTACGAGCTGTTCGTTGCCCACGCTGCGCTCACACCGGACAAGATCGCGGCGATCTGTGAGGACGCTCGGTTGAGCTATGCCGAGCTCGATCGTCTATCGACTAGGCTGGCCCAGCACCTGCGCGCCCTCGGCATTCGCGAGGAGAGCCTCGTCGGCGTCTGCCTCCCTCGCTCGCTCGACCTCATGGTCGCCGTCCTCGGCGTGCTAAAGGCAGGCGCGGTCTACGTCCCGCTCGACCCTGATTATCCGGATGAGCGGCTGCGACTGATCATTGGCGATGCCGATCCTATGATCGTGCTCGCCGGCGAAACAGAAAAGACACGCCTCCAAGGGTTGGGCGTGCGATTGCTGAGCGTCGATGATGGCCTGAGCGGGGAGGGGCTGCCGCAACTGCCTGAGCGTGCCGCCGGGCCTCGCAATGCCGCCTATGTAATCTATACCTCGGGTTCCACGGGTATTCCGAAAGGGGTCGTCAATACGCAAGGCGCGTTGAGCAACCGGCTGCTGTGGATGCAGCAGGCCTTTCATTTGGCGGACGGCGATCGCGTCCTACACAAGACTTCGATTGGCTTCGATGTCTCTGTGTGGGAGCTGCTGTGGCCAGTCATCACCGGCGCTGCGGTTGTGCTTGCGGCGCCCGGCCGCCACCGGGATGCCGATTATGTCGCCCGGACCATTGCTCGTTTCAACGTTACGCATGTGCATTTCGTGCCCTCGATGTTGTGGACCTTCCTCAACGAGGTGGGTCCGATAACGCTCCCGAGCCTGCGATGCGTGATTGCCAGCGGCGAAACGCTGCCTCTCGTACTCCAGGACCTGTTCTTCGCCCGGCTCCGTAACTGTACGCTCGAGAATCTGTACGGTCCGACCGAGGCCGCCATCGATGTGACCCGCTGGCGGTGTAGGCCGGATCCGAACCGCCACTCGGTGCCCATCGGGCACGCCATCGCCAATACCCGGCTCTACGTGCTCGATCGCCATCTCAACGAGCTGCCCGTGAACGTGGCGGGCGATCTCTATATTGCAGGCATGGCGCCGGCGCGCGGCTATCTGGGCCACCCCGCATTGACGGCGGAGCGCTTTCTTCCTGATCCGATCGGCGCCGAGCCGGGCGGGCGGATGTACCACACCGGTGATCTGGGCCGACGGCTGCCGGCCGGCGAAATTGAGTTCTTGGGACGCGTCGACGACCAGGTCAAGCTCAGGGGCGTGCGGATCGAGCTCGGCGAGATCCGCACCGCCCTGCTGCGCCATCCCGCAATTGCCGACGCCGTCGTGGTCAACGACGGTCCGAACGGCTCCGCGGATCAGCGGCTCATCGCCTATTACGTGCGCCGGCCCGGGCAGCAGGTCCAGCCGACGGAGCTGCGGCGTCGACTTCACGAAATCCTGCCGCTCGCCATGGTGCCGGCTGTCTATCTTGAACTCGAAGCCGTGCCGCTCACGGCGAATGGCAAGCTCAATCCTCGGGCGCTGCCGAAACCAGGGAAATCACGCTTGGTGGACAGCGAGGCGGCGGCACCGGCCGATGCGCTGGAGGCGTTCCTGATTTCGCTATGGGCTGACACTCTCCGCGTCGAGTCGGTCGGCACCGAAGACAATTTCTTCGACCTCGGGGGTCATTCTCTCCTCGCGATGCGGGTGCTATCGCGATTGCGCGCGATGCTCGGCGTCGACATTGCCGCATCGCATTTCTTCAATGTGCCGACACCGACTTTGCTGGCCGCCGAGATTCTCAGCCGCGCCGACGATCAGCAGGCCGTCCAGGCGCGGGCGCATGCGATCATGACCGTGGCGAATCTATCCGACCAGGAAGTCGAAGTGATGCTCGGCACCACGCGGCTGGAAATGAAGGGGGCTTCCCGATGAGTGGCGCGACCAGCAAGTTCGAGCTGTCGGATGCCCGCTATGCGCTACTCGATTCACTCCTGCCGGACCACCAGCGACCGGTCCGGCAAGCTTGGTGGCGCGTGCCTCATGCCGAGGGAACGGCCACGCCGCTGTCATTCGCCCAGGAGCGCTTCTGGTTCCTCGACCGGCTGCAGGCTGGTAACCCGGCCTACCACATTCCCTGTGTCATCCCGCTTCGAGGACGGATCGTAGTTGCGGCTCTGCGCGACAGTCTGAGCGATGTCGTCGCGCGCCACGAGGCGCTCCGGACGATCTTCATCGTCGAGGGCGGTCGGCCGGTGCAGCGAGTTCAGCCGGCCTCAGCGGTACCGCTCTCAGTTTTGGAATGCGAGGGGGCCGACGCGACAGCGCGGCGAGCCGCAGCCGTGCGGATCGCAGGCATCGAGGTGGTGAAGCCCTTTGACTTGGCCGCCGGGCCGATGCTGCGGGCGACGCTGTTGAGGATCGATGATGGCGAGCACTGGCTGGTCGTGACCATCCACCACATCGTGTGTGATGCATGGTCGCTGCAACGGTTCTTGCACGAACTGACAGCTTGCTACGAAGCCCACTGCAGGGGCCGCGCTGCAGATTTGCCGGTATTGCCGCTGCAATACGGCGACTATGCGCGTTGGCAGCGAGAATGGCTTACCGGCGAGCCGGAGGCCCGTCTGCTCGCTTATTGGCGGACCAGGCTTGAGCGCGCGCCCGCGGTACTTGAGCTGCCCATCGACAGGCCGCGGCCTCCGCTGCCGAGTTTTCGCGGCGCCCTGCATTCATTCGTCATTCCGCGGGCGCCGAGCGACGCTCTTCGCGAACTCGGCCGGGGTGCGCAGGCGACCATGTTCATCGTGATGCTTGCCGTGTTCAAGTCGCTGCTTCATCGCTACACCGGGCAGAGGGATCTCGTCGTCGGTACGCCGGTGGCAAACCGCAATCGCTCCGAGCTCGAAGGCCTGATCGGCTTGTTTCTCAACACGTTGGTCCTGCGCACGGAGATAACCCTGAACATCACCTTCCGCGAGCTCCTCGCACGCGTGCGCACCATCACGCTCGAGGCTTACGAGCACCAGGATCTGCCGTTCGAGAAACTTGTCGAGGACCTACAGCCCAACCGAACTCTGAACGTCAATCCGCTGTTCCAAGTGTTTTTCGTCATGGAGACAGCTCAGGCGGCCGCGCCGGCCGCAGACGGCGCCGCAATTTCGACGGGCACGGCCAAGTTTGACCTCAGCCTACATCTGACCGATACCGCTGGAGAGATTGTCGGCTGCTGGGAATATGCCTGCGACCTGTTCGAAGCGAGCACGATCGCGCGGCTTACCGGTCATCTCCAGACGCTGCTGCGAGGCATCGCGGCGAACCCCGACGCACGCCTTGCTGATCTGCCGCTGTTGAGCGCCGATGAGGTCCAGCAGCGCACGGCCTGGAATGCAACTGTACTGGAGTACCCGGCAGAGCTCTGCGCTCACCAACTCGTCGAGGCGCAGGTCAGGGCTACGCCGCATGACACCGCGCTGATCTGCGGCGACGAGAATCTCTCGTACCTGGAACTCAACAGTCGCGCCAACTCGCTAGCTCATCACCTGCGCGCCATCGGCGTCGGCCCCGAGTCGCCGGTCGGCATTTGTCTTGAGCGCTCGGTCGACATGATCGTTGCTCTTCTGGCGGTGCTGAAGGCGGGTGGACCCTATGTGCCGCTCGATCCGACCTATCCGGCCGAACGGCTCGCCTACATGCTCTCCAACGCGCAGGCGCCGGTTGTGATCACCCAACAGCAACTCACCTGCGTGTTGCCTGCAAACTACGCTGGAAACGTGGTCCGTATCGATGCCAAAGGCGTCCTCGATCGACTACCAGAACAAGATCCGGCATGCATCACCAGGCCCGATCATCTTGCCTACATCATCTACACGTCCGGTTCGACCGGGCGTCCAAAGGGCGTCGGCATGAGTCATCGGAGCCTAACCAATCTCACCGTGTGGCAGAACGGCATAAATCCGTTAGCTCGCGGCGGGCGTACCGTTCAATACAACTCGTTCAGCTTCGACGTTAGCGTACTCGAGGTGCTTTCGACGCTCTCGACTGCCGGTACCTTGGTGCTCGCGTCCGAGCGGATACGTCGAGACGCCGCCGCGCTGGCTGATCTGCTGGCGGCGGAACACATCGGGCGACTCTTCATGCCCTATACGGCGTTGGCGCAACTTGCCGAGCATGCGGCTGCGCGAACCGATCTCGCTCTCGGCTTGCGCCAGGTGATATCGACCGGCGAGCCGCTACAGATCAACACGCATATCATCCGGTTCTTTACCGGGTTGCCCGGCTGTCAGCTTCATAATGAATACGGGCCAACCGAGACTCATTTCGTTACCGAGCACGTGCTAGATGAGAATCCGCGTTTGTGGCCCACCATGCCCCCAGTGGGACGACCGATCGCCAATGCGACCGTCCATATTCTCAGCGCCACACTCGAGCCGGTTCCGGTCGGCGTCGTTGGCGATCTCTACGCCGGTGGTCTGAGCTTGGCGCGGGCTTATGTGGGCGACCCAGGCATGACCGCTGCGCGATTCATTCCCGATCCGTTCAGTGGAATCCCGGGTGCCAGGCTCTACCAGACCGGCGATCTTGCTCGGTTCCGTTCAGACGGCGTGATCGAGCTTCTCGGCCGCGGCGATCACCAAGTTAAGGTGCGCGGTTTCCGCATTGAGCTCGGTGAGATTGAGGTCGCGCTCGCGCGGCATCCCGATGTCCAAACGGCCGTCGTCAGCGCCCGCGGGACCGATGCGCGCAATCGCCATCTCGTCGCCTATGTCGTGCCGATCCCGGGGGCCGCCCCGAGCACGATCGAACTGCGCCGGATGTTGCTCGAGGTGCTGCCCGAATACATGGTGCCTTCCCGGTTCGTTATGATGACGAGCCTGCCACTCGGCGGCACCGGCAAGATCGATCGCTACCGACTTCCCGATCCAGCTTCTCTTTCCAACGCCGACGACGAACACCAGCTAGTGCCGCGAAACCGCCTCGAGGAGGAGCTGTCACGGCTTTGGTGCGATCTGCTGCTGTGCAATAAGATCGGGGTCCACGACAATTTCTTTGCTCTGGGCGGCCATTCGCTCACCGCCGTCCAGCTGGCCACGCGCATCCGCGACAGTTTCGGCGTCAATCTTCCGGTTCAACGCATTTTTGAGGCGCCGACTTTGGCCGAGCTGTCCGTGGTCATTCTTCAGATGCAAGCCGCCGAGGCGGATCCGGACGAACTGGCGCGCTGGTTGGATGAGATCCAAGCGGAGGAGATGTCATGAGCCTAGACGGACCTGACGACAGCACGGTCTACCGCGTGGTGGTTAACCACGAGGAACAGTATTCGATCTGGCCGGTCACGAAAGCAATTCCTCGAGGATGGTCCGACGCCGGCAAGAAGGGCAGCCGGGCGGCATGCCTCGCCCATATCGAGCAGGTGTGGACCGACATGCGGCCGCGCAGCCTGCGCAACCAAGGTGAGACCTGACCATGTCAAACTCCGCCGACCGACTACGCCAAGCCGCCGACAGTGAGGACGAGATCGAGCACGTGATCCTAGGGCACATCAAGGCGGATTTCGTCGCCGACGCAGCATGCGAGCTGCACCCGGAGACCAGTCTCGAAGGCGTCGTCGACTCGACGGCGATCATGGAGCTGGTCGTGTGGATCGAGGGCGTCTTTGGTTTCACTGTCGAGCTTGACGATATTACCCCGGACAACTTCGGCAGCGTCCGGCAGCTTGCCCGCTGGATCGCAAGAAACACAAACCGCAAAGGCTGCTGATGCTGCTCCACGACCTGCTGACGCAAGCCGCGGCGCGCTGGCCCGACAAGCTTGCTGCCATCTTTCCCGGCGAAGCAGCGACCTTTGCGCAGCTTGACCGGATGAGTCTTGCGTTGGCGGAACATCTTGCCCACATGGGAATCGGCCCGTCGAGCCGGGTCGCAATCCTCCATGAGAGTTCACTTGCCGCGATCGTCAGCTATTGGGCCGTTCTGCGCAGCGGCGCCGCCACCGTCGACATAGCGCCGGTGGCGGGCCCGGCAGCGCTCGCGGCCCTTACAGAGGCTCGGCCCGCCGCAATGGTCATCCAGCCCCAATTGCTACGGCGAATGATGAGCGACGATCTCGACTGGTGTCCGGCCATCGTCCTAAGCGGTGCTGAGGCCTCGGATCTCGCCGCGCCCCTGAATGCCGCCGGCTGCCTGTTCCTCATGTTCGAAACGACGTGTGAGGCGGGCGGCCCGGTTGTGGAATTGCCGCGATCGGATCCCGAGAGCGTCGCTATGTGCATCTATACCTCAGGCACCACAGGACGTTCCAAGGGGGTGATGTTGAGCCACAAGAACCTGCTGTCGAATCTCACCAGCTTCAATAGCCGGCTGGGCCTGACCAGCGACGATCGCCTACTGCTCGTTGCTCCACTGCACTACATCCACGGTCGCATCCAACTCCTGACCTTCACGATGCTGGGCGCTACGACCGTGTTCTCGGGCGGTTTTCGGTTTGCCCAGGCCGTCGTGCATGATCTTGTCCGGCACCGTATCACAACCCTCTCGGGAGTGCCGTATCACTTCTCCATGCTGCTTAATCACAGCCGGCTGCGAGAGATGTCGCCGCCCGATCTGCGCCACCTTATCATTACTGGCGGTGCATTGGCGCCGTCCGCCTTGCGTGCTCTCCAGGAGGCAGTCCCCCAAGCCGCACTCCATGTCAACTACGGCCTGACCGAGGCGTCGCCGCGCCTGACCTATCATGGCCCATCGCACGAGGTCCTGGCGCGGCCTGCATCGTCCGGGCGCCCACTTCCCGGCGTTATTATCGAGATCCTCGGTTCGAAAGACGAGCCACTGCCGCCTGGGACAGTTGGCGAGGTGGTCGCTAGCAGTCCCGGAATCATGGTAGGATATGTGTCGGGAGATGAACGGACGATCGGCCGGATTGATGGGCGTGGTCGGCTGAGAACCGGTGATCTCGGATATTTGGACGCCGACGGCTATCTGTACATTGCCGGCCGCAGCTGCGAAATGATCAAGACGGCGGGCGAGCGCCTGTTCCCAGGCGAGATCGAGCAGGTACTGCAGACGCATCCGGGCATTGCGGAGGCGGCCGTGCTTGGCCGGCCAGATCCGCTTCTTGGGGAGCGCGTAGTGGCCTACATCGTCACCAAGACAGGGCATCGCCCATGCCATGCAGAACTCAAGCGGCACTGCCTGAACGCACTTCCGTATGTGCGCGTGCCCAAAGAGATCCATATCGTCGCAGAATTACCCAAGACGGCCTCCGGCAAGGTCCGGCGCGAGGCTCTGCGCGGCTGGTCCGCGGCATCGTGCGGCGACGTTGCGCATGAGGTGATGCCATGAAGATCGACCTCGGCGGCAAAGTCATCATCGTCACCGGTGCCGGACGCGGGATTGGACGTGAGATCGCGCTGATGGCGGCCGCAGCTAACGCCGCCGTGGTCCTGGCCGCGCGCACGCAGTCTCAACTCGATCAGGTTGCCTCAGCGATTGCTGCAAGCGGCGGGGTTGCCCACCCGATGCCAATCGATCTGCGAGAAGTGCACGCTAGTGCTGATCTCGTGAAGGCCACGCTTGATCGCTTCGCCAGGATCGACGTCATCGTCAACAATGCCGGAGCCACCGCCGTCGCCAATACAGTCATGCAGAGGGGAGACGATCTCCGGGCGATCTACGACCTCAACGTCTTCGCGCTGATCGCACTCACCCAAGCGGCACTCCGGCACATGATCCGGTCGCGCTGGGGCCGCATCATCAATATCTCATCAGTATCAGCGAAATACGGGCCAGCCTACAACAGTGCCTATGCCTCTTCGAAGGCTGCTGTGCTGGGCTTCACCCGTTCTGTCGCGCGCGAGACTGCAGCCCTCGGCATCACGTCCAACGCGATCTGCCCATGGCACGTCAAGACCGATTTCGTTGATCAGGCGATGGGGCACCGCGCAAGAATGTTCGGCAAGACCGCGGAAAGCTATATGGACGAGATCGTTGCCGCGAGTCCTATGAAGAGATTCATCGAAGCCCGCGAAGTGGCCGGCCTGGCCGTTTATTTGATGTCCGATTTCGCCGCAGGGATAACCGGGCAGTCGCTCAATGTTTGCGGTGGGACGCTGATGGAATGAGTGATCTCCGGAGCTTCCTCGACCTCGTCAGGGCGCAGCGCCCGTCGGACTTTATCGAGATCAAGCGCGAGGTAGATCGCCGGTTTGAGACCGCGGCGATTCTATCGAAGCTCGAGATGCAGCAGCGTTCGCCTATCCTGCTGTTCGGATCGGTCCGCGGCGCGGCCCTACCGCTGGTGACAAATGTGTGCGGCTCGATGGGCCGCATCGCTTTTGCACTCAGCTGTCCGATCAAGGACGTGTCGGCACGCTATGCTGTTGCCGCGGCGGCTCCCATCCAGCCGAAGGTGACGCGCGATGCACCGGTCCAGGAGATACGTGCGACCGGGCGTGATATCGACCTTGGGCGCCTTCCGGCACTCGTCTATCACGAATATGACGCCGACAAGCCCTATATCACCGCGGCCGTCGCTGTTGCTCGCGATCCGGATAGCGGCCGGACGAATCTGAGCGTGCATCGTCTGATGGTTCGCGATAGCACGAGCGCAGCCGTCTTTATTGAGCGCGGCAAGCACCTGGACGGCATCTTGCAGGCCTTCCGTCGAGCCGGCCGCATCATGCCGATAGCTTTTTTTATTGGATCGCATCCGGCGTGGCTTCTTGGCGCGGTTTATTCGGGCCCACTCGAGGAGTACGGTGTGATCGGCGGTCTGCTACGCGAGCCACTCTCCATTGTCGAGTGTGTCACTCAAACAGGTCTGTTCGTACCTGCTCGCGCCGAGGTCGTGCTCGAGGGCGTGATCGATCCTGACCAACTCGTCGAAGAAGGGCCATTTGGTGAGTGGTCCGGCTATAGCACCGGGATCGTGCGTTCGCCGCTGTTTCAGGTCAGCGCCATGACGATGAGGCGCGACGCGATCTTCCAGGATGTGGTGAGCGGGCATATGGAGCATCTGACCGTCGAACTCCCGGCGATCGAGCACCGCACGCTCGCTCGGGCCCGCGCAGCGGCCCCGAGCGTCGCCGCCTTCGCGGTTATCGCGCCGTTCACGTCTGTGGTCGCGCTGGAGAAAACGGCCGAGGACGAGCCGAAGCGGGTGATGGACGCGCTGCTGTCCACCGACATCCAAGCCAAGCATTTGATCGTGGTGGATGCTGATGTCGACATCCGCGATCCGCGCCGAGTGTTCCGTGCGATTGGGCTGAACACGCAGCCAGTGCGGGACGTCCATATCTATCCCGATGAATCGGGAACGCTGCTCGATCCGTCCTGCACGTCGCCGACGGCAAGGACGTCGAAGATGGGAATCGATGCCACCCGTCGGCTCGCGCCGACGCGTCAGATCAAGCCTAACCAGGTGCCCTCGGACGTTCTGGCCAGTGTCGACATCAGCGACGTTCTAAAACGCAGGCCTTGAACTGGGCCCGCGCATTTCGAATGAGAGAAAGCGAGGCTGCACATGGAAACGATTACAATAGGGAAGACAAAGGAAGGCTTGCCGGTAGATATCGAAATGGTGCCGGGCCGAGGTGCAGACTGGGGGGACGAGGAGGCGTTTGCCGCGCATTATCGAGATCAGGGTTATGTGATTGCACGAGGCCTCATTCCTGCCGAGCGCGCCGACGACGTCGTTGCGGCCTTCCACTCCGAGGTCAAGCCGTATCGCGGACTGATCTTGCGCCAGCTCACCACGCGCAGGGAAGCACATCGCTTCTCTGCCAATGGTCATATGATCAATCCGATCCTCAGCGTTCAGGATCTGAGCGATGAGCAGTTCACCAAGTTCCGTCGCGACAGCCTCTCAGTGCTGACGCACCAGAACGTTCAGCGCGTCCTACGTATCCTCGCTGGCGAGCGGGTCACCTGCGTTGAATCAATGTACTTCGAGTCTAGTGCGCGCGGGACCATCACCCATGCAGACGGACATTTCATGGATGCGTCCATTCCCGGTGCGATGATCGCAGGCTGGTACGCGCTTGAGGACATTCATGCCGGCGCCGGCCGCTTCTATCTTTTGCCGCAGAGCCAGCTTCTCGGTACCGACGCGCCAGGCTTTGCTCCTCTGCGCACTTTCTGGAAGCAATACGAGGAGCTATCGGAGCACACCGCGCGCACCTTCAACTATAACAGCGAGGAAACAAATGCGGCGTTGCGCATCAAGCACGCGCGGTTGTTGGCGCGAGGTCTCGCGGGCGTATCGTTCTATTCGCCGGCCCTTCAAAAAGGTGACGTGGTGCTGTGGAGCTCGCGGGTGCTGCACGGCAGTCTGAAGCCCGACGCCCCGCAGCACTCACGCAGCTCGCTGACTGCTCACTACATTCCCCGCTCCTATGGATATGTTCAGTACGGCCGGCCGACCGAACTCCACCCGCGGGAGGTCAACGGCATGGCAGTGCATCACCTGCGCTCGGTCCGCAGCGCTCGGGAATGTGCATCGTGAAAACCTACACGACCGATGTTCTGATCGTGGGCGGAGGTGGGGCGGCGACCGCGGCTGCCATCAGCGCCCATGAGAGTGGCGCGCGGACAATCCTAGCGGTGAAGGGACGCTTCGGCGTACCAGGGTTGCGTGGCGCGGGCGCGACGTCGAACCCGCTGGCCGATTTCTGGACCATCCGCACGGTCGGGCCAAAAGGTGGGCTGTTCAATCCACCCGATCTGGTCCATCAAGACATGATCCAGGCAGGCTTGGGCATGGCCGATGCCGAGCTGTGTCGCATCTATGTCGACGAGGCGCCGGAAGCAATCAAGCGATTGCGCGCCATGGGTGTTCAGTTCCAGAACAAGGTCCTGGCCGTCATGCCGGCCGTAGCGGCATCCAGTGGCACCAACAACATCGTTGCTATTCAGAAGGCAGTGATCGAGCATACAAAGACCACCGTGCTCGAGCATGCCAATGTGATTGACATGCTGGTCGAGGCCGGCCGGTGTTTCGGCGCTGTTGGCATTGACGATTGGGGCGAGCCGTTCCTGGTCCGGGCCGGTGCGGTCGTGCTTGCGACGGGCGGGGTCGGGCAGCTCTTCCGGTACAGCTTCAATCCGCCAGGCAACACCGGGGACGGCTACGCCATGGTGCTGCGCGCCGGAGCCGAGCTGTTTAATATGGAATTCATGCAGCAGGGTCTAGCGACGACTTGGCCGAGCCAGGCGATGGTGATGCTCTACGACATGCCGGAGCCCTTCCGTCTGTTCAATCGTGACGGCAAGTCCTTCGTCCAGCAGTATCTGCTGGACGGTGTCACCCTCGAAGAGGTATCGCGGTGCAAGGCGCTGCACTGGCCCGTCAGTTGCCGCGATGCCGCCATCCACCTCGACCGTGCCATTCACGGCGAGGCGCTCGCAGGGCGTGCAGGCCCGCATGATGGCGTGTACCTTGATCTTTCGTTGGCGCGACGCGCCTTCCTGCCCGAGATGTTTGTCAATTACATGGCGCAGTTTGATATCGACCTCAACCGGGACCTGTTGCAGGTTCAGAATCACCACCACACCTGCAATGGTGGCGCACGTGTCGACTCCCATGGAGAGACACGGGTCCGCGGCCTGTTCGCTGCCGGCGAGACGATGGGTTATCAGGGCGCGGATCGGCTCGGCGGCACTATGCTCGGCGGCTCGCAGGTGTTCGGTTTTCGCGCTGGCCGTAAGGCCGCCGAAGTGGCGCGCGAAGAGCCTGATCTCGGTGTCCACTCGGGCCTGCTCGATCGGTTGCTCCACGAACCGCTAGCGCGTCTTGCTGAGGCCAAGGGGCCGGCGCGCCCGGGCGATCTGCTGCGCCCCCTTCAGCAAAAGATGTGGGCGGAGCTGCTGGTCGAGAAGGACGAAGAGAGTCTTGCAAGGGCCCTGCAGTATGTCGCCGACGATCGCGAGCGGCTCGCCACGGGCATTCGCACGTTCGAGCCGATGGATTGCATGCTCGCGCTGGAGCACCGCAACCTGCTCGATATAGCCGAGGTCATCATCCGCGCTGCGATGTTGCGCACCGAGAGCCGCGGCTCACATTATCGCGCGGACTATCCGGACAGGAATGATGCGGATTGGCTGACGAATATCTTCGCCGCTCTTGACGATGGCCAGCTCCGCCTGGAGACACGCCGCACCGATCGGACGTGGTTCGGGCAGGCAGGCGATTTGCGTATCCTACCATGGGGGTGATATGCGCGCGACGTTGTTGAGATCCTCCGTGCGATCCGTCGTAGGCGCGGACGGCTATTCGCTGCGCTATCGGGTGTGGCCGGCAGACGAGGCCCTGCGCGCCACCTTGATCCTCCTGCACGGTGTGATGAGCCATTCCGGCTGGTTTCAACCGCTCGCAGACCATCTCGGCGAGGCCGGCCTGAAGATCATCGGTGCGGATCGCCGCGGTTCGGGCCTCAACGAGGAGGGCCGGGGCGATGCGCCATCCGCGAGGATGCTGGTTGACGATGTGAGACGCATCATTGCTGCCGAGCGGAGCGAGGGGCGTCCGGTGCATCTCGCCGGCTGGTGCTGGGGCGCCGTGCTAGCTGTCAACGTGGCGGCCACGTGCCAGCAGGAGCTTGCAAGCTTGGTCCTGATAGCGCCTGGTCTTCATCCCTCTGAGGCAGTTACAGCAGCGATGAAACGGCAGGATGCGATCGCGCGTCACCCGCACTGTGGTGCCCTTGCGATCCCGATCACCGAGGACATGTTCACCCGCGGCCCCCATCTTGCGGCGATTGAGGCCGACGAGTTGCGCTGCCGGCTGATCACGCCGAGGTTCCACAACATTATGCGAAAACTCGGGGTCGGCGCCAAGTTGCGCCTTGGTCAACTCGATCTGCCGATGCTGCTGGTGCTCGCTGGCACGGATGAGGCGACTGACAATTTCCATACGCGCCGAACTTTCGCTGCGCTCAGGCGATCCGCGGTCACGATCAAGGAGATCTGCGGCTCGCATGGGTTGCAGTTCGAGGCACCGGACCAGCTTGCCGACGCAGTTGCGTCGTTCACCGCGATCGTCGGCGACCCGGCGGATGTACGTCATGCAGGTTGAGCGATTCGAGCTCCATCCTGTTCGACTGCCGCTGAGAGCACCATTTAGCCATGCGCGCTACCGGCGAAGAGAGTCGCACGCAATCATTGTCGTGCTGCGCTGTCAAACCGGACTTGCGGGCTTTGGCGAAATCCTTCCCCGCGACTATGTGACCGGCGAGACCGTCGAGAGCGTGCTGACCACGCTCGGCCCGGCCATGGGTGCGCGCTTTACCGGACGGCACTTCGACGATCGCACCAGTGTGGTCACCCATCTTCATCGCGAGCTCGATCATGCGGGTCGTCACCTGGCGACCTTCTGCGGGTTCGAGACCGCGCTCCTCGACCTGGCAGGACACGCCTTTGGGTTCGCTCTCGGTAAGGTCCTTGGCAGAAAAGCCGGGCCGCCGCTGCCGGCCGGGACGGTGATTGGCTTTGACGTGACGACCGAGGCCCTGCCGCGACACGCTGCGGTAATGCGGCTGCGCCATACGCGGCACGTTAAAATGAAGGTCGGCCTGGTCGATGATGTCGAGCGGCTCACCATCGTAGCCGAGGCGCTCGGCGCGCCGCTGCGAATCGATGCCAATGCCGCGTGGGAATCGGCTGCCGAGGCAGTCCGTCGTTTGCGTTCCATGAGGGCGATCCCGCTCGCGTCGGTTGAGCAGCCGCTGGCGCCGTACGATTTCGTCGGCGCTCGACGCATCCGACAGGAGACCGGCATTCCGGTGGTCGCAGACGAAGGGCTGTGCACAGGGGAGGACGCGGATCGGTTGATCGAGGAGCGTGCCGCGGACATCTTCAACATCCGGCTGGCCAAATGCGGAGGCCTCCTCGGCGCGTTGCGTCTCGTCGAGCGCGCGCAGGCGAATGGGCTGCGCTGCCATCTTGGAACGATGGTAGGGGAGAGCGGTATCCTCACACGTCTCGCCGAGCTGTTCGGCCGCTTCGTACATGGTTTCGACTGGCTCGACGGCAAGGGACAGAATGCATGGCTTCTCGCCAACGACGTTCTAGAGGAACCGCACGCGGCGGTGCACGCTCCGATCTCGGCATCCGGGCTCGGGGTACGTGTCTCGCGTGACCGCATTTCCAGGTTCACCATGCTGGGTGAAAATCATGGCCCAACTAGATAAAGCGCGGAAGCCTGGTCGGCCGGGATTAGCCGCTTGGCTAGGCGGTGCCCCTGAGCGTGTCCCGTTGATGGACCCCTTGGTATGGCTGATCGCGGCTTTGCTTCGGCCGCCGGCCATTGGCCGTGCTGCTCTACCGCACGGGGGACGCGTCCTCTCTCGAAGCCGGACTGAAACACTTCCCAATCTGTCCGCGAGCGATCGCAATGGACTCGCCGGTCAGCGTGACTTCGGCAGTGCTAGTGTCAGCTCGCTGGATGCCACAGAGCCATCGATCGGCACCGACTCGCCGCTGAGATGGGAAAAGTGCAGATCGGTGGTGACGCCGGGCCGGTGGATTCTTTAACCAGCGTCGCTGTGCCGCCGCCATGCAGCTTGCCAGAGTTGACGTTGTTTGTCACGGAGGTGACACCATGAGACCATCTACTGAGCGCTTCCTCGCGCCGAACCTTTGCGATGGCCGCGCCTCACAAGAAAGACCGGCCGAAGCCGCACAGGTTTGGCCATGATCTGCCGGTCCGTCGCCGACAATCTCAGCAAGGCCTCCTGGATCAGGCGCATGTTCGAGGACGGGGCTCGGCTCAAGCGGGAGCGCGGGCTTGGCCAAGTCTTCGACTTCGCACTGGGCAATCCCGAAATCGAGCCACCGCCCTCGGTGATGGCGGCGGCGCGGCGGGCGCTCGACAGCACCGAGCTACACCGGCATGCCTATACGCCAAATGCAGGTCACGATGCTGTGCGCGCGGCGGTGGCGCGGCGTTTGAGTGCGGCAACAGGCCTGGTCTATACAGCCGATCACGTCATCATGACCGCTGGTGCCGGCGCCGCCCTCAATGTCGTGCTGAGGGCGTTGCTGGATGAAGGTGATGAGGTGATCGTCACTGCGCCTTTCTTTTTCGACTACCTCTATTACGTGGAGAATTACCGAGGGCGCCTCGTCGTCGTTGCACCTCGCGACGATCTGACACTAGATGTCGGCCGGATCGCGGCAGCGATCACCCCGCGTACTAAGGTTATTCTGATTAACTCTCCGAACAATCCCAGCGGCGTCATCTATCCAGCCTCCACCTTCCGCGATCTCGAGACGATGCTCGAGCGCGTTGGCCGGCCCATCGTGGTGATCAGCGACGAGCCGTATAAGACGCTGGTATTCGATGGCGTGGTGGTGCCTGAAGTCGCCACACTGGTGACGCGCGCGATTGTGGTGACATCCTGGTCCAAGTCCTTGGCGCTCGCAGGCGAGCGCATCGGCTATGTCGCGTTCTCGCCGCGTATGCCGGAGACCCCGGCGCTGTTCGAGGCCTGCAGCTTCACCAATCGCGTACTCGGGTTCGTGAATGCTCCAGCCTTGTGGCAGTGGGTCGTCGCCGATGTGGGCAATCTCTCAGTCGACGTCGCGCCCTATCGCGACAAGCGCGACTTGATGTACGAGGCACTGAGACGGATCGGCTACGAATGCCTAAAACCGCAGGGCACCTTCTACGTATTCCCGCGGACACCAATCCCCGACGACGTCGCCTTTGTCGGATTGCTCGCTCGCGAAGGTGTGCTCACCGTCCCGGGTACCGGGTTTGGCATGCCGGGCCACATACGAATTTCACTGGCGGTCGACAGCGATGTCATCGTTCGTGCATTGCCTAGCTTTGAGCGCGCGTTTCGCACTGCGTGCGACGGCGCATAGAAGGCATGGCATCAGGATGTGACGAACGTCTGACGAATGGCGAGGCCGGCCGAAAAGGAGGGATCCCGCGTCAGATGGACGGGCTTGATTTGGGCATCATTGGCGCCCGCGCTGATGCGCCGCCGCCGCAATTCGGCATAGGCTCCTGGGTCGGTCACCCACAACTCGGGCGCAGCGAGGCGCATCGAGCGACGCTTCGCGTCATACTCGATGTTGCGCGCGCAAAGCTCGCGTTCGAACGCGGCTAGGAACGCCGGCGGGATCCAATCGCTGCCAGCCGATGGCTCGATGAGCAGAATGTATCGCGGAAAACCACCGACTGAGGGATGCAGCGTGAAATCCTCGAGCGTGATTCCGTGCAAATCGGTTGCGGCTCTCATTGCCGCCACAACCTGGTGTTCGGTCAGCTTTTCGCCGGTAAGCGAGCAAGTCGCGCCGCTACGATGCAGGAACTCGATGACCGGCGTGCGGTCCTGTATGGCGCGCACCCGGACAACGTCGCCGATATTATACCGATAAAGGCCGGCGCTAGTGCTGAGCACCACCACATAGCTTCGGCCGACTTCGAGTTCCGTCGCAAGCCGCGTTGGCGGATCCGCGCGGCTAATATCCTCCTCTGCAATGAACTCATAGAAATGAATGGGCGTGGCGAGCACACCACCACTCATCTCGTCCTCGATGGGAACAGCAATGACGCCCTCGGAGGCCATAAGGAGATAGTCGCGCTGGGGCACGGGGCCGAGATAGTCGGCGAGCAGCTGCAGATAAGGCAGCTGCATCGGGCTCCGCCATGAAACCACGAGCTGTAGCGAAGGCCAGATCTCGCGTGCGGTCGCGCGCGGTTCGGGCCGGCTCAGAAGCTCACGAAGTTGCTCGGCGCGGGCCGTGCAGCCCCGATAGGTCTCGCTCACATGCGCGTGCACCTCGGCGCCGACCCGGAATCCGGCATTCAATCCGCCGCGCGCGATGTCCCTCAGCAAGTCATCGGCAAACAGATGGAGCTTGCGGAAAAGGATGAGCAACGTACTGGGATTGAGCGCCATCAGTAACGATATGTTCTCTTCGAGCAGAATGCGCGCGACTGTGTAGTATCGGGCGTCCGGATCGCTGATGGCGCTGACACATTGCGGAATCGGTGAGCGGCCGCGCCGTTGCGCTACCGCCCCCACTCCATTCCAGAACGCGCCTTCCGACGTGACCGGCAGCCCGCAAGGCGTCCCCGTGGCGCCGCCGCTGTCGGAGAAATTGCCGACGACGCGCCCAATCGCAGCCGCCGGATGGCCGTGAAACAATGCGCTCCAGTACAGTCCGAAAGCGCGCGACTTGTCGGTAATGAAACTTGCGGTTACCGGGACGATCTTGGCCGTGCCCGTCGAGCCGCTCGTTTTGAAGAACAGGCGCACCGGCTCACGGGTCAAGACGCGGGGCTCTCCCGCTGCTATCCGTGCGATCCACGGCTCGACATTCGTGTAGGTCACAATGGGAACGTTGCGGCGATAGTCCCCGACCGTCACGATTTTGCCGAACCGGTATCTGCGCCCGTAGCGGCAGTCTGCATTGGGAGCGACGATCCGCTGCAGCAGGCATTCCTCTTGCACGAGCTCGGGACGGTTCAAGATCGTGAGGAAGGCGTGGATATCACGAGTCGTAGACAAGTTGGAGGCCCCTTCTCAATCAGTGATCCAAGTCTACAACCATAACGGAGGGACGGCCGCGGGAACGCGAGCACTGACACTTCTGTGGAGCGGCCCGCCTAGTCCGTTATGTAATGACCGACGAGGCATCCATGCGGATCTTGTCATTCGTCCCGGGTCCCCGCCTTGAGCCTCTGTTGAACGAGGGATGCTGCTCTCGCTCTATCCTGCACCCAAATCGGGCAGGGTATAAGGTGCGTTGTGGCTAGTCTCTAACTACAAGCGATTGCTGCGTTTGCAGCGACACGATGATCGTGGTCGCGGCAGCGGCACTCGATCTCCGCCCTGTCCGTGTATCGCACGCACCACGTGTCAAGCGGCCCCTTCATCGCTTGATCTCGCCGCCAATGGCCTGGTGAATATACAAATAAGCAACAGGGATTTACTTGACCCATATCCAACGCTCCTGCGGAACACCCGGATCTCAATTTTCATTCATGAGAAGTCCAGTCGTCTTCCTTCACAGCGCTGATAAAGCATCAGACGTCCCGCGCCAGCGCCTCACGAGTCCAACATCGATATCGAAAAGATCTAGGCAGCGCCCCACTGTGTGATTGACAACATCATCAATTGTCTTGGGACGCGAGTAAAACGCTGGAACAGGTGGAAAAATGATTGCACCGTTCTCGGTAGCTGCCAACATGCTGCGCAGGTGCCCGGAGTGCAGTGGCGCTTCTCGCACGACGAGTACGAGCCGGCGCCGTTCCTTTAGGGTAACATCGGCTGCACGACTGAGTAAAGTACCCGTAGTACCGTGCGCTATATCGGACAACGTCCGGATTGAACACGGAATGATCACCATTCCGCGGGCCTTAAACGAGCCCGACGAGACTGCTGCGCCAAGGTCAGGGTTTTGGTAGGTGGTTTCGGCCAACGCTACTACGTCCGCGATAGAAACATCGAGCTCTTGTTTCAGCGTCTGCATCGCAGATCTAGAGATGATTAGATGTGTAGAAATCCCATTATGCTTCAGAACTTCTAGAAGTCGGATGCCGTAAAAAATGCCGGAAGCGCCGCTTATGCCAACAATAATGGGAAGACTCATGGCCAGGCCGAAACTGTCTCAGATCATGGATAGCAATGCGATTTTAGGTTAGCGACAGACCTCGGGGTTCGGACAGTTCTTTCGGCACGTTTGATCTCAGCCTTCGAACCTGCTTCCAACTGCACGTCGCTTGATTACTAGTTATTAAAGGTCTCAGACCAACTAATTTCAACCTACCAAATTTTGGAGTGATGCTGGTTGCCTGTGTATCGCACATCTGGAAGATCGCAGAACCTCGCCCCATAATCCCACGATCCAAATTTTTCTTCCTAGAGCCCTGACCATCGCCATGGAAGCTTGGCTGCGTATCGGCGTTCGGTTGCCGGGCACTGCCCGTCTTTACCGCGCCGCTCGAGCTCGACCCGCTCGCTGCAACAGCAGCCGCAGGTGCTCGAACTCGTCGATTGTAACGATCGGCTCGTGCTAGCCCGGATACGTCTGTCCGCCCCAGACTATGATAGCCGCACAGAATGGGTTAGTCAGAAGACGGTCGACCGAGCGAAGTGCGAGCGCCGTGCCTCCCGACCGTTTCTTCTTGGGCGTGCGGAAGCCCCACTCGTTACGCGCTATTAGCGGGATCTGTTTGGCCGTATATGAGCAAGCAAGCATCAGCTCGAACATTGCTCGTACGAGCATGGCCTGAACGCGGACCAACGTCCCCAGGTCTCCGCGCGAGCGCCGGGGTTTGGGCTAGTCGTCTCGGCATCGAACGCTGAAGTTGTCGCAGGTACCCGCGAAGGCCTTTTTTGCTTTTGCATCTTCAAACCAAAAGCGCGTGCCGATGTCTGCACGATCGATCCACCAATCGACCTCATGCCCTTTTGCAATTCGGGAAGCTTCACCGAGTGCCTTTCAATCGACCGCCGGGACTTATTCCTTGCTTCCCTTTGACGGACCTTTTCTTGCAACTTCTTTAGCTCTCGGTACTAGACGACGCGCCGCGATCTCGGCGACGATCCAGTGGCCTTCCTGGCCCCATGCGAGTGCGGCTTCGACCTGAACCAGGAGTGCGGCTGCGATGAAATAAAGCAGTCTCATGTGAGTCCTCTACGCGTGATACGTCATGGCGCCGAGACACTGACCGGGGTCGGAGCGCCTTCCTTGTCGCCATCGAACATGATCAGAACGCGTAGCTTGGAGCCACGTTTTTCCAGAGGCAGCAGAGCTTCCGGCTTTCGAGCAGGACTAAAGGATAGCTCATACAGGAGCGTGACGTTTTCGCTATCGCCATCCTACGCATAGACCGCGTAGCTGCCTGGGCCATCCGCAGCCGGTCCCGCTAGGATCAGGATCCACTCGCCAAAGCTTGCAAGATTACGAACGCCGCGTCCGTCGCCAAGGGAAAGCCGGAAAAGGCGGTGAGCGGTCCCCGTACCCCCGAACAATACATCGATGTCGACGGCGACCACAACGGCGCGATTGCCATCCAGCACGGGCCCGCGGAGTCCGGCAGACAGACGCTCGTCCCTGATCGCAATTCCCTCGATCGTCAAGCCGTTCTCTTCGAGCCGCTGGTCGACAAAGGGCGCGACGCAAAGACCTCCCTGAGCCTGGTCGATCGCTCGAAGTCACGTCCTTTTTGTCCCGTCGGCGGCTGGTCTTGGTTGTGTAAAAACTCCCTCCGAGGGGAGACGATGAGCAGGCAGGACCGGCTCGGTCTCAGGCCACGATCGCAGCCATCAGCGGCTTGGTCCCGATGATGTTCATGACCCGTGTCAGATTGTAGGCCAGGACCGAGAGAGCCATCTCTGCGGCTACTTTTGGAAGCGTTTTGGTGAGGAAGTGTGTCGCTCCCATGCGGGCCTTGATCGTGCCGAACGGATGCTCGACTGTCTCTCGACGCTGGCGCATGGCTTGTGGGTTTGCATCGAGGCGCTGCACAGCGTCGAGCAGATGCTCATGCTCCCATCGTGGAATCCGCCGCTCTGGCCCTGTCGTGCACTGCGATTTGAGCGAACAAGCTTGGCAAGCTGTGGTCCAGTAGCGCCTTAGCCGCTTGCCGTCCTCCTCGCTCGTAAAGCGATATGGCAGTCGTTCCCCGGCTGGACAGCGATAGGCGTCCTCCTCTGGCAAATAGACAAAGTCCTGCTTGCCGAAGCGGCCATCTGACTTGGCACCCGACGTTTGTGGCTTGGGCAGAGTTACCGTGATGCCAGCCTCGTGACACGCGAGGATCTCCAGGCTGCTGAAGTAGCCGCGATCGGCAACGGCCTCGAGCGTCTCGGTTTCGAGAACAGCCTTGGCCTGCTTGGCCATATTGGCAAATTGCGCCCGATCTGAACCGCTGTTCGTTACCTCGTGCGCCACAATCAGATGATGCTCGGTATCGACGGCGACCTGCACGTTGTAGCCGACGACGCCGGAACCGCGGCCGCTCGTCGCCATCGAACGGCTGTCGGGATCGGTCAGCGAGATTTGCTGGTCAGGTGACGCAAGCATCTGCCTCTCGTAGACGGCAAGCTTGCCCATCTCCTCCTTCAGTTTTGTGAGCTTCTCGTGGAGCCTCGTCACCTTCGCGGCCAGCGCCTCCGTCGGCCCCTGCCTGTCGGCCGTGTCAAGTTGGCTCAGATAGCGCGCGACGCTCTCCTCAAGCTGGGCACGCCGCCGTTCCACCTTCGCCCGTGTGAAGTTCTTGTCCCGGTTGTTCACGGCTTTGAACTTGCTGCCATCGATGGCGACGCTCGCCGTCGCGAGAAGGCCCATCTGACGGCAAAGGCCGCTTACGTCCTTTGATTTCTTGTCCTGCTTGCCCAGAAGCCAGTGCTTTGCCGACCAGCTTTCCTGCTCTTTCGCCGCGGATAAATTCGCGAAGAACAACTCAGCAAGGCAAAACAGGGCTGCCGCCATCAAGGGCGCAGCTGACAAAGAGCGCGTCACCGGCAATCCTCAGGTCGGAAATATGTAATGGTTGTATTTTTGCAGGATACATCGAATACTGGTTTTCACAACCAGTTTTTAATGCATTTTGGAACGGGACGATGATTACACTGACTGCGCCTGACGGCACGGCCGTCAGCATTGACCCAAGCGTGTTGTTCGTGCGCGCCGGACTACTTCCGGCGAAAAGGGAGATGAAGGCGGCAATCCTCAAACACGAGTGGATTGGGAGATCATGCAACTCGTCTTGGAGCCCATTGACCGAGTGGCATCCCTTGTGAAAACGGGCCTCTCCCCGTTCACCAGCCTAACCACCATGGACGGCTCAAAGATCTGGTTTGATGCGCTTGGCGCCGTAGGGCCGCTGCCAATTACTGCTGGGCAAAGAAAGAGTGGCGGAAAATCGTCAATCAAGATCATGGGTTACCGTCAATACGTTACCGAGACGCCGGCCGAGGTTCGACAGGTGATCAGCGACGCCGGTGGTAGCCCAGTCTGAACGCTTCACGGTCTGCAGCAGTGGCCCTGGACTGCCTCGATCTCGATTATCGAGCACCCGTCGCCACCGCCAGCAGTCGCGCGAAACTCCTTAGCATTGCTCCAGCGATCCGTAGAAAGCCTATCTGGGAGCGACGATGATGGCAGCAGAAATGGACAATGACACTGACTTTGATGCCGGCCTGCGAGAGAGGGCATCCGAAGCGGCCAAGCGTTGGCGCGAGCGAACGGAAATCCGAAACCAGAAGGCCAAGGCGGTCGAGGAGGGCGACGCACTCGCAGCGGATACGCCGCCAAGGCTGGCGCTCCGTTTGAACAGGCTCATCGAAGAAGTGCGCAAGACAACCGGCGAAGGCCGGCCTCCTGACAACCCCATCCTGCAAGAGCTGATCAAGCGTCCAACGCCTTTGGCGGCGGAAGACATCAATGAACAACTCGTGCAAGAGGTCGTTCTCGGTGTTCGTAACTTCCTGTCTGTCGAGTTCTTGGCCCGCGGCATTCAGGCCAGCCGTCGCGTCGGCCGGATTCTGATTGACGCGGGTCAGGGCCTGCGAGCCCGCGGGACCGGTTTTCTGATCGGGCGCGGCATCTTCTGACAAATGAGCATGTGCTTCGTTCGAAGGAGCAGGCCGCAGCCTGCTTCATTCAAATGGATTATGAACAGAATCGCTATGCGCCTAATCCCCAACCGCAGCTATTCGCGTTCGAGCCGGATCGGCTGTTTCTGAATAATCGCAACCTTGACTTCGCGATCGTCGCCGCTGCTCCGAAGAGCAATCATGGCGCGGCGATCGAGCAGTATGGCTGGTTTACGCTCAACGATGCCCAGGGAAAGATCGCCGTCAACCCGGAGGACTTCGTCAATATCGTCCAGCATCCTCTCGGCCGCGAGAAAGAGGTCGTTGTCCGGGATAACAAGCTGCTCGACCTCGCAACCAGCAGCCAGGAAGCGAACTCGCTTGGCCCGTTTCCGCATTACGAGGCCGACACCGAGAAGGGTTCGTCGGGCTCCCCGGTCCTCAATGACCAGTGGGAAGTCGTCGCTCTTCATCACACGGGCGTGCCGGTCGAGGACGCCGACGGGCGCTGGCTGGATAAGGAAGGCCATGTTTGGGACGAACGCACCCAGTCTCTTTCCGAAATTGCCTGGCGCGCCAACGAGGGGGTCCGGGTCTCGTCCCTTGTCGCAGCCCTTAGCCAGCTGCAGCTGCCGCCACAGCAGAAGGCGCTGCTAGATCCGGTATTGGCGAAGACACCGCCGGCAGCCCGTGAGGTTGGCAAAGAAGCGATCGAGCCCCACGAGGTTGCCGAGCCGGTCGGCCGCCGCCTTCCTGCTCTTTCTCAAGAAAGGCGGCCCACATTCATTGACCAGCCGGCCATCGTACCAATGGCTGAACTCGAGGTTCCACTTCGAATATCGGTCTCGATTGGCGAGCCGCGCCGGCTGGCTGGACGCCTAGAGGCGTCGCAGGCGCCTATCCGAAGCTCAGGTCTGCGGGCCGAAATCCTCGAGGAGAGGCTTGAGCCGGAAGAATATGCTGACCGCGACGGCTATGACCGGCGGTTTCTCGGCACCACTGTCCCGCTTCCTGTCATGAAGCCGCGTCCGCGCTTCGGACACGCCCTGCAAATTCCGCGGCCGGCGCGCCCGCGGGATACGTTCGAGCTTCGCTATCATCGCTTCAGCATAATCATGAACGAAGAGCGCCGGCTTGCCTACTTCTCGGCCTGCAATGTGAATTTCAACGCGCCAGAAACAGTCGGGCGTGACGAAGGCAGCAAGTCTTGGCGCCTTGATGCTCGCATCGACTCGGAGAATCAGCTGGGCGCGCCCTACTACTTAAACAATGACTACGACAAAGGGCACCTTACGCGACGTGACGACGCCGCATGGGGGCGCGACAAGGATGATGCCTTGGCGGCGAACTGGGATACGTTTCACTACACTAATGCCGCTCCGCAACACTATCTGCTCAATCAATCAACTGAATTCACCGGCGCAGACCTTGATCTGTGGGGAGACTTGGAGAATTTCATATCGGAGCAAGGCGGCCAACAGAGGCGCCTGTCCATCTTCAATGGTCCGATTTTTGGCCATCGAGACAAGAAGTTGGACGACGCCCTCATACCCTGGGCATTCTTCAAAATCGTAATCTGGCGCGACCGGAACGAGTCGCCTGGCGCAATCGGCTTCGTCCTCAGCCAGCGTGACCTGATCGAGAATTTGCGAGAGGAGGCCATCGATCCGGGGCGGTTCTCGATAAGACAAAAGCGCATCAGCCAGATCGAACGCGATCTCGACATCAGCTTCGGCCCGGTCACCGAGTGGGATCAGATGCCGCAGCGCGACGCACGGGAGAGCCTGGATGACGAAGAAATTGAGATCACACGTGTGTCGGACGTCGTGATCCATTCGGCCGAGCCTACGACAGATCATTCGGCAGCCGTCGCGCCTGTTGCCCGTCGCGAGGGTCTAACTGAGGCCCTCACCGTTCCTGGTCAAGGCGCTACTTCGATTTCGGGCTCTGCGCAGCTGGATGAGCTTGCCAGGGAAGAGTACCACCAGAGCCTGGAAGAAATTATCGTGGAAAAGGACAAGGAGAAGGCAGCCCGCCGTTTGGGACGGCTCATTGGCGTGCTGCTTAAGGAGCCCTTTGCGGTATCTTCAGAGCTGAAGGCGAGATCTCGCCGCACATCGGCATACCGTGAGTGGCAGCTCAAGCCGCCGAGGGAGTTCAGTGAGGCTGGTGAGATGAACCCGGAAGCGAGGAAACGGCTCGAATGGCTGGTCGATCAGTTATCGGAGCGCGGGATGACAATGTCGGATCCCTATCAGCTCGCGCTGGAGGCACAGCATGAGAGCGGGTTCTTCGCATTGTTGATGAAGGTATTGCGAGACTACATCTGCGGCGAACGCCAAATTCGGAAGCTGGTTGATGACGCCTTCAAGAAAGTCAGCAAGCTCGGTAAAGCGCCCACGCCTGAAACCGTCGTAGGCGCCGGGGGCCTGACACTCGGGGCCTATCTCGTTCAACTGGTGCCAGCCTTGGGTATGCTCGGTACTCCCATCATAGCTGCGCTCATTCTCATCCTTTATCTCCTTGGCTGCAGGGCGTTCTGCGAGTGGTCCGGCCAGTTAAAAACGAATGAAGACGAGCGCTAATCCAACGTGACAACGGAAACAGTAGGTATAGCTAGAGAGGTGTGGATGTCTCGAGACCAGTTGGCTAAGGCAGCGTACTGTTGACAAGGCGCATGGCGAATTAGATGACGGGCGTCGGAAGCAAGGAAGGTTTGCTTCAGACATCCGTGTCTGATGGAAGAAGCAGGCATCATACAGGAGTCTGGCGGCTCCATCGGTTCGTCAAGCTCGCGGCACCAACCGCGATTTGCGTTATGAGATCTCCTTGGGCCCCAGCATCCATACGGAGAGACGGAGGGTCGTAAGCCCAAGTTTCGTATCTAATCTTGCCCACCCCAAACACGGACGCAGTTGTTGCTGGCGATCAGCTATACCGGCGGCATCTCCAACCGCATGAGCCGAACAGCGCCCAGTTCACCGCTCTCTAATAGGCTGGGCGTTCGCCGCTCCATGAAAAAAAGGCCCATAGATCCTCTTCGCGGGAAAGACAATTCGCTCCCGATGCTTGATTTCGCTCGTTTGTGAAAAGATTGGTGAATAGGATGTGAGGTGGATCACATTTCTGAATGAGAAGTTTGGCATTATTGTGGGCAATAGCGAAAGGAGGCGTCCATGTCCGATGTAGTCGTACAGATGCAGCCTGATCCAATCCAAAGGCCCAGCGAAACGCTGGTCAATGGAAACTACGTGATCAATGATCGAAAGTTCAATCAGTTGCAATCGACACTGACTGACCTCTGTCATTTCATGCAGCGCGAAGGTGTCAGTATTCCGCCTGAAAAGGCGCACTTGCTTGTAGTAGGCAAGATCGGCCGACTACGAAAACCGCGCTTCTGGTCGCGCGAGACAGGTCGTGTTCCAACAGAAGCGGAGTGGGGTGCATTGGAGACCCGTCTTCAAGAACTGCACTCCTTACTGGGCGAGCCGTGCAGGCGCGGGTTTTATATCAGCCAGAGCAAACGCCTGTTAATTTGGATGCCGCTAGTCATTATGGTAGGAGCCGTGGCATCTCTCTTCGCAACCAGTTTCATAGATGAGCGATGGCACTTGTATTGTTACATCGCGTGGCTCATGGCACTGGGCGCTCTCGGCTCAATTGCATACATTTCCATGAACGCGCTATCGCTTCAAAAGGACATCACATTCGATATTGGAAACAAAAGGCTTCTTGTAATCCGGATATTGTTGGGCGCGATGTTCGGCCTCATTTTGGCATTGCCATTCGGGTTTGGGAATTTCGAATCCTTCATTCGGACGCTTCGTAATAACACACCAAGTGATGCCGCAACTGATGCCAAGACGGCCGCAACTCTACTGATGCCGTTTGTCTTTGGGTTTAGTACGACCCTCGTATTGACCATCATCAATCGGCTTGTCGACGCAATTGGAGTCATTTTCGGAAAGCCACCGACGTCTCAGTCTAGCAATATGTCTCATTGAGAGAAGTACGGCCAGCAGCCTTCACCGATGACCGCGCCGCGCTGCATATCGGTCCGACCCGGGAGAAATACTGGTCGCTGGGTTGAGTGTATTCCATCTACGGGACTCATGATTTTCAGTCCTTACGGCTCCATGCCCGATCATGTCATGCCAGGTCGGCACGATGTTGACCCCTTTTTCGTATACCTAAATATTTCGTGCCGAAGCGTCATTAGTAGGCTCAGATATTTATCGACGATCTCCGCAGAGCGGGACGGCCTGAGTGACGGCCGTCGCGGCGCGCGATCTCACAATGATCGAATGGGCCTCGAACCTGTGCGGCTACAAACGAGTATCGGGTCTCAACTACCGTAATCCGGGGACAGGAGGGACGGTTGTGGCTGCGGAGACGCTTTCGCTTCCCTTTCCGTCGTGGCGGGAGGGGCTACTCGCTCTGGCCAGCGCTCTTAAAGATCCCGACCGCGAACGGATAGTAGTAGATAGACTTGAGACGACCGCCGCGAACATCAGGATCGGGCCGCGGGAGATATGTTCGCTTGCCTTGCTCGTTCCCTCACGGGCACATCTTGAATCTTTCCCGAAGCCTACACCTCCTCGCGAAATCGCCCGCTTGATCGAAGTCGCAAATGCTGGTGGCGAGCTAAACCGGCTAATGGTCGGCATGCTCGACGATATGGAGCGTACGCATCCGACGGGGGCTTCGTCGTCTTACGATTACCCACATTTTTTTGAGGTGCACTGAGCCGAAAAACTTGAGTCGCTAGAATCGCTTGTGATTCTTTGATGGGCACCTGATTCGAGAAGAGGTGCTCTATGGGACTGACTTCACGCGCCCGGGATGAGAAGGCGCATCGGTCGGCGTCTGACGCGGTGACCTGGTTTGACCGTGAAGCTGCGCTGTGCGAATTCCAGGACGCTCGGCTTGGCGAGAGATTTCGCATGCTGCTGAAGCAGATTGGTGGAGACGTCGGCCAGAGCATTCCTATGGTTTGCCAAGACTGGGCGAATACCAAGGCGGCCTATCGTTTCTTCTCCAATGAACGAGTAAGCGAGGCCGACATTCTGTCTGGTCATTTTAAATCGACGCGGGAACGCATCGCGGCTGCGAAGGGACCTGTTCTTGTTCTGCATGATACGACCGAATTCACCTATCAAAGGGAGCGCCCGGATCTGATCGGGATGATTAAGCGCATCCCCAAAAGCAACTCTCGAAGATTGGACGGAAAACCCCAAACGTACACGACATGCGGAATATTGATGCATTCGAGCCTTGCGGTGACCCTCGATGGGCTTCCACTGGGGCTCAGCGCTGTGAAGTTCTGGACCAGAAAGAAATTCAGAGGGGTCGCTGCGCTCAGGCGCGAGGTCAACCTGACACGGATCCCCATTGAAACCAAGGAGAGCATTCGGTGGCTGGAGAACCTCAAGCAATCCACGGAGCTTTTCGAGAAGCCATCGCAATGCATCCATATCGGTGATCGTGAGGCCGATATTTATGAATTGTTTTGCGCCGCCCAAGAGGTTGGAACGCATTTCTTGGTAAGGACCTGTGTCAATCGCCTGGCAGGCGATGGCGATCATACCGTTGCAACGATAATGGATGAGGTCTTGGTCAAAGGTCTCCACCGGATCGAAGTCCAGGATAGCAAGGGCAATCCAGATCAGGCTGTTCTTGAAATCCGGTATCGCAAAATCCGTATTCTGCCACCGATAGGCAAGCAGTCGCGGTATCCAGCTTTGACTTTGACGGTGATCCACGCTGATGAAAGAGGAGCGCCAAAGAACAGAAAAAAGATTGAATGGAAACTCCTGACCGATCTTCCGGTGCAATCGCGCGGGGATGCGATCGAGAAACTCGAATGGTATTCCCTGCGATGGAAGATCGAGGTCTTCCACAAGATACTCAAATCCGGCTGTAGGGCAGAGGACTCGCAACTGCGGACTGCTCAGCGATTGACGAATCTGATCTCGGTATTCTGCGTTGTGAGCTGGCGCATTTTTTGGATGACGATGCTCAATCGTTCAGCGCCAAATGCTTCACCGGAATTTGTGCTGACCAAAGCTGAAATCCAATTGCTTGATCGGCTCGTCAAAGACAAGAATCCAGTCAGCACACAACGAAAAACATTGTCGCATTATCTCATCAAGATCGCCAGGCTCGGCGGCTATCTCGCCCGCGCCAACGATCCGCCACCAGGGAATCTGATCATGTGGCGCGGATTATCGCGATTCATCGATATCGCAACGGGAGCAAAACTCTGACTCAAAAATGTGGGTAATCGTAAGCTTCGTCGTATGCGTACTATGGAGCGCCAACAGGACACCCAGAAGCGAAAGGTCTTCTCCGCGTTCCCGGAGACCGATCCGAGACGATTGCTGAACGATACGACCTTTGGGTCGGCGGCTGCTGAACTATCGGACGTCGCACAGCGGCTAGGGGAAGCCGACCCCTTCTCGCGCATGGCGGTCCGGCTATCTCTATGGTTCAAGCGATACGACGACCACTCACGCTATGGGTTCCCGCTCCCCCATGATGGTCGGTCAGTGACCGCCCTTGTGCGTCGTCTCGCCGGGACTCTGGAATGCGATGACGCGGATAGGATCAGAAGGCTGATATGGACCAAGCCCTGGTTGATGGTGCCGAACAGCCTTTCGCAAATCGCTTTGTATTGAGGGGTGTCCGCCGGCGCGTAGTGGACCTCGGTGCCTTGATCTGCGGGTACAGCTTCTGGACGTATCCTTTGTGGCGGTTGACCCTCTTCAGCGTCGCCAGCACCGAATACAGGCTCGGCGGCTCGAACGTGATGAAGAACCCGAGCAGCATGCGGCTGTACGCGAGGATTCCAATGCCGGCGTCTGCGAGCACGTCGAGCACATGCCATGCGACTTCACGGTCGGCGATGGTCTCCGCCTTGAATATCTCCGGTGAAGTGCCTCGCGAACCGCGCGGACGAACGACGCGAGTTCGGGCGGAATGCGCTTCACCGGACGTTCGAGCGGTTCGTTCATGTTAGACAGTCGACTGTTGTTCTCGCCGGCAGATGGAGCAAGCCGATTACAGACAAGTAGGTCTCGATGCCATCGAGTCAACGCAGGGTGCGAAGAAGTGCCGACTCTGATCGCCACCCGCAGGACGCCACTTCCAGATGCTTGAGCCCGAAACCGCGAGTGGAGAAGCGTCCCGTAACCTGTCGGCCTGGCTGGGGGCGCGGTCGGCTCCGTGGGCACCTCAAATATGAACCTCTTGGCATCTTAAGGCGCCCTTAAGGCAGTTTAGGGTAGGTTATGGTTCCAATGGCTTGACTTTTGACTGAGGCAGGCCTATCTTTTTGGAGCCATGAGACGCCTTTAACCTGGATAAGGGAGCCTTAAGACGCCATGCCGCCCCGCAGCGCACTCACAAATGCCCCGCCGATTGCTGTCCAAGAAGCTCTGCAAAACTTGGGTAACAAGCTCAGGACGGCGCGGCTTCGGCGCAACCTCAGCCTTTCAGAGCTCGCCGCAAAACTCGGTGTGGATCGCCATGTGCTCTCCGACGCAGAAAAGGGCAAGCTCGGTACCAGCGCGGGCATCTACGTCGCAGCTCTGTGGGCCATGAATTTGCTTCAGACGCTAGATGGTGTGGCCGACCCGAAGACCGACGAAGAGGGACTGGCCCTCAGCGGCCTCGAAGAGCGCGAGCGCGCGCGAACCGGAGGAGGGCCCAGCAATGCCTTCTGAGGAGTGCTTCGTCTACATCACGCTGCCAGGACAAACCGAACCGGTCATCGCCGGGAGGTACCAACTCGATACGGGCCGCCAAGGGACGGCGGTAGGCCAATTTGTCTATGGCAAGAGCTACCTCTCGCGAAACGACCGGGTCGAATTCGACCCGGTCGAACTCAAGCTTCAAGTGCCGGTGTTCCGGACGACCAAGCTGCGGGGCAACTTCGGAGCGCTTCGCGACAGTTCTCCCGACGCCTGGGGGCGGAAACTGATCGAGAAGCGGCTGGGCAACGTCGCACCGACAGAGATTCAGTATCTGCTCAATTCGCCCGACGACCGCGCCGGCGCGCTCGGCTTCGGTCTTAATGTCGAACCGCCGGCACCTATGCGCAAATTCAATCGCACTATCGATCTGGCCAAGCTCATCGACCTCGCCGACCAGATCGTCGCGGCGGAGAGGGATCCGGATGCTCCAAAGCCCGCGGGTGCCGACGCCGAACAGGCCGAAGCGCTTCTGAATGCCGGAACGTCCATGGGCGGCGCGCGTCCGAAGGCGACCGTCGAAGATGAGGATGCGCTTTGGGTAGCCAAATTTTCGCATCCCGACGACCGGTGGAATAATCCTCGCGTCGAGCATGCGATGCTGACACTCGCGCGCTCGTGCGGGATTTCGTGCGCGGAAAGTCGATTGACCACCGTCGGTACTCGCGACGTGCTCCTGGTGAAGCGGTTCGACCGTCACAAAACGGAGAAAGGATATTTGCGTAGCCGAATGGTGAGCGCCTTGACGCTTATCGATGCGGACGACTCGCCCGATACTGCGGACAAGCGCCGCAAATGGTCCTATCTGCTGCTCGCCGACGAAGTCCGGCGGGCCGCTACGGCAAGTCAGACCAGGGATCTTCCGGAACTCTTCCGTCGCGTATGTTTCAATACGCTGATTTCGAACACCGACGACCATCCTCGGAATCACGCGATCGTCGCAAAGGATACGGCTTGGTCGCTGTCGCCTGCCTACGATCTGACGCCGAACCCGATGATCGCGCTGGAGCGCCGTGATCTCGCGATGGCTTTCGGGGATTGGGGCCGGTACGCCAACCGCACCAATCTGCTTTCCCAAAGCGAGCGATTTCTCGTCTCGCAGGAGGAGGCTACTCGCATCATCGACGGCATGATCGAAACCGTCGGCGCCTCCTGGTACGCGGTCGCCCGCCAGGCTGGTGTCAGCGAAAGGGACTGCGAGCTCATCCACAGCGCTTTCGTGTACGAAGGCTTCAGCTACGACCTGAATGACCCGACGATCGCGACCGACGACCCGGAAGAGCTTCCCACAGTGGGAAATCGGATGTGACCGCCGGGGCCCGGGTGCGAAACCATCACCCGCGTGGCACATGTCAGATCTGGGCCGGATCAAGAAAATGCCGACATCATCGCGTCAATCGTAGGCCTCCACCCTGGTCGCGAACTGCAGCGTTTGAGCCGGACCGAAACCTTGTCGGTTCGGTACGCCGTGATTGAACAGAAGGATACCTCCCTTTGTATCCTGCGGCACGAGACCACGTCGTATCAGCGCGTTGACCACGACTTGCCGGGGATGAGTTTCATCATCAGGCCCCGCCGAGATGACGCAACCAATGGAATTTCTCGTTCCAAAGCCTGAGACATTCCCCAGGATCCGATTGAGAAGCGTAGGGGAGATGTTGTTGCGGCTGCCGTGATGCGGCACCCGAAACACGTTTAGGGCGGTTCCGAACTGCAGACCAATGGCGTTCCCGTACGATACGGCCGCCCCCAAAGCCTTCAATCCGCGTCCGCCGTCAGAAAGATGTTTCGGCCGTCGATCTGGCCGTAGAGAACCACGCTGGATTCGTTTTCCGCCGCGGTGATGCCACCCTCGCGCAGGGTTTCGGTAAGAAGGTCATCTGCGATAATGCGACGGATCGTCGGCGGGCAATCGACTTCGCATAAGGCATCTTATGCGAATCCCGGCGAAGTGCGGCCGACGAGCGCGACCCACGGCGGTGAGGGGCCGACGATCCGAAAACCTCAGCACCTGATTGAATGGGCCCGAAAGCCCGCTGAAGACGATCATCCCAACGACAACGAAGAGCACGGCGCTCGGCCGCGCGCTTGGGGCAAGATCAAGGCACTTTCGCGCAACTCTGATGCCGCTGTCAGCTTGATTAGACCCCCCTCGGTTTTTTCGCGCGCCGAAATCGGCGAAAAAATCGAGGCGAAAATCGTTAGCTGCGTCAGTGAGATGAAAGATCGAGTCGTTTTCAAAACGAAATCGAGTCGCTCTTAAAGTGGAAATCGAGTCGTTCTCAAAGTGTCCGCATAGCCATTGATTCACTGGTGCGCCCGGCAGGACTCGAACCTGCAACCAGACCGTTATCAGCGGCTGGCTCTAACCATGAACGCACGGCCAAAATCACGCCGTCCATGCTTGGAAAAGCAGCCTTGGGCGACACTTTGGCAGGTATTGTCGGGTAGCCCCGGACCTAGGCATTTGCAGTTTGACTCAGCTTCGATGCAAGCTGAATGCCCCTGAGATCACGACCTGTAGTGACAAGCTATGGAGTCAGGCTTGTGCGTAAGTCGGGGTCACGTTAGCAGTCGGGCGAGCGGTGCAAACGGCCGGCGAAATCGATCGGATCACGCTTAGTCGCGGACGGATGCACATCGGGCAAGCAGATCGGTCCGGCCGCGGCAATGCGCAAAAAATCGGCTGAAATAGCCTCTGCCTCGCTCTTTTCTTATCTTGAGTTGTGTTTTTCGGTAGATTCCGCGCCGAAAAACGTGACACTCTTTGTGTCCTTTGACACTCTTTTATGTCCCAGCACACCAAAACGGCTTGAACACGCTTCCGGGGATGCAACCTAGGGATTTCCCCTGCTCTCAGATTGCCCCAGCGCTGGTACCGATAGAGTTGCCATGATGCGTCGAAGGGGGACGGGACTTGCGGGCTTATTTTTATTTCTTGCGGGGTACGCCAATGTTTCGCCGGGCGTTCTTCTCGCTGTTATGTCTGGCAACAGGTGGCTGCTCTATCTATCCGCTGCCGGAAGATACCACGGGTTTCGCCAGCGAAGAGATCGCGACAATCATTAGATGCCAGACGCGCGACGCGATCAGGGAGGAGATCATCGCGAACATTGCTGCCGCGAAAAGCCCGTTCGTGTATCAGCGGATGACCAAGGATGAATTGATCGACACGCTTCGCGCGCGGCCTGAGTATTTCCGCAGTCTCAACTGGAACTACTTCGTAAAAGAGAGTCGCGATCCTTTCCTTTTCTACAAGGATACCTCGATCAGCTACGACTTCACCATCGACTCGACGGAGGTGAACGGCAACGGAATCGATCTTACTCTCCTGAAGACGTTTTCTAGTGGACGGACAAGATTGGCGTTACCGCAAAAAACGACCGAACCAGGGAAGTTAAGCGGCACTTCAGGGTCTACGATAGTTTTGATAGCCTCGCACGACTTAGTACAGAGGGCATGTGCGACATTGTCCCTAAGCAGATTAATGCCATCTATCCCGCCGCCGGGCTGCTCAAGATTCGATCACTTGTGCATAGCTTCCTGGTACAGAACCAGCTCGGAAATCTCGCGGGCGAAAACAACGACTACACCACCGCCCAGATGACCGACACGATTACTTTCACGACGAAGTTCACCGGCAATTTCGATCCATCAACCCAGCTAAATCCGGTAGCTGGCAAGTTCGTCCCATCCAATCTCGCAGTGAATTTGGACAACAGCCGACAGGATATGCACACGATCATAATCCTGATCCGTCTTCCGCCGAACAAATCGGGATTGCCGCGGTTCGACGAGATCGGAAGAATTTCGCTCGCACCGAAGGAGGCTTCGAAGGCGGCCGCGTCAGCTGCGCTGGATCGCCAGCGAGATTTCAATACGCAGGATGACTCGTGCGACTAGGCACCGGGATCGGGCGATTTCCGTAGTACCGGTATAGAAGGAGAAGACGTCATGGCACGCCAGGCAGGAAGCAAGGACATTGAATTGACTGTGGAGACGGTTTTCAACGTGCTCTCGATGCTGGAGCGCGAGGGAGCCCTCAAAGCATTCGCAGATGAGTGCGAGGCGAAGGGCCTCAAGCTGAAGGTCACCCCTGCGTTGTATGCGATGGGAAGGGCTGCTCTCGGCGCCTTGCCTGGAGTGGAGGCGGCGGGACCAGATTGCCCCGCCTGTCCGCCGCGTCGGTGAGAAGGCTAGGCAGCGTGGACACTTATCGCAGCCATAGGACGATGGCTGCGAGGGTGACAACGGCGAGGTAATTGCGTGCGGTCTTTTCGAAGCGAGTGGCAACGCGGCGGAACTGTTTGAGCTTGTTGAAGCAGCACTCGACGAGATAGCGCTGGGCGTAGAGATGCTTATCGAGCGGGTGCTTGAGTGCCCGTGATGGGTTGTTGGGAATGACGGCGATCGCACCCTTGGCAGCGATGGCTTGGCGCAAGTGATCGGCATCGTAGGCCGTATCGGCCATGACGACCTCAGCGGGCAATCCGTCGATCAGGGCCGATGCTTGCGGTGCGTCGCCTTTCTGACCTGCGGTCAGCGTAAACCGCACAGGACAGCCTAAGCCGTCGGCCGTGAAGAACGCCGGATTTCAACTCGGGACGAATTGAAGTCGGACCGTGAGCTGGGCGAGGAACTGGCGCAACAAGAGCTCGAGCCAGCGGATGAGACGCCGGAAGTTGTAGCCCGCTGCGGCGAGAACGGCATTGGCGGCATCGCCCTGGCGGTGCCACAGGTAGTTACGCCCCATGCGATGCTCGGATTTGAGATGGCCGATGACCGGCTCGACGGCGGAACGCCGGCGCAGCTCGCGTTTGATCTTTGGCGTCACCCGCCGCTTCTGGCCTGAGATGAACACCCTGAACTTGTAGTCGGGTGGCGCATTGTGGCCGCGATAGCCTTTGTCGAGAACGAGGCGCTCGATGATGTTGCCGATCAGCACCTCCATTTCCGGGATCACGATCTTGAGCGTGTGACCATCATAGGGGTTGCCGGGCAGCGCCTTCACATGGGTGACGAACTGGCCGCCTTTGGCGTGCGATAGCGTGGTGGCGACGGAGACCTTGACCCCGAACTCGTAAGGCCGGTGAGCCTTGCCCTTGCCGATGCACTCCACCTCCGGCGCGTGCAGCGAGTAGACCTTGGGGCCCCGCTGGCGCTGCTTCTGGTCGAGCACGCATCGCGCCAGCGCCAGCATGCGGTCGAGCGCGACCCCATCGAACAAGCCGACGTTGCCGTCGAGCTTGCGGGCGATGTCGCGGATGACGCGGCCGAGATAGGTTCGCAGCGTCCTCAAGGCCCGATTGGCGCGCTTGAACTGCTTGGCATGGGCATAGCGCTGGTGCTTGATCAGGGCAAACTTGCCGACTCGCCCATAGGACTGACGCAGCTTGATGCCGGCGCCCTTGGCTAGCCGAACCAGGATCTCGCGGGCCCGGTTCAAGAGCCGCGCATCGGTTGGGAACATCACGTTCTTGGGCTGCACCGTGGTGTCGACGATGACCCGATTGAGGTCGGACGGCTTGATCGCCTCGGTCTTGGTGGCGACCGCAAGGCTCTCCTGCAGCAGGGCTTGCAGCTTCTCCTCGCCCATACGCTGGCGCCAGCGCGTCAACGAGGAGCGGTCGAACACCAGGCGGTGCTGGAAGAACTCCTCGCCGCAGAAGAACTGGTAATAGGGATTCTCCACCCAGCGCTCGCATAGCACCTCGTCGGAGAGGTCGTAGGTGTGCTTGAGGATGGCCAGGCCCGCCATCAGCCGTGTCGGCAGCGGCGGCCGGCCCGGCTTGTCCTCGTAGACCGCGCCGAACCGCTCTTCGAGGAACGACCAGTCGATCGTCCGCGCCAGCTTTACCAGGGCATGGTTCAAGTCGATGATCGCGTCCAGCCGCGAGCGCAGAAGATCGGCTTGGCCGCCGTCGCGTCGTTCCTTTGGCTTCATCGTTCCCTCCGGTCCACCGAAGGAATCATGACCCGCGATTCGACGGAATCCTCAAAAGCAAAATTGCAAGCTTTTGGGCCCCCAAAGCCCGAAAGCTTGCAATCTCAAAACGCCTCTCGCCAGAAAATTCGACTCCCGCTCAATGGCTTGGAAGTTCTTCACGCACGACTAAGCCTCGAACGGCGATATGGATCTTGGTGCTCAGGCCGCCGCGCGAGCGGCCGAGCGCTTGATCTTCAGACCCCCTTTTTTCGCCCCGGCAGCATGCTGATGAGCCCGAACGATGGTGGAATCGACAATCAGACAATCAGATATTCGAAGTCCGGATCATCGGACATCGCATCGAAAATGCGCGCCCAAACACCCTTGACACTCCACCGGCTGAAGCGCCGGAACACGCTGTTCCAGTCGCCGAACACCTCCGGAAGGTCACGCCAGGGAGAGCCCGTGCGTACGATCCAAAGGACCCCCTCCACAAACATCCGGTTATCGCGCCCGGTCGACCCCTTCTGGTCAGGTCGACCAATGATCAACGGCGCCATCCGCTCCCAGGCCGCGTCGCTCAACACCAAACGGTCCATCACACTCAAGACTTGCTCCCAAAAAGAAGTCTTGAATCTGATTTGCCCTTAAATGGGAATCCCTAGAGTCCACACCGCCTAGGTGGTGTGGACACTTATCGCATCCATAGGACGATGGCAGCGAGAGTGACGACGGCACGGTAATTTCGAGCGGTCTTTTCGAAGCGGGTTGCGACGCGGCGAAACTGCTTGAGTTTCGAGAAGCAGCATTCGACGAGATGGCGCTGGGCATAGAGATGCTTGTCGAGCGGATATTTGAGCGCCCGTGACGGGTTGTTGGGGATGACGGCAAGCGCCCCCTTGGCGGCGATGGCCTGGCGCAGGTGATCGGCGTCATAGGCGGTATCGGCCATGACGACCTCGGCGGGTAATCCCTCGATCAATGCGGCGGCTTGTGGGGCATCGCCCTTCTGACCTGCGGTAAGCGTGAACCGCACCGGACATCCCAAGCCGCGAACGGCCATATGTATCTTGGTACTCAGGCCCCCGCGCGAGCGGCCGAGCGCTTGATCTTCAGACCCCCTTTTTTCGCCCCAGCGGCGTGCTGATGCGCCCGGACGATGGTGGAATCGACGATCAGATACTCGAAGTCCGGATCATCGGACATCGCCTCGAAGATCCGCCACCAAACACCCTTGATGCTCCATCGACTGAAACGCCGAAACACGCTGTTCCAATCCCCGAACGCCTCCGGAAGATCACGCCAGGGAGAGCCCGTCCGCACGATCCACAGCACACCTTCCACGAACATCCGGTTGTCACGTCCGGTCGAACCCTTCCGGTCAGGCCGACCTATGATCAGCGGCGCCATCCGCTCCCACGCCGCGTCGCTTAAAACCAACCGGTCCATCACACCCAAGACTGCCTCCCAAAAAGCAGCCTTGAATCTGATTTGCTCCTAAAAGGGAATCCTTAGAGTCCACACCACCTAGACAGTAGACGCAGCGAATAGACGTTCGGTCCCCGCTGATGCTGCTTCTGATCAAGCGCCCGCCTGGCCAGCGTCAGCATGCGTCCGAGGACGCCGCTACCAACAGCGTTCCGAAGGAAAAGTGCTTCGCTAGCCAAATGAGCCGATGCTCAGTCGTGAGCACGTCATATCTTGATCGGATCGAAATCGCGAGGTGTCCATTCCTCTCCGGGTTCTAGGTCAGTTACGTCAACTACATGGCCCGTGCCTTCAATCGTCCACCCTCCCATCTTGGCTGCGCCCTCCTGGGTGGCCATACGCCGAGAGATAACCACTTCATCGGTAGCGATGTTGTAGAGCTTCACTTTGTAAACGGTAGTTCTCGCAATTTCCATTTGCTCTTGATCTGCGTCGCAGGCGTATCCATGCAAATGGATCAGCACTAAGTGGCCCCGCCTGGGCAGCCGCGCGAGCTTGTCGAGGATGTACTGCGGGGCTCCTTCTTTGATCTCTACGCCGTATCCGTAAACCAGCCCGTCGTCGTTGGCGATCTCGTGTATCGCATACTCGATTTCATTTAGTTCATCGGGCGTGAGGTAAAGTGCCGCGGCAATCGCTTCGGCCTCCTCGCGGTCGTACTCATCGTCAAGGTGTCTGCTGCTCATTGTACACCACTCATGATTCCCGCTAGTGACTTTTCCTAAGGATCGACTTCGGTTGGTTTTGCAGCGGCTCCTAGCATATTTTCCAAAGCCTTTACATAATGAGTGTGGTGAGATTCGATCGAGTATCCTGGGCGGCACTCGGAGCGACCGCGGCATTTTCTACGAGGCTCCAATTTTTCAGCAAGCGGAAATCAGGTCAGTCTCGGTGGTAATTCAGCATGCTGTTGCACGCATCCTCGACCTCAGTACTTTGGAGCGGCGAGCCGACAATCCTGATCGAGCCACGGCTCTGGTCAAGCGGACGCGACGAGGCGATGTAGCCCAACCTTTTCCGCGAAAGCCAGGATCGGTCGGGCTCTGGAAGCTGATCACGAACGAATAGCCGTCGCTGCTCGCACTCCATATTTCCATATCTTCGACAGCGCGATGGAATTGCAGGGGCATCAGGCTCCGTTCGCCTGGTCAACCCGAGGACGAAATGCTTCGCGAGGACGACGTGACGGGTCAATACACGGCAGCTCTCGCCGGCAAATTGCGGCTCCTCGTCAAGCCATGGCGTAGATCTGGAAGCTCGGTTTATCCCGCCCTGGCCACCTGCCTTAGTCCCGCGCTTGAAAACTACGGATGTGAGGTGTTCAGCGAAACGCATTCCCTGGAATCAATTTAATCCTATGTTTGTCATTTCGATCAACTGCCTAAGCTGATAGTTGACTGCGACACGAGGCGTTGCCTGAGAGAGGCCGGGACGCAAATCTCGATAATTCGGGGCTTCAGCGATAATAGCGAGCAATGGCGTCCTACCCTCCGCGGAGGAAATCGTGCTTATGAGGCGCGCATGACGCTTGCGATCGACGTTTGCGCGGCTGACAGCGAGGGAGCCACTTCGAAGCATCGCTGTTCGGCCATGCGGGAGCGCGGCCGCTGTAAACCGCAGCCATCATCTGCCTGCGTATCTTGAGTTACCTTCTATTACCTCGGCTTGACCGGCATTGACATTTGGTCAATTCCGGTTCGTAGAAGCTCACATCTTATTTCATTCAAGGGCTCTCTATAACCCAAACAGGTGGCTCAACAGAGCCTCCAAATGGCCAAAGGCATCTGACCTGCCACTGAACTTTCATCCAGCGGCGGTTAGAGTCTCGGGGTTTTGTACGCCAAGTGGCGCGGGTGGAGCAACGGGCGATCGGCGGAGCTGGTCCGGGTTGCGTAGCCGATCGTCCGTTGCGGTGAGGTGGGCGGCATAGGCCGCTGGGGTAAGGTATTTCAGCGACGAGTGAGGCCGCCGGAGATTGTAGTCGGCGACCCAGGCATCGATCTTGGCGCGGGCGTCGTCGAGATCGAAGAAGAGGGTTTCGTTGAGCAACTCGTCGCGCATCCGGCCGTTGAAACTCTCGATGAAGCCGTTCTGCATCGGTTTGCCCGGCGCAATGAAGTGCCAGTCGATCGCTGTGTCCTTGCTCCAGGCGAGCATGGCATTACAGGTGAACTCGGTGCCATGGTCGGACACGATCATTCCTGGCTTGCCGCGTCGCTCGACGATTGCCGTCAGTTCGCGGGCAACACGCCGCCCCGAGATCGACGTCTCCGGAATGGCGCCCAGGCATTCCTTGGTGACGTCGTCGACGATGTTGAGGATGCGGAAGCGCCGCCCGTTGGCGAACTGGTTGTGGACGAAGTCCAGCGACCAGCGCGCGTTGGGCCTTGCCTCGACCAGGATCGGGGCACGGGTCCCCACAGCTTTGCGGCGAGCCCGCCGCTTACGGACGGTGAGCCCTTCCTCGCGATAAAGCCGGTAGATCCGGTTGATCCCCGATGGCTCGCCCTCCCGCCGCAGCAGGACGAACAGCCGGCGGTAGCCGAAACGCCGCCGCTCGTTGGCAAGATCGCGCAACCGGCCGCGCAGAGCCGCGTCCGCAGGGCGGCTGGAGCGATAACGGATCATCTTCCGATCCGCGCCCACGATCGAGCAGGCCCGCCGTTCCGACAGGCTCATGACGGCCTGCAGGTGCGCGACCGCAGCGCGCTTGGCGGCGGGCCCTACCATTTTTTTGAAAGCAGCTCGCGAAGGGCGGCCGTATCGAGCATCTGCTCGACCAGAAGCTTCTTCAGCTTCGCGTTCTCCTCTTCCAAGGCCCTCAGCCGCTTCGCCTCGGAAACGTCCATGCCGCCGAATTTGGCCTTCCAATTGTAGATCGTCGCTTCGGAGACCCCATGCTTGCGAGCCAGCTCAGCCGTCTTCGCCCCAGCCTCATGCTCCTTCAATATCGCGATAATCTGCTCTTCCGTGAACCTTGCTCGCTTCACCAGTCCGTCCTTCTTCGGGCCGGACTCTAACTCCTTCTGGAGGAAATACTCAGTGGCAGGTCAGTCAGTGAGCGCGCCCCGCTCAGCCTCCAGCTTGGCAGTCAAAGTTGCCGCTATTAGGAGCGCTCGATCAGATGGGCTCTAACTCCATGCGACCAAGACCCGCTTCCTAGAGTTGCGGTTCAAAACGCACAGGCGCGGCAGCATCCCGCGACAGCTAGGACCACATTCTCTTTTTGGCTTCAAGATTTAGGCAAGAGGCCGCCAGCGGCGATGGATGCTGCTAGGCCCGCCAACACTGCCACGATCGCCCAAAACCAGCCTCCCGAAGTTGCAGATGCTTCTTGAGGAGTTAGTTCGGTTACGCCAAAGGCTGACATATCGGTCTTCATTGTTGTCTCCTTTTCTGTATGAGGAGCAGCTATCAAAGACCGTGCCAACTACGCCAAGAAGAAAGCTGTTCGATAGCTTAATGCAATGCGCTCGCTTCGGCCTTCCACTCCGAGCAAGTCTCTGCGCACCGCTTGGAGGGCGGCGGACATCACGACCGGCCTCGAGTTCAGTAGTTTAGTTGAGCGCAGCAAGCTAGGGAAGATGATGGAGCCCGCCATCGCGCCGGCCTTTCGTTTTTGCGATCTATTTGTCTTGCCCGGTTCGGACACTCGGGCTTTGTCTGCCGGTCGGCACGTGCAGCTGCCATATGCTGTGGAGCCGCATCAGCAACAAATAGGGTCGCGTTTGCGACAAGAATGCCATGACTTGACATGCGACGTAATGTTCGCGCGGTCTGCAGCACAGTTCGGTTAAGCCTCTGCGGACGCAGAGCCGCTTATTGCTGGCTTTCCTGAGCGCTTGGCACGAGATTTGAATACCCTGCGTTGGCGGCAGCAGTTCCTGACCGCCGACTGTGCGAAAGGAAAAAGCATGAATATGTCAGCTTATGGTGTAACCGAATTGACTCTCGAGGAAGCGTGTGCTGCTGCGGGAGGGCAAGATCCGTGCGCTTGGCTAATTACGCCAACTCCAGAAGGTACTTATAAGATCGAGCCAGTTTTCTGCCCGCCCGAGCAGCCTCAGAGCGCATAAGTAGCACGCGCAGAAAAGCCACTTAGGGAGCCAGTCTGTGGCGGAGCTACCTATCCTCCAGGCTGGCTCTCTTCATGATGATAAAAGTTCTTTGCGACGGAAGGGCTTTCGCGCCGCAGCTACGGCTGGAATACCTCTTCAACGTGCGTCGCTAACAGTTCGTCGCTCTGGAGCAGGACGAATGTGGGCGCTGTGGGTCTGAGATTTCCTTACCGTCTCTCGGTGACCGAGCAAGCTGCCGACCTGCACTGTTCCCCATTCAGGATGAGACAAACAATGAAGCTCGATGTGCCATATTACAATCTGGCCGAACTCTCCGTTGGCGAAGCAGTCGCGACCTCGGGAGGGCGGGTCTTCGGATTGTTTGCAGCAGGCATGTTCGCAGCTGTAGCTGCATGGGAGATGGGCGTTGATCGTTTGGTCCGGTGAATGATAGGTGGCGCATCCCTCGAAGGTGCTCAAGCGAGATCGGCATGTTGGGCCTGCTAATCGCACTATAGCGTGATTACTATGACTGATGCGTTACTGCCTCCGGAAGTGGTCGGTTGCACCGCGGAGAGTATCCTGTCGCGAGGATCAGGGCGATCATTGGCAATCTACAGGCTGCTAGTACTGTTTGTCGTTGCGACCATGTTGTCGCTGCCGATCATTACTGTCACGCTTTCTGTTCAAAGTGCCGGTACTATTCGTCCCACAATTGAGAAGACTCCCCTGATTGCGCCGCTTTCCGGGCGCGTCTCCCGTGTTCTTGCGGTCGAGAACGATCGGGTTGAACAAGGCCGGGAGATCCTAGTTCTCGACGACAAGGTCATTGAGGAAAAAATCGGTACGCTAACGAACGAAATCCGTCTGAAGCGAGATCGTGCCATCGATCTCCAGGCCCTGATCTCTTCTGGCGCGCAGTTCGAACCTCCCATCCGCCTCCGGACCGAGGCCGCCGAGGCCGAGCGGCTGCATTTTCTCAATCTGTTGCGGGAGAACCAATATGCCCGCGGCAATGCCGCGGTGGAGCTCGAGCGGGCCAAGCGTCTCCTCTCCGTTGCTGCAGCGCCTGCCAAGGCGGTTGAGGAAAAGACCTTGGCGCTGCAGAGCCTCGAGGTAAAAGGCGAGATCCTTGCCCGGAGCAAATCCGCCGAATGGAATCAGCAGCTCTTCGATACAAACCTCCGCCTTCAGGAGCTCACTGCGAGTCTGCACCAACTTGAGAGCGAACGCGACCTGAGCCGCATTCGCGCTCCCGTGTCCGGCGCGCTCGAGCAATTCTCTGGCCTGTCGTCAGGCAGCTATGTCCAGGCAGGGCAAACCGTGGGTTGGATATCGCCTGAAGGCGAACTGGTGGCAGAAATTTACGTCTCTCCCAAAGACATCGGCTTCGTGCAGCTGGGGCAGGCGGTGCGGCTCCAGGTCGATGCTTTCAATTACAATCAGTGGGGGGGAATTGACGCGAAAGTGCTAAACGTGGCGCAGGACTTCATCCTCCTGGACAAGAACCCGGTCTTCAAGGTCCGTTGCGAGCTCTCTCGCAGTTACCTTGTACTCAAAAACGGAATTATTGGTCATCTGAAGAAGGGCATGACTGTGCGAGCCCGCTTCCTCGTCGCTGAGCGCACTTTGCTGCAACTCCTCTACACTGAGTTCGACGATTGGCTCAACCCCCTCTTGGCTGCCCGCTAACTATTGATTATTCGAGAGCCAGTGAGCCACTATGTCGAGGCAGATCATCAAGTTGAAGCAACGGGACATGACGGATTGTGGGGCTGTCAGCCTTGCTTCTGTTGGAGCCTTCTATGGCTGCAAATTGCCCTTGTCTCGTGTCCGACAGTTTGCCTCAACCGACCGCTCCGGCACTACGGTGGCGGGTCTTTTGCAGGCGGCCCAAAAGCTGGGCTTCATTGCTAAAGGCGTCAAGGGCAGCTTCGACAGCTTGTACAAGGTCCCGAAGCCCGCTATTGCGCATGTGATCATCAAGGACGTCCTGCATCACTTCGTGGTCGTCCAGGCGATCGACGCGAGGTGCGTCACCGTGATGGACCCGGCTTTTGGTGAAATTCGAAAGCTGTCGCATGAAGAATTCAAAGAGCAGTGGACCGGTGTCCTGGTGCTCCTGGTTCCGGCAGATACCTTCAAGCGCCGCGATGAGACCACCTCAACTCTTCTTCGCTTCGCCCGACTGCTTGCGCCACACAAAGCTGCGCTGGCGCAGGCGATCGTCGGCGCACTGGTAACCACCATTCTGGGTCTCTCGACGGCCATTTACGTACAGAAGATCGTAGATCACGTGATTACATCGGGCAACCGCAACTTGCTGAACCTCATGAGCGTTGCGATGTTGCTGATCCTGGTGCCACAAATCCTTATCAGTCTCCTTAGAAGCCGGCTCGTCCTGGAAACTGGGCAGAAGATCGATGTGTGCTTAATCCTCAGCTACTACAATCACATCCTAAGCTTACCCCAAAAGTTCTTCGATAGCATGCGAGTGGGAGAAATCGTTTCCCGGATGAACGACGCGGTGAAAATCAGGAGCTTCTTGAACGAGGTCTCCATCACAATCTTCGTCAACATCATGGTCATACTGTTCTCGTTCGGGTTGATGTTCCTCTACTCCTGGAAGATCGCTGTGGTGGCGGCAATCTCGGTTCCTCTATATTCGCTGGTATATTGGGCCGCTAATCGGCTGAATAGCAAGCGCCAGCGCGCGATCATGGAGAATGCCGCCGATCTGGAGGCGCAATTGGTGGAAACACTCGGAGCTGTTTCTACGATCAAAACATTCGGGATGGAGAACAGTGCCTGCCTTAAGATGGAGACCCGCTTCGTTAGGACGCTGCAGTCGGTCTACAGTGCCGGCCTCATCTCGATCGTTGGAGACAACGCTTCTACGTTCCTCTCAACTCTGTTCACGATCCTGCTGATGTGGTTCGGTACGACGCTTGTGCTGGATCAGACCGTCACTCCGGGTGAACTGCTTTCGTGCTATGCGCTGCTCGGCTATATCACCCGCCCAGTCACCAACCTGATCCAAACTAACAGAGTTGTGCAGGACGCCTTTATCGCGGCGGATCGCCTGTTTGAGATTTTTGACCTTGAGCCGGCACGTGACGGAGGCGCTGATGTCACAAAATCCGGTCTAGGTGATATTAGCTTCGAGAATGTCACGTTTCGTCATGGCGCACAGCCCAAGCTCTTTCAAGATCTCAGCGTCACGTTTCGCAGAGGCGAGATGACGGCCGTGGTAGGGGAAAGCGGCTCCGGCAAGAGTTCCCTTGCAGCGCTGCTGCAGAACATCTACCCGCTTGAGGGGGGATGTATCCGGATCGGCCCCCATGACCTCAGGCACTTCTCGGCCGTATCCCTGCGTAAGCTTGTTGCTGCGGTACCGCAATCAACCGACATATTCTCGGGCTCGGTGATTGAGAACATCGCACTTGACGAGTTCGAACCGGAGATCGAGAGGATCATGAAAATTTGCGACCAAACTGGGCTGCGCGAGGTAATCGAGCATTGGCCCGGAGGCTTCCAGGCCAACCTAGGCGAAAATGGCATAAGGTTGTCTGGCGGTGAGAAGCAGCGCCTTTCGTTGGCACGGGCTCTATACCGGAATCCGGAAATCCTGATCCTAGACGAACCGACCGCCTCTCTCGATTCAATTGCCGAAGCCACTGTGCACCGGCTCCTTGAAAATTTGCGCCGGGCCGGCAAGACTATCGTAGTGATCTCTCACCGGCTTAGCACGATCCGTGGTGCCGACAAGATAGTCGTTTTGGACAGGGGCCGTATCGTTGCGGAAGGCAGGCATACTGATCTGTTGGCTGAAAGCGCTTATGCTCGCTTGTGGCAGACGCAAACCGGAGGAGGCTTAAGTTGCAGCTGATGGTTCATCGCGACATTGGGCCCAATTGTTCGCGAGCTCTGGTTGCGGGTCGATGCCTGGGCATCGCTGGCTGGCGCGAGATAATGCCGACAGGCTCGACACAGGCACTACCTGATCATCACGTCTCGGCGCCCCGGCCCTCCTGTGATGAATGACGAACACGACGATTTCAAATGGCTGGCTCGAGGCGATCGGCGCTCCCTAACGGTCGCCGCGCGTCCACATGGCGTGCTTGCGCGCAACCTAGCACTACTTTGGCAGATTCACTGACGGTACTGTTTTTCACGGCTTCGTCTTCTGCAGTGTGGGCATTGCTGAGATAGCGGTCGAAGTATGAGACCGACGATCGCGTGGCGTACGGCCGGCAGGCTAGGCTGAGGCGGCGGTCCGTTGATTCTTTTTTTTCCGCCCCACTTGTGTGAGGCAAGGCACGATGGATTTGCGAACAGGCGCATCAGCAGTTGAAAGAGGAACTCGGGCTTGATGAAGACCTTGCCAGGATCGTCCCTCGCTTGGCGAGCCCAACGAGCTTGATGATGGCCCGATGCATCAGCCGCGCGTCGGTCGGATGCGCAACTGCCTTGGGCTGCAACGACCACCCGCTCCAGGTCCTTGGGGCCGATCGCGCCAGTCTTGTGCGCCACCGACAGACTTTCCTGGATCAGCGCGACGAGCTGTGTATTCCTCCGGCGAAGCTTACGATTACCCACATTTTTTTGAGGTGCACTGAGCCGAAAAACTTGAGTCGCTAGAATCGCTTGTGATTCTTTGATGGGCACCTGATTCGAGAAGAGGTGCTCTATGGGACTGACTTCACGCGCCCGGGATGAGAAGGCGCATCGGTCGGCGTCTGACGCGGTGACCTGGTTTGACCGTGAAGCTGCGCTGTGCGAATTCCAGGACGCTCGGCTTGGCGAGAGATTTCGCATGCTGCTGAAGCAGATTGGTGGAGACGTCGGCCAGAGCATTCCTATGGTTTGCCAAGACTGGGCGAATACCAAGGCGGCCTATCGTTTCTTCTCCAATGAACGAGTAAGCGAGGCCGACATCCTGTCTGGTCATTTTAAATCGACGCGGGAACGCATCGCGGCTGCGAAGGGACCTGTTCTTGTTCTGCATGATACGACCGAATTCACCTATCAAAGGGAGCGCCCGGATCTGATCGGGATGATTAAGCGCATCCCCAAAAGCAACTCTCGAAGATTGGACGGAAAACCCCAAACGTACACGACATGCGGAATATTGATGCATTCGAGCCTTGCGGTGACCCTCGATGGGCTTCCACTGGGGCTCAGCGCTGTGAAGTTCTGGACCAGAAAGAAATTCAGAGGGGTCGCTGCGCTCAGGCGCGAGGTCAACCTGACACGGATCCCCATTGAAACCAAGGAGAGCATTCGGTGGCTGGAGAACCTCAAGCAATCCACGGAGCTTTTCGAGAAGCCATCGCAATGCATCCATATCGGTGATCGTGAGGCCGATATTTATGAATTGTTTTGCGCCGCCCAAGAGGTTGGAACGCATTTCTTGGTAAGGACCTGTGTCAATCGCCTGGCAGGCGATGGCGATCATACCGTTGCAACGATAATGGATGAGGTCTTGGTCAAAGGTCTCCACCGGATCGAAGTCCAGGATAGCAAGGGCAATCCAGATCAGGCTGTTCTTGAAATCCGGTATCGCAAAATCCGTATTCTGCCACCGATAGGCAAGCAGTCGCGGTATCCAGCTTTGACTTTGACGGTGATCCACGCTGATGAAAGAGGAGCGCCAAAGAACAGAAAAAAGATTGAATGGAAACTCCTGACCGATCTTCCGGTGCAATCGCGCGGGGATGCGATCGAGAAACTCGAATGGTATTCCCTGCGATGGAAGATCGAGGTCTTCCACAAGATACTCAAATCCGGCTGTAGGGCAGAGGACTCGCAACTGCGGACTGCTCAGCGATTGACGAATCTGATCTCGGTATTCTGCGTTGTGAGCTGGCGCATTTTTTGGATGACGATGCTCAATCGTTCAGCGCCAAATGCTTCACCGGAATTTGTGCTGACCAAAGCTGAAATCCAATTGCTTGATCGGCTCGTCAAAGACAAGAATCCAGTCAGCACACAACGAAAAACATTGTCGCATTATCTCATCAAGATCGCCAGGCTCGGCGGCTATCTCGCCCGCGCCAACGATCCGCCACCAGGGAATCTGATCATGTGGCGCGGATTATCGCGATTCATCGATATCGCAACGGGAGCAAAACTCTGACTCAAAAATGTGGGTAATCGTAAGCCGGCGAAGGCCGCCTTGCCTGGAATGATGTGACGGTGAAGACATAGGCGTATGACTGAGCATACGCCTATTGCGAAGACCTCGCGGCTTGACGTTATCTCGACGGGAGCCCGGCGCCATTGGACATTGGAAGAGAAGCACCGGATCGTGGCGGAGAGCTATAGCGGGCCACGGCTTGTGTCGGTGACGGCGCGGCGAAACGGGCTGTCCGCGAGCCAATTGTTCACGTGGCGCCGGCTGGCTCGGGAAGGCCGGCTTGTCGAGGCGGATGAGATCACAGTGTTTGCACCGGCGATTATCCGAGGCGAATCCCTGGCGGGCAGTCAGACGTCGGTGCCGGAACATGTCGTGCCTGCGGAGAACGTGCCGTCTCCGTCCTGTCTGACTACGGCATCAGGCCGGATCGAGATCGTGCTGATGCACGGGCCTCGCGTGATCGTCGACACTGGTGTCGACGCGGCGGCGCTTCGCCGGGTTCTCGATGTGTTGGAGCGCCCATGATCCCACTTCCGCAGGGGGTGCGGGTCTGGCTCGCGACCGGCCACACCGATATGAGGAAGGGGTTTGCGAGCCTGTCGTTGCTGGTGCAGGAGGTGCTGCGGCGCGATCCGCTGAGCGGTCATCTGTTCTGCTTCCGTGGACGTCGGGGCGATCTGTTGAAGGTGATCTGGCACGACGGCCAAGGCGCGTGCCTGTTCACGAAGCGGCTGGAGCGAGGCCGCTTTTTGTGGCCGAGCGTGGCGGACGGCGCGGTAACGATCTCTCCGGCGCAGCTCGGCTATCTGCTGTCGGGGATCGATTGGCGCCATCCGCAGGAAAGTTGGCGTCCGACGTCGGTGGGATGATGGATTTGGCTTGCAGGCGGTGATGGATGTGATTCCATCGCCTTGTGAAACCCGCGTCTGAATCGCTTCCGTCCGATCTTGCTGCCGCCCACGCGATGATCCTCGCGGAGCGCGCCGCGCGAGTGGAAGCGGAAGCCGTTGCGGCGGGCGCCAAAGCCGAGGCGGCCACCGCTCAGGCGGACCTCTCCAGCCATGAAGCGCTGATCGCCCATCTGAAACTCCAGATCGAGAAGCTGCGGCGCGAACTCTACGGCATCCGCTCGGAACGCACGGCGCGGCTTCTCGAACAGATGGAACTGCAACTGGAAGACCTGGAGGCCGCCGCAACCGAGGATGAACTGGCAGTGGAGAAAGCGGCGGCGCGAACGGAGACGATCAAGTCGTTCGAGCGCAGGCGACCTTCGCGCAAACCCTTTCCCGAGCATCTACCGCGTGAGCGCGTGGTGATTGCTGCGCCCGAGAATTGTCCCTGCTGCGGCTCGGCGAAGCTGTCGAAGCTCGGCGAGGACGTCACTGAGACGCTGGAGGTCGTTCCCAGGTCCTGGAAGGTGATCCAGACGGTGCGGGAGAGATTCTCCTGCCGGAGCTGCGAGACGATCGCGCAGCCACCGGCACCGTTCCATGTGACGCCGCGCGGCTTCGCAGGGCCGAACCTTCTGGCCATGATCCTGTTCGAGAAGTTCGGCCAGCACCAGCCGCTGAACCGGCAGAGCGAGCGATACGCCCGCGAGGGGATCGATCTGAGCGTATCGACACTGGCCGACCAGGTGGGGGCGTGCACGACGGTGCTGCAGCCACTCCACGCGCTGATCGAGGCCCACGTGCTGGCGGCCGAGCGACTGCACGGCGACGACACCACGATCCCGATCCTGGCGAAGGGCAAGACGGTCAAGGGGCATATCTGGACCTACGTCCGCGACGATCGTCCCTTCGGCAGTCGTGCACCGCCGGCGGCGCTGTATTATGCCTCGCGGGACCGACGGCACGAACATCCCGTCCGGCATCTTCGCGACTTCGCCGGCATTCTGCAGGCCGACGCTTATGACGGGTACAATGAGCTTTACGCGCCGTCCCGCTTGCCGGGGCCGATCACGTCGGCGCTGTGTTGGGCGCACGCAAGGCGGCAGTTCTTCGAGTTGGCTGATATTGCCGCCAATGCCCGGCGTGGCAAGAAGGCAGCCGCGATCTCGCCTGTCGCGCTGCAGGCCGTCAGGCGCATCGATATGCTGTTTGATATCGAGCGCGGCATCAATGGCCTTGTCGCTGACGAGCGGCGGCGCGTCCGCCAGGAGCAGAGCGCCCCTCTTGTGACGGCCCTGGAAGCCTGGCTGCGGGAGGAGCGTGCCCGTCTGTCGCGCTCGGCCTCCGTTGCCGAGCCGATCGACTACATGCTCAAGCGTTGGGGCCGGTTTGCGCGATTCATCGACGACGGCCGGATCTGCCTCACCAACAACGCGGCCGAACGCGCGCTGCGCGGCTTTGCCCTGGGACGCAAATCCTGGCTGTTCGCCGGCTCCGAACGCGGGGCCGACCGTGCCGCTGCCATGGCCACGCTGATCATGACGGCCAAGCTCAACGATATCGATCCGCTGGCCTGGCTTGCCGACGTACTCGGCCGCATCGCCGGCATCCCGCAGGGGCGGCTCCATGAGCTGCTGCCCTGGGAATGGAAACGCACGGCGTCAAATCCCGCCGCCGCTCAGGCAGCCTAACTATCACGTCGGGTCAAACCGGCATCGACGGGCTGCGCGATCTTCTGGCGTGGAAATGGAGTGTCGCACCCGAACGAACTGGGATGGCGGCATGAGGCGCGTCATCGTAGGCTGGCCGGCTCGACTGCGGTCTCGGCGTCCGCAGTATCGGCGTGGATAGCCTCCCGGATCAGCCGCTCCGTCGTCTGCTCGAAATAGAGCCAGAGGTCCGTGTGCAGGTCAGAAAACTGCCGCCACACCACGGTGTCGAAAAAGCGGCGCGGCGCCCTGACCATGATCGTCGTCGAGCGCTGCCGCGGATATCGGAACGGCCGAATGCCATAACGCCTGCACAAGGCGATGAACAATCGGACCGACCATTGGTCCGGCAAGCTGAACTTCATCTCGACGGCGGGATCGCGGCGGCAGGCCTCCTCGAGCTTGGCCTTCAGCCGCTCTGCTGCGGCTTCGGCGGCATCACGTTCTCCCGCAGTGGTCGCGCCGAAATACAGCGCCTCCACCTTCTTTAGCCGCTCCCGAAGCTGCTCTTCGATCAGCATAACCTCGCTCCTTGATAGAAACGAGGCCATCGCACGAACCGGCCGTCAATCGCGGAAAATACGCCGTCCACACATCATTGCACGGCCGGCCTGGAGTTCGGACCAGAGTCTCCCGCGGCCTTGGGCGGATGCTTACCGAGCTGTTCCTCGCCGAGCCGCTGGCGCCAGCGTGTCATCGACGATCGATCGAACGGCAGACGGTGGCAGAAGCTCAATTCGCCGCAGAAGTATTGGTAATAGGGGTTCTCGATCCAGCGAGCGCACAGCACCTCATCTGACAGGTTGTGCATGTGCTTCAAAATGAACAGGCCGGCGACCAGCCGCGTCGGCAGGCCAGGCTGCCCCGACCTGCTTGGCACACCGAACTAAAGCGGTCATCCAGGATGTTCCAGTCGATCAGCGCCGCCAACCGCACCAGCGGGTGACCCATGTCGATGATTTGATCGAGGGCCGGAAGCAGCAGGTCTTTCTGGCGATCATCCTGCGGTTTGCTCATCGCCTTCCCCAATGCCGATGACCCGCGGTCAGGGAATCATGAATCGCTCAAAAGCAAAATCCCAAAACGCAGGAAAGCGTGGTCCAACACACCGCTTTCCTGCAAAATCCAATACTATATCAAGACCGCTTCTGCTTATTTCTCAGGTCGTTCCGCATTCTTCACGGACGACTACCTGGCTCTCGAATGACCGGTCACGGATTTCGCCGCGCTCGTGAACACCCATGCTTGGGTTTGTGCGCTGCCTCACCCTTGTAGAGGCCGGCTTGTCATCGCCGGAAGGCCGGGCTCGAATACCATTCGATCATGAACAGTGATCGTTCGACGGGGCCGACTTCCCGCAGCGCCTTCTGCCAGCGACTTCCTCCGACGTGGCTATTTCACTAAGCAAGACGATCGAAAGCCCTAGCATCAATTCCGGTCACGACAGATAACTCCTTTGCTTGCGGCGAAATCGTTCAGAAAGCCGCGCATTGGACTTTGATAGCTTTCGCGACGAGCAAACATGGCCAAAGCGCGCAAGACCAACTCTTGATCCTTCAATCGTGCATTCTTCTTTTGTCCAAAAATAGACCGCCAACTTGCATCATCGTTCAGAAACCGGATTGCATCCATATCTCGACCGGAATTTCTTCTTTAACCGTGGACATGGTGCAAGCAACCAGAAATCGCGCGGGATTGCATTCTCAGTTTCTAAGCTAGTCCGGTAGAAATCAATCAATGACTGTAACCCCACCTCGCCAATAGTCCGCACCGCCTGCGACCACATTACAGCTAGTCGTCCGTTAAGAGCGACCAAGCGACTGATCTGGAATCGCAATTTGGCGGGAATACTGTTTTGAGATTGCAAGGTTCTGAGGCTTCGAGCCCTGGAACCTTGCAATTTCGCTTTCGAGATTCCCTTTCGGGGACGAAGCATGATTCCCTGTCCGCATCGGAGGGGCGATGCGGCCGAAGAAGCACAGGACGACGGGATCGGGCGACCTGTTCCGGGCCAGGCTGGACTAGATCATCAACATGAAGCACGAGCTGGTTCAGCTCGCCGGCAAGGTCGATTGGGACTGGATCGACGGCGAGATCGCGCCGCTTTACAGCGAGAACGGCCGGCCGGGCATCGCGACCCGCTTCATGATCGGGCTGCTGCTGCTCAAGCACATTTACGGCCTGTCCGATGAGGGGGTGTGCGAGCGCTGGGTCCACGACCCATATTTCCAGTACTTCACCGGCGAAGAGTTCTTTCAGCACGCGTTCCCGCACGAGCGCTCGGACCTGAGCCACTGGCGCAAGCGGCTTGGCGACAAGCTGGAGCTGTTGCTGGCCGAGAGCTTGCGGGTGGCGCACGAGGCCGGCGCGTTACGCAGCCAGGACCTCAAGCGGGTCACGGTCGATACCACCGTGCAGCCGAAGGCCATCACCTTCCCGACCGATGCGAAGCTGCTGCACGCGGCGATCAAGGGGCTCAACCGCCTGGCGAGGAAGCACGGGGTCAAGCTGCGGCAGTCCTATCTTCGCATTGCCAAGACCGCGGCAATGATGGCTTCCCGCTACGCCCATGCCAAGCAATTCAAGCGGCATCAGCGGCAGTTGCGCATCCTGCGCAGCCGGCTGGGCCGGATCATCCGCGATATCCGCCGCAAGATCGAAGGTCAGGCTGTGCTCGAGAACGCGTTCGTCCTCCCGCTCAGCTGAGCCACGCAGATCCGCTCGCAGCAGCAGCGCCAGCGCGGCTGGAAGCTTTATTCCTTTCACGCCCCGGAGGTGGAGTGCATCGGCAAGGGCAAAGCAGCCGCGCCTTACGAGTTCGGTGTCAAAGCCTCCATCGTCACCAACAACCGCCGTGCTCCCGGTGGCCTGTTCGTGCTGCACGCCAGGGCGCTACCCGATAACCCGTACGACGGCCACACCTTGCGGGACGTCATCGACCGCACCGAGACAGTCACCGGCTGTGCGATCGAGCGGGCCTATGTCGACAAGGGATACCGCGGGCATGACACGCAGAGCCCGCGTCGTGTCTTCATCTCCGGCCAGAAGCGCGGCGTCTTCGGTGTTATCAAGCGCGAGCTGCGCCGTCGCTCCGCCATCGAACCCATCATCGGACACCTGAAGGCCGACGGTCACCTCGGCCGCTGCTACCTCAAAGGCAGCGCAGGCGATGCGGCTAACGTCATCCTCTCCGCCGTCGGCCATAACTTCCGCCGCATCCTCGCCTGGCTGAAGGCTCTTTGGCGCCTGATCCTGACCACCCTCATCGCTGCCCTCAGCGACCGATCACCGCTGAAATCGGTTTCTTAACGGACGACTTGCTAAACTCGCTACGGACTAAGTCCTCCCACCTAAGCACGCCCGCCACTCAGGCGGCTTCTTTGAAACCAACGTGAAGCTATGAACCGAAAGGGGCCGCCTCTTGGCGACCCCCCTGCCGGTGAAAATTGATCCGGAATGAAATGCAGACCCGGCAGAGTCACCCTAGAGGTTTCCACGGCCTCTGTGGATTCCGTAAGAGCACGGTGAAGAGCACGTGTGCCCCCACGGCGCCAGTGTCAGGCAAACGCCCTTACACGCCATGAGAAGAGCCGCCGGCGTGGGGGGGGCTCGCGATGGCGTCCTTTGGCCTCTTGCTCCTTGCACTGCCCCGCGCGCAGCTCCGCCCCTGTCACAAAAACCCCTGCCGTCCGGGGGCGATGGACGGCGGGGGCCTCGTTCCGCGGAAGGTAGGTTCCTCTCGCGGGTGGACTCGACTCGTTATGACAGCATGCCGGCTGTCCGCAGGGTTTCGCGGCGGTGCTCTCACAAGCTGCATTCGCACTGTCGATGTGGCGTTGGAGGAGTGCCTCCCGCTCTGCCTCGTGGGCGGCCAAATAGTCAATGCGGGCGAAAAATCGTCCAAAAATTCCGCCGCCGTCGTCGGCAGCCACTGGCCCACATCGATCTCGACCGCCAGCTCCACGAACAACACACGATTGTCATCGATGGGTATCCATGTCGAGGGACACGGCCGGCAGCTGCCCGACGATTGCTGTCAAGCCATCGAAGCACTCCCTGCCCAATCGACTGGTGCATTGGCCTTTGGCGCCCTCCAGCGTCCTTGCGATGAAACCCGGGGCGTCCCATCGCTGGTTCTCAATGAATTCAGTCTGGTCGACGGCTTCCTCACTTATGTCAGGTCTCCAGTTGCAATGTGGTTCAACGGGCTGTTGAGCAGCCCCTAACTGCGAGGTTGCGTCGTCGTGGAGGAGTTCGTGCGAACAGAGGCGCGCAAGCGCGACGAATGCCGCGCGGCGCTTAATTTGTTGTCGGGTCATGGGGTTCTCGCGACCTAAAAGCCGCCGACCGTTTCGCTGCGGTTCTTACCTCGCGGCACACCGGCCGGCCCGGTGATGATGTAAGAACCCAAAGTGCCTTGGACATGGCGCACCGCTTCCGGTAGTCGGGAGATAAGATACCACTCAATAATCTGCCAAATCGCGATTGGGTTCTTACATCCAGGCACGATCATGCGCTTTAAAATTGAGTAACGTCAATCCGCAATTTCACGGACACATCGCGATCTTCTGCTAAGGTTACCGCCCCGTTCCTTGCCTGTGAATAGGTAGGACAAGCGAGCAGCGTGGAGGCATTGTGCGTCCTATTGCGTCATGCTTAGCCCGTTCGCCCCATCACGGGAGCTCAGGAGCGGGGAATATTTCAAAGTCCTTGTGGATCTTGTGAAGGCCGTCGCCTGGCCGGCAGCGGTCTTTGCGCTCGGATTTCTGTTCCGCTCCGACGTTCGCGCGCTATTTCCACGGTTGAAAAAAGCGGGGCCAACCGGCTTGGAGTTTGATCCTGCGCGGCAAGTGCTGAGCGCGGCACCGCGAGAATTGTGGGAGCTGCCCGGCTTTCCAGACCGAAGCCCTATGATAGCTAAGGTCGAAGCCGAGCTGCACGCGGAGCTCGGCATAATTGATCCAGAGAAGCAAATTTGATGTCCTAGTACGGCATCTAGCCGTCGCTCGCTTGGGGCGGGTTTTCGAGCAAATCTATCGCACTTTGTATGGGAGCCAGATCTCTGCATTGACCGAACTCGCCGCCGCACCCAACGGTGAAGCCGCACTTTCTGAATCGTCCGCATTTTTTGATGGGCTCAAAGCCAAACATCCAGATTTTTATGAGAAGAATACGTTTGAAGAGTGGATACGCGACCCTCTGACGGCCGGCTTGATCAAACGATCTAGAGATCAGATTCGAATAACCGATCTTGGTCGCGAATTCTTGACTTATCTGCAGGCCACTAATCTCTCAGCGGACAAGGCTTGGTGATTCGTGATCATTCCCTCTCCCTCGTCGTGGGGGAACAGGCAAGGTAAAGACGCCTGCCGAGCTTAATGGTTTAGCCCCGCCATTGGCCAATTCGTTAAATGGACTGTACGGGTAAAAAAACTATGATACTATCATTGCGTGTGGGCAAGGTTTAGAAGTGAGGCAAAACGTCCGAACTTCGAAGAGACAACGGCTGAAATTGCAGCAGTGCGCGCCCGATCTAGGCGAACAGCTCGCCGAGCTATTTGGCTGCAAGAGCAGGTCAGACGGAAACTCTAGATCCGGAAAAGCTCCTAGCGGAATTCAAAGCTCTCCGGGAGCAGACGGCGACCAAAGCTCGCCGAGTGATACATTAGCATCGTCGCCGAGCTTGGACGTGATGGAGGAGCGTCGTGAAGCGAGCCGAACTGGAACGGATGACTGTTGACGAGCTCTGGACGTTGCACGTTGAGGTCTCTCAAATCTTGCAGCAAAAGATCCAGCAGGAAAAGCTGCGTATAGACGAGCGCCTGAGGCAGTTGGCGTCACCGAGTCGGTCATGCCCGCCGGTAAAATACCGGAATCCCGATCAGCCATCAGAGACCTGGACAGGTCGAGGCAAGCAACCGCGGTGGTTGGTCGCGCAGTTGAAGCTCGGAAAGCGTATCGACGACTTCAGAGTCAGCCGCAGAGCAAGGGACGAGGTCAGTGACCGCCCGGCGCAATCCAGCAGGTAGCGAGCATGATCAGCTGAACCGTGCGCCGGCGATCCTGTTCTGTCGGACGTGGGCGCAACCAAGTGTGTGTACCTCTCCCATTTTGTTGTACTGGTCACGTGTTCTTCATGAGACGGATCTATAATTAAACAAGGCCAGTTGTATTTGCAGGAGAATACCTTGCCCCGCTTGTTTGTGCTGCTCCTCTTTGCGCTTGTATCTCTACCGGCTCACGCGCAGTTAGCAGTCCCCTCTACATGGGTGAATCAAAGGGGCTCGATTCTTTCGATACAGGCGCTAGCTAGACCCATCAACAGGCAATTTCACGGGAACGTATGTGAACAACGCGGCTGGATTTTCTTGCCGGGGACAGCCTTACGCTATGGCGGGCAACGTCACGGCGAACAAAATAGATTTCTACGTCAATTGGACGTCACCCACAGCTCCAAACTGCAGTACAATCACGATCTGGAATGGCCGTGTAGCTGGCGATAAAATTCCAACGCGATGGAAGCTGTACTACGTGGGATCGGACTGGAACTTTCACAAAATGACCGGCCGGAATCTCTTTACGAGGAGGTAGACCAAACCTAGTTTAGCCGCGTTGGCGATGGCCCGTAACGTCGTCACCGGATCCGTATTTGCATGATCGTTGGCTGCAATGTTCTGACTGACTATGAAGCTGTACTCGGTCGGCGCCCCCTTGATCCTGGAGAGAGAAACGGCCCGCTGCCTATTGCTTCTATACGTGTGCCGCGGTCGCAGCATTGACTTGCATCAACCGACGCTCATATTCAATGGAGGCGCTTTGCACGCGCTCGCACTAGCGCGCCGAGTACGCGAGTCCAAAGTTACTCGATCCGTATCGAGAGAACCTCAGAATTTGGGACTCGCTCTTCTTTGGCGGGTTATGGCCCAACTCGGACTCCCGAGATGTGCTTTCTCGCCGCGGAGCGATTTCAACTGTTCCTCCTGCGGCCTCTGGTTTTGTTCCTCGGTGGGCGAGAAGCTGGAGGTCAGACTTTTGCGTTATCCGCCGGCCAGATGCGCCACTGTGGAGGCTTCGAGGCTTTGGACAAGCAGGGCCAAGAATCCTTGCAAGGCGTTTCTCCGACCGGCATAGTCGCTCCCAACTATGTCGTCCCGTCGAACGATATTGAAAAATGCCCCGCGCGATCGGCGGGGCAAGAAGAAGTGCTCAGGGACGCCTCGGCTTTCCGAAGCTGCGTCGTCGCGCGCGGCACCACCACGTGGAAAGACGTCCGGCATCCGCTAGATCTCAGACATACTGCACCAATTTGAGGTAATCGTCTGTGAGGACAGGTGAGCGAATGGAACAAGCCGCGTCTTGAAGGAAGGTGGTCAGAGTCCGACTGGCCCGATTGCGGCCTTCGAAAGATTGCCGTGCCGGCGCGCGAGCACGGAGAGTTGCTAATTCGGAACTGACCAGGTCAGCCGCTGCTGCGGCGCAATCTGAGGCAGAGAAGCAACCAGCAGACATGACCGCCTGTGCCAGTCCCAGTGTGGTGAGCCAACCCGCATAGATCAGCGCGGCACCGTCTGTCTCATTGAGCGCAGAGAGTTCCTCAATTGCAGCAGCATGGACTGATGCCGCACCAACTGACCGAAAGAGATCGGCTATCTCGTCACGCGTGGCTTTAGAGAGGAGGCAGCGGCCGAGATGTGATAGGAGCGCCTCAGTCGGACCTTCGAAGATGCGGAGGATGCGAGCGTCTCGATAGATTTTGGCTAAAGGCGTTCCCTCATCGTAACCACGGCCACCTAACAGCTGGACGCATTGATCAGCGACAAGGCCGCACCATTCCGAGGACAAAACCTTCGTTGCCGACGCAAGGTGGACGTTGGGCGCGCCCTGCGCTGAAACAAGTCGGCAGGATGCGACCAGCATCGCCTTCACTACCTCCCGCCGCAGCACCATCTGCCCAAATAACTGCTCGATGTAGCTGTTCTCGATCATGCGCAGTTTACCGAGTCGACGATGGCTTGCATAAGAGGCTGCGACCTGGATAGCGCGCTCAAGCGATCCAAGACCCATAGCAGCCACACCGATACGGCCGCGGTTCATACTAGATGCCGCCGCGCCCCAGCCGTCTTGATCGCGAGAGAGCACGTAAGCACGCGGCACCTCGACATCCTGAAACTCCAGAGTATTCTGAATAATGCCACGTAGACCGAGCGTGCGATGCTCGTGCGTGACCTTCAGGCCTGGAGCCTGCCTGTCAACGAGTACACCAACGAGCCGACCTTTCGCATCGGGACCAGACGCGCGCGCAAAGCAAACGATCCAGCGAGCCCAGTCAGCGAGGCCGATCCAAATCTTGCGGCCAGAGATACGAACTCTGTCTTCGTGCATGAGAGCCGAAGCCTCTATATGCCTCGGGGCAGAGCCAGCTCCAGGCTCCGTCAAAGCGAAAGCGCAGAGATCGCCGCGTGTGGCACCCCAAATGATATGCTTTTGTTCGGGGATGTGCGGTGCCGCTTCGATGCAGGGCAAGGCCAGGAAGTTATGGATGACCAGGGTAGAGGCAGCGGAGACATCGAAGGATGCAGTGGCGGAGATGATGTCGATGGCCTCTTGCAAGGGAAGAGCTAATCCGCCGTGCTCTCCTGGTGTGGTGAGCCCGAACAGTCCATGCCTTGCGAATATGCTGTGTAGGGTCGGAGGGAAGGCTCGGCGGTCATCCGCGTCTGCGAAATTCAGCTGACTGAGGTCAGCGATCAAACTGGAGTATAGTGCAGCTGCACGGCCATCAGCTGTGCGTTCCTGCGCCTCCCCGAATTGAGCGTAAACCTGAGTGTTCATAGCCATACGGCCCACAATGATCCCGGCTTCGTGCCAATTCATCCCCGTGGCTACCGCAGCTACACATTGGTATAGTGTGGATGCAAGGTAAGGGTCGTTTTCAGGCCACGGCTTTGAGGGCTTGAGCGCGGTAGGCCCAGGGCGGTAGCTGGTCGATGTCGCGGTTTGGATGCCCGTTGACGATCCTTCTCAGGACGTCGGTGAGATAGGCGAGCGGATCGACGTCGTTGATCTTGCAAGTCTCGACCATGGACGCGACGACAGCCCAGTGTTCGGCACCGCCCCTCCGAGAGCCCCGCGAAAGCGGGGTTCGTCTTTTATAGAACTTCTTTGATCTCTTGATCAGAGTCTCGAACCACTCTTTCGGCACGCTGCTATAAGATTAGGAGCGGCACTTGTCCGTATGATGGTGAGCCACGAGACGAGATCGAACGGAAGGAGCGGCAGGTCTTCGAGATTGCCACCTATGCTGTCTCTTCTTATTCGAAGGACTTTACAAAAGCCGACGCTTCACTACGTAAGATGACGCTGACTTTCTTGAAGGAGGCGAAGGCACAATCCGGATTCCTTATCGACCATCTTGCGTGCGGTTGTAAACTTGCCAAAAACGAGGCAGGACGAATTTTCGTCACTACTGGAGAAGACCGAGCTTGGGAGTATTATCACAGCTTCAAGCTTGATTGCTGAGCGCGTAGTGGCTCTGGAAGTCTTGAAAGGAATGGTTTTCAATCCGGAATATCGACACACCACACGAGAGCGCGGGGAGCTGGATGTCATAATCAGGGACAACACCTGGATGGTCGGTGAGCGGTTTCACATCGCTCTTTCGGAGATCGGATTCGGAGATCGGACTCACCCGAGTTATGGAGCGGGTGTCGCAGGAATTTGGCAATAAAGCCTCGAAGAAGCGAGTGAAGAAAGTAGACGGGTCGTCTGCCCGGCTCGACAACTTTCTGGGACGGATGCGTGCCGCATCCCGATCAAACCAAGCGCGAGTTTATCGTCATCGAATTGAAGCGCCCATCCCTGAAAGTCGGCCGCAAGGAACTTGATCAGTTAGAAGACTACGTAAATGCCCTGATGGCACAACCTGACTACTCCCGCACCGACACGCAGTGGACGTTCTTCCTTGTTACCGGAGAATATGACTCTTCGATCACTTCACGGATAACGCAGAAGGACCGCCCAGTCGGACTTTTCTTAAAGAGTCGGCCGTGAAGAACGCCGGATTTCAACTCGGGACGAATTGAAGTCGGACCGTGAGCTGGGCGAGGAACTGGCGCAACAAGAGCTCGAGCCAGCGGATGAGACGCCGGAAGTTGTAGCCCGCTGCGGCGAGAACGGCATTGGCGGCATCGCCCTGGCGGTGCCACAGGTAGTTACGCCCCATGCGATGCTCGGATTTGAGATGGCCGATGACCGGCTCGACGGCGGAACGCCGGCGCAGCTCGCGTTTGATCTTTGGCGTCACCCGCCGCTTCTGGCCTGAGATGAACACCCTGAACTTGTAGTCGGGTGGCGCATTGTGGCCGCGATAGCCTTTGTCGAGAACGAGGCGCTCGATGATGTTGCCGATCAGCACCTCCATTTCCGGGATCACGATCTTGAGCGTGTGACCATCATAGGGGTTGCCGGGCAGCGCCTTCACATGGGTGACGAACTGGCCGCCTTTGGCGTGCGATAGCGTGGTGGCGACGGAGACCTTGACCCCGAACTCGTAAGGCCGGTGAGCCTTGCCCTTGCCGATGCACTCCACCTCCGGCGCGTGCAGCGAGTAGACCTTGGGGCCCCGCTGGCGCTGCTTCTGGTCGAGCACGCATCGCGCCAGCGCCAGCATGCGGTCGAGCGCGACCCCATCGAACAAGCCGACGTTGCCGTCGAGCTTGCGGGCGATGTCGCGGATGACGCGGCCGAGATAGGTTCGCAGCGTCCTCAAGGCCCGATTGGCGCGCTTGAACTGCTTGGCATGGGCATAGCGCTGGTGCTTGATCAGGGCAAACTTGCCGACTCGCCCATAGGACTGACGCAGCTTGATGCCGGCGCCCTTGGCTAGCCGAACCAGGATCTCGCGGGCCCGGTTCAAGAGCCGCGCATCGGTTGGGAACATCACGTTCTTGGGCTGCACCGTGGTGTCGACGATGACCCGATTGAGGTCGGACGGCTTGATCGCCTCGGTCTTGGTGGCGACCGCAAGGCTCTCCTGCAGCAGGGCTTGCAGCTTCTCCTCGCCCATACGCTGGCGCCAGCGCGTCAACGAGGAGCGGTCGAACACCAGGCGGTGCTGGAAGAACTCCTCGCCGCAGAAGAACTGGTAATAGGGATTCTCCACCCAGCGCTCGCATAGCACCTCGTCGGAGAGGTCGTAGGTGTGCTTGAGGATGGCCAGGCCCGCCATCAGCCGTGTCGGCAGCGGCGGCCGGCCCGGCTTGTCCTCGTAGACCGCGCCGAACCGCTCTTCGAGGAACGACCAGTCGATCGTCCGCGCCAGCTTTACCAGGGCATGGTTCAAGTCGATGATCGCGTCCAGCCGCGAGCGCAGAAGATCGGCTTGGCCGCCGTCGCGTCGTTCCTTTGGCTTCATCGTTCCCTCCGGTCCACCGAAGGAATCATGACCCGCGATTCGACGGAATCCTCAAAAGCAAAATTGCAAGCTTTTGGGCCCCCAAAGCCCGAAAGCTTGCAATCTCAAAACGCCTCTCGCCAGAAAATTCGACTCCCGCTCAATGGCTTGGAAGTTCTTCACGCACGACTAAAGACTGCAAACTCTGAGGTGTGGGTGAAAACGTGGGCTGAGCTGATCCGAGATTGTGACGCACGACTCCATTTCATTCAGGACAAGTTGAGGGTCGAGGTGTCTGCCGATACAACACCGTGCGACTATCTCTCGTCTCCGGCAAGCGTGATTCGGCCCGTGACGTCCTTTTCTCCTGATTGGTATTACGATGCGATGAGGGTCATCAATCGCCGATTTGTAGGTAACAGCCACCAGGGGACCTAGCCCGGTACTGTCATGAGCCGGCGACAGACCGCATCGTCACGCACAATTGCCAGCACAGCCTTGTGCAGCCTCCCGTACTCTGCCTTCAAAGCTGATCGTGCCGAAAGCATTGCTGTGGCAAGGCGCTCCAATGTCGCCGGAGGTCATGGAATGGTTGTTCGACGAGCAGGACTACACGTTGCCTGAGGAGTAACCAGCCACAAAACGCATCCCTCAACTTGGCGCGGCCTAGTGACGGGCCCCGTCTGTTCTCCTGTTCACACGATATTGTGGTCCAGGAGATGCGCGTTCACGCTTTCGCCTAAATCTCTTCGCGCAGGCTGGGTTGCGAGAATAGAACGCTAATGAATGTCGGCACTGAGCAGGACGGAAGGGGCGAGTGGTACGTCCGTCCGTGGGTCATTGTGCGAGGTTTCGGCCCTGACGCTTGTTGTCGTTCCGCTCACCACATCCACTACGCTGCACCGCGCGAAACCGGGCCAGCAAAAATAGCCTCGTGCCTCCACCCAAACAATCAGTGATGTGAGAAATGCGAGCTAATGAGGCAAAACGCTCAGAAATTGATCGTGAAGCTCACGAGGCATCTTCGCCAAAAGGAATTTTTCGATTGTCCTCCGATCATCAGAGAAATGTTGAGCTCCGTCGGATACGGAGTTGCCCTTGACACGGAGTTCTCGTCCAGAGCCCCCCGTCATAAAGCTCACTTTGAAGCCGCGAAAGCCGAGTCCGTCCGCCGCACCGGCCGGAGCTTTCACTTTCCGCGCTTTTTTGAGCAGCCTTAGAAGTGCAGTTATTTCTGTGCGTCCAAGCTCCCACTTCGGATTGGGACGGCCAGAAAAAATGTCAATTTCGACCTGAGCGCGATCGGGTAGCTGTTCCATCGAGTTCCTAGCTTGCCGCGTCTGGGGCCAAGCCTCATCGGATGTGAACGCTTCGGCTTGTGACCATGTAACTACAGAAATCAGTATAAGGGCCGCGATTGCAAGTCTGCGGATCGGAAATTGCAGCGCCAGCATTATCGACGTTCCTCGCCGCCGTTTGACCCGGCTTATGCGACCAACATCCAACGTTGTCTTGTCGATACCAATGATAGTCATTCTGTGGCCAAACGACCAGAGCGACGTACCAGCCGGAACCTGCGGCCAAGGGGCTCGAGAAGTTCTTTACCGGCTTCAGTCCATCCGATTGAGCTGCGGAGGCCACATTGCTGCAAGCCATGGCCGTTGCGGGATGTCCACTGGCGCGACCTGGCTGAGCGAAGGTATTTGTCGCGTTGTTGTTCGCGTAGTTGTAGCAGTTGTTGTAGGGCTGAATGTTGGGAACATTCCAGAGGCCCGGGTTGTAGGCTGGCGCATCAACGGCGCGACATTGCGGGCATGAAGGTGCGCCCGCCAAATTGCCATCAAACCTAGCCTGAGCATGGGTGGCCGTGCGCGAACTGACGTGCCGGCGGACTTCGTCGTTTATGGCGCTCGCCGAAGTCGTGATCAGCCAGTCCTCGATGTCGGAATCGGCAACGTAGTTGGCAAGGCCAAGGCCTCGATCGAGGATGCCTTCGTGCACAAACAGGCGTTTCGGCCCGGTCAGGCTTTCGACGTGCTGCGCGATATGAAACCCGCGGTATCCTAATCCGCCGACGACACCGGATGGCCTCGAGTGGGTGAAGGTCGACGAGGCTCTGATCCGGTCGTCTAGTTCTTTCTCTTGTGCGGCCGTCAGTTGCCAACTCGGGTTCGAGTTACCCGAAAATACGTCCAGCGCTACCACCGTTGTCATATTAGCCTCCCTCAAGCAGCCAGATGAGCAGCGAAACCAGCAACAGCGAGGTTACCTCGTATAGGGGGCTGATCACCTCCTGAAACTGATAGGGGCGTCCGAGACCACGCCCGAATTGAGAGAATAGTCCCGCGCAAGTGCCCGAGCGTGAGCGGCACCTATTTTTTTTACTTGTGTTGCCGAGTTTCAAAAACTTCACGACGTTCGCTTGATTCGAGAAGGCGTCATCTGGGTCTACGGCGTCGATCAAGACGGCATCAAGACGTTCGCCGACTTCGGACTCCAACTCGTCCGGATGAAAAAGCCCGGGATTGCATAAGCGGTGTCCGCCTGAATAATCCAACCAGCCCGCGGTCGACGCCGGATGCGTACCTCGGAATGACTTTACATCCCTGCGCTCCCACTTCACCTACCCACGCCACGGGACACGATCTCAGCCGTATCGAAAATGGTACCTAAGGTAGGCGAGATGTAATAACAGGTGACCCTACCAGGATTGGCTGTTGCTTAGGGCGACGGAAGCATGCCACCGTTCCTAACGAAGGTGGAAGCTGGTTAAGCGCCGTCTTGCCGAGGTAGGGGGCGTTCGCAAATAGTAGAGGAGAGATATCATGGATCGCTCTGTCGCCACTATCGCACTAACGTGTTTGGGAATCGCCCTTTCCAGTGTTGCCGTCGCACAGACGGCTAGACAGATAACAACACCCTTCCAGGGCAGGAGCGCGCTCTCAGTGTTGCGCCGGGCTCAGCGCAGCCGACCAGAGGAGTCGTGTTTTTAACAGCGGCAATCAACTCAGACGGCAGCATAGCGGGCTGCTTCGGTTGCAACACCGCGAACACCAAGAGGTTAGGGGCTGGCATATATCAGATCGATTTCGGACACAATGTCCAAGCAATCAACGGTTGGAGCCGATGGGTTCAGGCCGACACCTTGACGATCGGTGCGGAAAACGCTTGGTGTAACACTGCTGACCGGGCCGGCAACGACAATGCAGTTTGGGTGAACTGCCAGACTAGCAGTGCGCCGGTTGATGCATCCTTTTTCTTGTTCGTCGCAAGGTAAAGCGATCCAACTTTCGTGTTGATCCCAACTCCAGCGAGGATGATCGGCCTTCCCACGCTGATGGAGGGCGGGTAAGAAGTCGAGTGTCTTTGCTAGCAGGCCCGCCACCGCACACTGGGCTCGTCCGGTTTCTTACAATTATCGGGCGAGCACGCGAGCAGGGCGCGCCACGCTTGTGAGCATCTTCGTTAGCCGCCCCCGTATGTCGATCTCTTGCCCCATGAACCTCCTCCGAATTGATGGACACCTGTAGTAGGCTCGAAGAGCCAGGAGGTGTCGGATGGAAGGACGTCAACGTCGGTCGTTTACGGACGACTACAAGCGGCAAGCGGTTGATCTCGTAGCGTCGAGCGGGCGCTCGATCGGATCTGTTGCCAAGGAGCTTGGGCTGCGCGATTCCGTGCTGCGGCGGTGGATGGAGCAGCGAGGGGCTCGGCTGGAGCCGACGGCGGCGACGCGGCGCCCCACAACGCAGGCGACGCTGCCGTCGGCGGACCACGCGGCAGAGATCGCGCGTTTGCAGCGAGAGAACGAGCGGCTGCGCATGGAGCGCGACATTTTAAAAAAGTCGATCGCGATCTTTGCTGGAACACGGACATGAGATTCCGCTTCATCGAAGATCGCCGCGCCGACTATCCGGTGACGCTCCTGTGCGACGTGCTCGGCGTCTCGCCGGCCGGCTATTATGCCTGGCGCTCGCGCCCGGAGAGCCGACGATCTGCTGCCAATCGTGACCTCGTCGACGACATCAGGCGGGTCCACCGCGACACCCGCGGGCGTTATGGCAGCCCGCGTATCCATGTCGAGTTGAAGGCTCAGGGCCGCGGGGCGAGCCGTGGTCGCATCGAGCGGTTGATGCGGCGTCACGGCATCAGGGCCATCATGGCGCGGCCACGCCGGGTGCGGACCACCGACAGCCGCCACGACCTGCCGATCGCCCCGAATCTGCTCGACCGCAACTTCATCGCCACTGCTCGGAACCAGATCTGGCTGGCCGATATCACCTACATCGAGACCGATCCGGGTTGGCTCTATCTGGCCGCCGTCATGGATCTGTACAGCCGCAGGATTGTCGGCTGGGCGATGGCGGATCATTTGCGCGCCGACCTGCCCTTGGCGGCTTTGCGGATGGCGATCTCGGCGCAGCGGTCAAGTGCCGGCCTGATCCACCATTCCGATCGCGGCGTTCAATATGCCTCGGCGGATTACCGCAAGCTGATGTAATCCGCCGGCCTCAGGGCGTCAATGAGCCGCAAGGGCGACTGCTATGACAATGCTCCGATGGAGAGCTTCTTTCACACGCTCAAGACGGAGCTCGTCCACCACAGGCACTATGCAACACGGGCAGAAGCCACACGGGATATCTTTGCCTATATCGAGGGCTTCTACAATCGGACTCGTCGTCACTCCGCCATCGGCTTTATCAGCCCGATCGAGATGGAGCTAAAAGCAGCTTAACCCTGTCCATTTTTTCGGGGGAAGATCACCACGCGAGTGCCGTCTCGACCGCAAATGATGACAGTGCGCTTATAACGAAAGCCTAACCCACTCGAGATCAGCCGCTTCGGGTTTCTAGCGGTATCATTGATGGCCGCGAAGCTCGCATGATCTGCGCGACATGCAGGCCGACGACGGTCAGCGCATCCTGCACAACGTCAGACGTCTTCCGGAGCGATTTGAGCCGGAGGTGGTGGCAAAGGAGGAGGCTGCGCGGACTCGTCGTGCAAATGGCAGGGAAGCAATCTATAGGGCGCGACGAGCGATGCGCGATATCGCTCGCCTCTGCTGCAGTGATCTCCTCCCCCGACACCTCTCTGTATATACGCCGAAGCTCTTCGAGCCGTTCGGGTGAGAATTGGTGGCCAGTTCGTACCATGCCCTATGAAATGTATCTCCAACGCCAGCGGAGATGTTACTTGAAAAGACGAGCTAACCAAATGGCCAGGAACCTCCTTGGGCCCGCTCCGCAGAAATATGTTGGCACCTGCATCAGATCGCCAGCAGCCGGTGGCGAATGGAATTGGGTTGGATCCCAACCAATCCTGGTAGCTGCGTCGCGACTATCCTCAAGATACAATTCTGCGCGGATATAAGGACAAAGGATAGCGGCGCGGGGTAGGAGAAAATGATCGATAGGCGTGTGCTTTGGTTTTGTCTCGGTCTTGGTCTCTGTGTCGGCCTTGGCGTATGGTTCATTTTTCCGGGCGGGCTGGCCGGTAAGAGCGATGGCGTTCGTACGAGCGACAACCCACTTATCGATAAGGTCAAATCAACCTGGCGAGCGCAGGATGGTGAGACAGCGGAGCAAATCTTCACCAAGGTCGCGAAGGTAGCACACTTCATCCCCAGGGGATGGGAGGTTGGACAAAAGATCGACTCGGGCGAGCCAGTTATCTTTTCGTGGGCCAAACACCGGGCCGATAAAACAAACGAAGAATATACTGTCACCTGGGAGGTGGCGTCCGATGGCACATTGAAAATTGTGGCACCGTATGCAAAGCCGATGGAACTAGGCTGGCAGGCGTTCGCACTCTCGCTCATTGCCGACGAAGTCACAAACGACGAAAGCGGCGTGAACCGTCGCTTTCTGCATAATCCCGCCAACTTCAACTTCGTAACCACCGCGCAGGGCAAGTTGGGCGATCTTCTGCGGCGTGGCCGCTGCACTATCGGCGATCCGGTTGGAGTGCATTACTCGCCGACGATAGATGAGCAGCAAACCGCGAAAGGCGACCTGTGGCGCGTCGAGCTTTCGGTCGACTGCATTGTTCCCGGGTCTAGCTATTTCACCCGCGACGGAGTCATCATTTTCGAGAAGCGCGAAGGGCAAGATTGGGAGCCACAATCGTTCTTTGCCAAGCTTATCGCCACGTATGCACCCGGCTCTTGGTTTGAGCTTGCCGACCCGAAAGATCAGGAAGCGTTCGAGGCGGACAGGAAGGTGTTGTCAAAATGACGTTCGATTGCGCTGTCGATACGTCGAGCGCCGACGATGATGAAGTGCATCGCTGTTCAAAGTGTCTGCGCTTCGTGCTGAACTTCTCGATCTCGGCAACCACCAAGCGCAAGCGGAGTTTGTCGGACGGTTGGGCGAGGCAAGATTGCAGACCAATACACGTTGCCGTGCTTTGACGTTCCGAGCCTGTTTTGATTGATACCTCAAATTGATCAGCCGCTAAGGTCTGTGTACAGCGGAGCATTATCGAGTATTGGGCCATAGTAGGACTTGCCAGACGCATCCATTATCCGATCTCCCTAGGCGATCGTCTCGCCGAACCGCGATCGCTCCGTCTCCGCAACCCCGACCAGCTCCGACGGAGCAATCGCCACCGGCGTGCCACTGGAGAGAAGGAATGGCAGCTTGACAACAACCCGCAATTAAAGGGCGGATTGACATCCATCGATCTTTTAGACCATTCGCCTTTCGCCATTCGCCGCTGACGCGGACGTTGGTCGATGAGGGCTCACTTGCTCGGTCGCCAGCTTGGTCTCTTCAACGCAGAAGCCGCCATATGGCGGCTTTTACGTTATGCTTCATCACCTTTGCCGTATCGCCTTTGCTAATAATACTGCGTGGTTGCCCAAGCCAAAAAAGTGATAAAGTCTGACTAATCCTGGTTAACTTGAGTACGATTGAAAGCCTCCGATTCTTGGCTCTACTTCTAGTCTTTCGTGCTTTTTGGTCCATTTCCAAGCTCAAATCAAAGCTCGCAGATCAGGGTTCGATTCCCCGTAGGGTCACAAGAGAAATGAT